>JBEICN010000069.1:0-1554 GCA_040383945.1 Candidatus Peribacteria bacterium | reverse complement strand
TTCCATAGTTTTCCATGACTTTGTTTGCGAGTATCTGCGCATCAACCTCTGCTCGAATTATTCCGATTTCTCCTTCAGCTTGCTTTCGCGCTTCGATCATTTGATCGTAGAGTGCCTGTGCTACTTGAAGTTTTTGGTCAATGACTTTTGCGGCTATTTCATAAGGAATCCCATACTTTGCCGCCTGTTCTAGCGCTTGGTTTCGCATGGTTTCATGTGGAGGAGTGGCGTGTTGTGATTCGAAGTGCTGATCGAGGACTTCTGAAGTTCGTGGTACCATAATGAATAAATTAAATATTTGTTTGAAGATTTCTGAGTTTTTTGGAGGCGGTTTCTCGATGAAAGCTTTTGAGGTAATTTCCGTATTCTTGTGTCAGAGCATCAAGTGGATCAACTATGAGCACCATCCGTTCCTCCTGTAGTAGCTCATAACGCCGTTTGATCCGATGTATGAGCTGATCCCATTCGTCGAATATGGCGATTTTCCTTTGATCGCTCAGACAGTCAAAAATTCGTATAATTTCTTGCTGAGCCTGAGATTCGAGCCCGCTGAGGGCGAGACGTCGTTGTATTTCTTGTTGTGTCATGTATATACTATATAAGAGAATTCGCCGTTTCTCAATTTTTGTATAAGTTTTTGAGAGAAACTGCACTTGACACTATCCTCAAAGTACTTGTAAAACTTCTTCCAAACTCACTTCCCCCAGTATCACTTTGATGAGAGCATCATCTTTTATGTGAATCATTCCATCTCCAATGGCTTGGATTTCTATTTGCGTTTTAGATGCTTTTGCGAGAACAAGTTTTTCGATCCCCTCGGTCATTTCCAGTATTTCAAAAAAACCCGTTCTCCCTTTGTATCCTTTATGTTTACACCGTTCACATCCTTCAGGATTCATTTTATAGATGACAAAACCTTCCTTGTCGTTTATATATTTACCTACTCGTGAAATAATTTTTTCTCGAACCGCTGGCTCTGGCTGATGAGCTATGCGACAGTGTGGACAGAGTTTTCGTGCGAGCCGTTGTGAAATCACGAGCTTCAGAGAGGAAACGAGCAGCAGTGGATCAATTCCGAGATTCACTAATCGTTGAATAGTGTTGGTAGTTGAGTTGGCATGTATGGTAGAAAATACCAAATGTCCTGTGATCGAGGCTTCTACTGCCAAATGTGCCGTTTGTCCATCTCGAATCTCTCCGACCATAATGATATCAGGATCTTGTCGCAAGAGCGATCGCAAGCCGTCAGAAAAATCAAAACCAATTTGCGGATTGATTTGAGAATGGTTTACTCCCGGCATCCGATATTCAACGGGATCTTCTAGAGTGGATATATTGTTTTCTTCCGGATTGAATGTCGAAAGCATGCTGTAGAGCGTGGTGGATTTTCCCGATCCGGTCGGTCCCACTACGAGTATGAGTCAGTTGCTATTTTCCAGGTGGCGTTGTATTTTGACCATATTGATTGGCAGAATGCCTATGGAGCGCAAATCGATCAGAGACGCTTCTTTTTTGAGAATTCGAAGCACCACCTTTTCTCCATAGATATTGGGC
>JBEICN010000068.1:0-2060 GCA_040383945.1 Candidatus Peribacteria bacterium | reverse complement strand
GCTTCAGCGCTTGCGACAGTAGCGAGTATTTCGATTGCGGAGTCACTTCGACTTCCATCGGAATATGGTATTTTGTTTGCCACAGCCGCCGTTACAGTAATGCTACTGGTATTTGGAGAGGTAACGCCCAAAACGGTATGTAGTAGATTTAATGTACCGATAAGCTTGGCCGTGGCTCCGATCTATCGAGTGTTGATTCCTCTGTTTCGTCCAGGCACATATATTCTTAGTTTTTTTGTACGATGAGTCGCGCGACTTTTTGGATCCAAGAGCTACATTCATAAAATAAGCTACGAAGAAGTGGAGGCATTTATTGATATGTCTCACACTGATGGTGAAATGGAAGCTGATGAGCGAAGGCAGATAAAAAATCTCCTCTCGCTTTCCGATACGAGTGCGGAATCTGTGATGACTCCACGAGTAAATGTGGAATTTGTATCTCTTGATATGACCATTGATGAGGTTTGTGAATTTTTTATGAATTCGAGTCATACGAGAATGCCAATCTATGGCACAACGACCGACGATGTAGATTTTATCATCACCTTTCGTGAAGCGTATCGATTCAAAAACAACGGTCACGGAAAAACACAGCTTTCCTCCCTTTCTCTTGAAAAAATCATGAAGGTTCCATTGACGCAGTCCTTGGACGACCTTTTTGAAAAATTTCAAAAATCTCGAAAGCATATCGCGCTCGTATTGGACGAGCATGGTGGCACTGCCGGGGTGGTGACTATGGAAGATGTGCTTGAAGAAGTATTCTGAGATATTAAAGACGAAAAAGACCAAGAGGAGATATTTATTCGAAGAAAAAATGAATCCACTATAGAAGTGGTTGGCGCGGTCCTTCTTGATGATATTCTCGAAGAATTCAATATCGAAGCAGAAGGGTTTAGTATTCCATATGAATACATCGGGGAGCCTATTTCTTATGTTATTCTATCCGAAGAAGAAGAGTTTCCTGTAGTTGGTTCTGAGGTGGTATTTTCTGGACCGAGTGGAAAATTATCTCTGCAAGTCACCCATCTCTCGGGTACGGTGATCGACAACATTACCTGTCAGCTATCTTAGAAAGTCGCCTCTTTGAGGGATTTGACTCGGTGGTCGAGCGATGCTTTTGATGCTTTGGAAATTTTGCCCATCTTCCTCAAGTACTCAGCTTTCTTTTGGGTCTCTGAATTTATCGCAATGGAAATTCTTTTTCATCCGGAAACGGGAGGGGGTCGATGATATAGAGTGGCTGAGCATTGCCTTGTAATCCAGACCTTAATGTGGCATGAACAAAATAGAGTCTGGAAACCCTACCGAGATTATTAACTTCTTCTACTTTGAACCGAATATGATATACTTTCCCAATCATTCCTTTTCGTTGCACAGAAACATACCGAGTATTGTTATCCGTTATTTTTGGTGCAGAAGAAGTTCCTGACTTGTACGCTTTGACGATTTGGTCTTGTAGTTGATGATAGTCGCGTCGGTCCATTTCACTTCGATCGTAGAGCTGGCTCCCGAGAGATCACCCAACTATAGCACATCCGATGCCGGTGGTTGCAGAAGCTCCCAAAATTCGACAGGTGAGATACCCTATACCAGCACCAAGTACGGAACGGTTTATATTTCCTTCAGTGCGTGGAGATTCTCCGTGTCCGAGTTGACGCGGTGGGGAGTAATATAAATTTCCTTGCGAAACAATCGTAAGATTGGCATCAGAGGGATGAGTTCGATATTGAGATTGAGTAGAGCAACCACTTGCCACCCCAAGGGCGGCAATCGATATGATACTTTTTACACTTGCGGGAAGTCGGTCGGCGAGAGTGTTTTTTGCTGGTTCAGCGAGAGTGTTTTGAGGAGTATTCTCTGATGCCGTTTCTTGATAATTTTTTCTCATGGGAAGGTAATAGGATATATGCTATATTAGTAAAATAATGCACATGTCAAATATTGCAATCCACTCCCAATCAGAGGAGTAATTTCTATTTTCTCCCTCGAAATGCGGACAAGAGCGTGATTTCATCTGCATATTCAATAAATACTGCATTTGGCAGTCCTTTGGAAAGTCG
>JBEICN010000067.1:0-2214 GCA_040383945.1 Candidatus Peribacteria bacterium | reverse complement strand
TACCCGCAGCAAGAGCAAAGAGTCCATAAAAAATTAACCATCCTCCAACACGGATTGGTGAAGCGGTAGTTTTTGCTACTTCACTTAACTGTACCGTTTCATTTGTGGTAACCACCTCCACAGGCACTTCGTAGCTGATTCCCGATCCCAGTACGATGAGCGCGAGTCCAGATATCATTTGAACTTTCTTCATGGTTTTTCGTTGAAATGCGCACATTCCCATGACTCAAAAAACTCCAGCGTGAATGATGAATGCTCCGGCAATCGCATAGACAGCCCATACTGCGTATTCAGCATAGTAAGATTGCATAGGCAGAAGAAATTTTCCGTTCGCAAAAATGAGAAGTGCTGCTACAGAGAGCGAAAAGATGGTGCGAATACTGCGGATGGTAAGATCTGAAGGCTTTTTTCTCAGGAATGCTACGAGTTTGAACATGTATAGGTGTGTTAGTGATATTCGGGCCCAAGTATAGAGGGAAGGCTGAGAAATTCAAGCAATATACCCATTCACTTATGTTACCATTGTAGCAATGAGGTGTACATCATTCTCTTTTAGGAATGAAATAAAAAAAGGGATAGGAGAGAGGAATCACCAATTCCCTGAACTACCCTATCACATCTGACCAATCTACCCCCGTTTTCCATGATTCAAAAGAATACAAAACTGTTGCATGAATTCATTTTTAGAAGCAGACTATTGAAGAAGTAGCAGATGTGCTCTCGGTATCTCGTCAATCGGTATCTAAGTGGCTTGCTCGGTACCGTATTGAGGGGGAGATCTGAGTAACCCCAAAAAATTATTGAACAAAAATAGGGGGAGATTTGGTAACCTCTTAGAATTTTACTGGAGATTTTCTGTTCCACAGTGCATGCAGTGCTCACCAGCGAGAGGTGTTTGCTTTCCACAACTTTTACACTTTACGAACTGCTCGGCCCCACATCTGATACAGTGTTTTGCGCCAGTGAGCAGTTCTGCTCCACATGAATAGCATTGTCACTTTTCTGCTCGTTTTGCGCCAACTTCCAATTTACGGTTTTCCGCGGCAATTTTGACACGTTGTTGTATGAAGTAGACGATCCCAAGGGTTACGAAAACACTAAGAAGAATTACAAGATAGTATCAAATACCAACCAGTTGAATCGAAATAAGCCAGTCTATGATTGTAGTGATGAGTTTCCTTGGCAGAATTTCGTAAACGAATTCGAGAAGTTTGAGCACTACAAATAGTCCAAGAATCGCAAGAAGGTGGGAAGCTATAAGCAGTTGGTATGGGCGACCTCTCATGAGGGATCTATTTGACCAGTATATGACGATAAGAAGTAGGGGAATCAGAAATACTACCTGAATTCAAAAAACTTTCACCGGATACCAAAATACTTGTCGTTCATATTCTGCGATAACTTTTTCTCCGCTATTTGCCACAAGCTTAATAATTTCTACCACTTGATCGTTCTTGAGGATTCCTGCAGTGTTGCTCGTGAGTTGCTGATCTAATTTGAGTTTTTCGGCTGCGAGCATTTCAAGATTGTTTTTGGTACTCGCTGCCGTTCCGGGATCAATGGTAGAGTTTGGATTTTGGTCGGCTATTTTTTCAAGCAGCTTGGTGTCGTAGTTATTGCGAAGCGAGGAGGATTGATCCTCGTTTTTCTTCATGTTTGAAATAATTTCAAAACGCGCGCGGTAGAGTTCTTGAAGCGCGAGGTCACTGTCTGTTTTGGAGAGAAGCACCTGAATATTCACACACTCAAGCGAGAGATTTTTGGAAGGTGTAGCATAATCCTCAAACATTCTGGATGAGGAGCTATAATCGTTATAGCCACCTTTGCTTCGTGTAAAAGTAGATGTTTGGTAGAGGTTTTCCACTACAGTTTTTTGGAACTCCGGCCGGTCGAGTTTTTGAAAAGATTCGATGGTGTTTCGACATTGATAGGACGCATAGTCTTGGGGGGTTTTGACTACTTTACTTTGCTCGCCAATACCATCTGCAATAAGTCAGAATAGAAAGATATCAAGCAGGAGTATGATAACGATGGAAAATTTTGTTAACGGTTCTTTTTCTGATCTCTGCGTACCTATTTGAGTATTAAATAGGCGATCCTTAAGGAGGAAAAGTTGGGCACTGAGGCGATGGAGAAAGTTTTTCATAATATTTTTTATACTTCTACATTATACTACTTAAGGGGTAAAAGCAATTTACGCTGAGTATTGTTACT
>JBEICN010000066.1:0-2357 GCA_040383945.1 Candidatus Peribacteria bacterium | reverse complement strand
CTTTCCAAATTTATACACCAATTCTCCATGTTCGCATTTTGGACAGTTGCGACCAACCTTTTCTTGGACTTTTCCCTTAATGTCTCCAACCTTTGCCAAATCTTTTTCAAATTTCCCATAGAATCGCTCGAGCATCTCTACCCACCCGAGCTTGCCTGAGGAAACTTCGTCAAACTCTTTTTCTACTTTGACCGTAAATTTGTAGTCCATCATATCAGAGAAGTGTACCTCTAGAAAATCATTGACCGTAAAAGCAATATCCGTCGGAGCAAGCTTCTTTTCGATTTTTTCAACATATCAACGCTCAATAATAGTTGATATCGTTGGGGCATATGTGGCGGGACGGCCAATTTCTTCGGACTCAAGTTTCTTTATCAAAGCTGCCTCGGTATATCGAGCAGGAGGACGAGTAAAGGACTGTAGTCCCCGAATAATTTTGGTAGGCACGGTTTCTCACTGCTCAATAATTGGTAACGCGCGAGATTCGTCACCTTCTTCATCATCCGTTCCCTCTATATAGAGCTTCATGAAGCCCGGGAACTTCGTCACTTCCCCTTTGGATATCCAGAGATGAGTATCGGCTTCTTTTGGGAAAAACTGATAGGTGGTTGTCTCGATGAGGGCTTCTTTCATTTGAGAAGCAATCGTTCGTTCCCAAATAAGTTTGTAGAGTCGAAGTTCTTGTCCTTCTAATCCTATGGCATCTGGGGTTTTGTCCAGATAGGTAGGACGAATGGCTTCATGGGCCTCTTGAGCATTTGCCTGCTTGTTCTTGAACTTTCGACCTCAAGCCACCACATACGCACCTCCAAATGTTGATTCTATATAAGATTTTGCTGCATTCAAAGCCAAATCAGAAAGGTGCACCGAGTCGGTTCGCATATAGGTAATATGTCCATTTTGATACAAATTCTGCGCGATGCTCATGGTTTGAGATACTCCGTATCCGAGCTTTCTGGAAGCCTCTTGTTGAAGTGTGGAAGTGGTAAATGGTGCGCCTGGCGTTCTCGTATACTCTTTCTTTTCAGCGCTTTGCAAAACAAAATGAAGCGGAGCCTTCACTTCCCCAACCAAACCACCCTTTTTATTTTGAGTAAATGCGAGTGTGCCCACATCCACCCCAAGTCCAGCTAGGTATTTCTCCAGATCTTTTTGTGTCTTAAGTTTTGCCGCCTTCCCATCCAGTTTTGCGAGTTCGATTCCAAAAGAAACCCCTCCATGCTCTGCGGGTGCCATGATGGACCATGACTCTTCTGGTTTGAAAGCCTGAATTTCACGCTCACGCTCTACGACAAGTTTTACTGCTATAGATTGAACGCGACCTGCTGAAAGCCCCGTCTTAATCTTTTGCCAAAGCACTGGGCTCACCTTAAAACCCACAAGTCTATCGAGAATTCTGCGAGATTGTTGGGCGTTTACGAGATCGTGATCAATTTTTCCTGGATTTTGAAATGCCTTGGTAATCGCATCTTTTGTAATCTCATAGTAGGTGACTCTCGCAGTTTTGTGACTATCAAGGCCCAGCGCCTCACATAAGTGCCACCCGATAGCCTCTCCTTCACGATCCGGATCCGTCGCTATAACCACTCGATCTGCTTCTTTAGCGAGTTTCTTGAGTTCGTTCACCGTTTTCTTTTTGTCTTCAGAAATAATATATGTGGGCTTGAATCCATTTTCGATATCTATTCCAAGATCTTTTTTTTCAAGGTCGCGAATATGTCACATCGAGGCTCTGACCGTGAAATCCTTGCCCAAGTATTTTTCTATCGTTTTTCCCTTTGCTGGTGACTCGACGATTACGAGATTTTTAATAGTCATGAAGTGGATCGTTTGAATATAAGTTTCGGAATGTATACCTGTTTTGACGGAGAGAGTAGTAACTTTTTTGAACTTTGTCAAAAGAAATCCAAAAATTTCATGTTGACCCGGCAAGATTATTGTCCTACAATGGTAGTGTAATCTTCTTTTATGATCCCTCTACTCAAAAGATCCTTTGCCTGATTCACTATTATTGAGGTGCTCGTTGCGATTTCTATCATGGCCACGCTTTCGGTCGTTGCATATGCGAGCACTCAGGCTATACAGACCAGTCGATACAATACCAAACGCATTGCTGATGTTTCAAGTTTGACTAATGCTCTGGAGGCACAATATCTCCAAACCAAAGTTATTCCAGATCCCACAGCAAACCGCCAGTACTTCGACAATCATGGTGGATACATGCATTCCGCAAGTGGAGCGTATGGAGTAACAAGCTTGTTTTCGGAGGATATATTGAGTAAATCAGCACTTGCCTATCATCCTCGGGACCCTGCCACGGATGCGTACTATGCCTATGGAAAACTCCTTCAATACAG
>JBEICN010000065.1:0-2563 GCA_040383945.1 Candidatus Peribacteria bacterium | reverse complement strand
GCTTTCTTGAAAAAACTTAAAAAATCTGCACAAAAACCTCTTGAGCTGAAGCCTGCTACTTATCATCTCAATGATCACCCACACATTGTAACAAATGATGATATAAATCTTTTGGTTAAAAATAGTAAACATGATGTTGTTTATCTGGATCCACCATATAATCATCGTCAATATAGTAGTAATTATCATATTCTTGAAACTATTGCTCGATATGATAGTCCAGAAATCAAGGGGAAGACTGGAATGCGAGATTGTCGTGAACAAAGATCTGATTATTGTAGTCGAACAAATGTAAAAAAAGCTTACACCGAACTTGTGAACAATATAGATGCAAAGTATATATTTCTTTCCTACAACGATGAAGGATTGATGAGTATCGATGATATTCGAGATATTATGAGTCAACGTGGTGAATATGGCGTTTTTCAAAAAGAATATCAAAGATTTAAGGCTGCTAAGACGGAAAATAGAAATCACAAACAAGAAAAAGTGATTGAATATTTACACTACGTGAAAATAAAGAATTAGTTATCATATCGTCTTTATATCCAGAATAGGGTTCCATCATTATGTGGACGGGTCAAGTTTTATATGGTATCCATTATACAAAAAGACACATAAGTAGAAACTCATGTGTCTGATTTTATTGGAACAGGTCGATATCAACTGCTTTTACTATTTCATTTCCAAAATATAGGATATTAAGTTTCATATTATTCTGAATTTATCTTACTCCAATCTCGAGTAAGAAAAAGAAAATTTTACGAAAAAATAATTACAAGATATAACGGTAATACCTTAGTGAATTTACAAACAAAAAATCCCCCCTCACCACCTAGCATTCCCCAAACCAACACTCCGCTACTTATCCTTATGCTCCCTCACCCGAATATGCAACTCCCGTAACTGCTTCTCATCAATCGTAGTAGGAGCTTCCATCATCGTATCCTCAGCCTTTCCAGACTTCGGGAACGCGTAGATTTCTCGAATATTTGTCTCATCCTTGAGAATCATAAGAAGTCGATCAAATCCAAACGCAAATCCTCCATGTGGAGGTACTCCGTATTGGAACGCATTGTACACCGCCCCAAATTTTGCCTTCACCTCCTCCTCGCCCTTTCCGACAATTTCAAATGCCTTGACGAGCGCTCCAATATTGTGATTTCGCACAGAACCAGAAAGCACTTCGTACCCGTTACAAGCAAGGTCATACTGGCAACCATAAATCGAGAGAGGATCTACTCCTTCCTTGAATGCGTCAACTCCCCCATGTGGCATAGAGAATGGGTTGTGCTCAAAATCGTAGCTTCCGTCGTCCTTGAGTTCGTACATCGGGAAATCTGTGACCCACGCGAAGGCGATTTCGTTCTTATCAACGAGATCAAAGGTGTCTCGCATCGCGAGTCGTACCTTTCCAAGAACCTTGTTCACGAGTTTTCTCTCTCCCGCTCCAAAGAAAATCATATCTCCGGGTTTCGGCGCAAATTTTGCTTCGAGAGCTGCGAGTTCGTTTCCGCTGAAGAATTTGAGAATAGGAGAACGCGGCCCTTCAGCTTCGTAGATGATATAGGCAAGCCCCTTAGCGCCTTCTGCTTGGGCTACGGCGGTCATGGCATCGATTTCGGATCGGCTCATGATACCCTTCCCCGTTGATCCTTCATACTTCATCGCTTTCACCACTCCACCATCCGCTACCGCTTGAGCGAATACGGAGAATCCAGAACCAACGAACGCTTCGCTCATATTCTCAAAATGCATATCAAAACGCACATCCGGCTTGTCAGAACCAAAAGTATCGAGAGCCTCGCTGTGCGTATATCGAGGGAATACCTGAGATTTGAGACGCTTATGGGGTACCATGGTCGCGATCAGGTCACGAGCAAATGGCTCCGCTACCGCGAAAATATCTTCTTGCTCCACAAAGCTCATCTCGCAGTCAATCTGGTAAAACTCACAAGAATGTCGATCCGCCCGTGGATCTTCGTCTCGGAAACACGGAGCGATTTGGAAATACTTATCAACTCCTCCGACCATGAGCAATTGTTTGTACTGCTGTGGCGCTTGGGGAAGGGCGTAGAATTTGCCGTGATGGAGTCGGGAAGGAATCAAATAGTCTCGAGCCCCTTCCGGAGAAGAAGCTGTAAAAATCGGAGTCTGCACCTCAAGAAATCCTCGGTCACTAAACCAGTCCCGAGTAAATCGGTTCATTCGCGCCCGGAATTCGATCGTCTCCAAGACAGGTTTTCGCCGAAGATCGAGATATCGGTGCTTAAGTCGGATTTCCTCATTTGCATGTGAATGTTCATCAATTTCAAATGGAGGCAACTTTGATTCAGAAATAATTTGCGCACTTTGAACGACCACTTCAATACCTCCTGTAATAAGTTTATCATTATCTTGACCATTTGGGCGTACTCGCACAAGTCAGGTAATCTTGACTACAAATTCTGACCGATATGTCTCGGCAAGCATTATAGCCTCCGGAGTAGCTCCTTCTGCTGGATCGTAGACCGTCTGCGTAATACCATAACGGTCCCGCATATCAATAAAAATAACCCCACCG
>JBEICN010000064.1:0-2625 GCA_040383945.1 Candidatus Peribacteria bacterium | reverse complement strand
GGATGTGGGGGTGGGTGTGGGTGTGGTATTTGGGATGGGAGTCTCTGTGATGTTGTTGGGAGTGTGGTGATGACTCTGTGGGTGGTTTTTGGTGGGTTTCATGAGGGAAGGAGTAGATATAGTGGAGTATGATACATACTTGTAGAAGTTTATAGTGTTTTTTGAGAAAGGGAAATTTATATGTAATTGAGATCCTACATCACCTTTCTATACTATCAAATATGCGAGCGAGTTTTGAATTACAGAAAATTGGCAGCCACTAATTCGAAAAATTCTCTCGGATTCTTCGATAAATCTCCTTTTGAATTTGAGGAAATCGCCCTGATTTTTTTGTAAGCATCAAAAAATCATCACGATGAAGTGCTAGTATCATTAGGTCAGTTTTTGCACGAATCGTTGCACTTCGTGGATCATTTGTAATAAGAGCAATTTCGCCAAAAATATCTCACACCGTAAGCTTAGCTACGACTTTTCCATTTCTCAAAACCTCTACCTCCCCGGACTCAATAAAAAAAGCTCGACCATCGGATTTACTTCCTTCTGTCATAATGATATCACCAGAATCATAGTCAATGGGTTCGCACATGAGAGCGAAGTAATTTACCTCATCTGAAGTAAGGCCTTCAAAAATATAGAGTTCTGGATTGATGTACATAAGCGAATAATATAAAGAATCCCCCTGAAATCAAGCCGCTTGAGTAATTGGATATATATTTTATCATGAATACCATACTCAAAATTGCCATTACGGCAATGAATCATACAATCGAGGTCATGAAATTACAACAAGTAGAACTTCGATATGGAAGTCGTAAAATACTTTCTGAGCTCAATACCGAAATCAAACCATGAGAATTTATCTTCCTCATTGGTCCTTCTGGAAGTGGTAAAACAAGTTTTATACGAACACTCGTAGGAGAGCTTGAGCCAACCTCAGGAACTATCCTTGATGACGAAGGGAGGGATCTGTACCAACTCAAGTCTCGAGAACTTTCTCAATATCGTAGAAAAATCTGAGTCGTATTCCAAGATTTCAAGCTCTTGGAAACAAAAACAGTAAAAGAAAATGTGGTTTTTGCAATGGAAGTTTCAGGCTATCCTGATAGTGTGATACAAAAGCGTCTTCCAGAAGTTCTCACGGAAGTAGGTCTTTTGTCAAAAAAAGAGGCTCTCGTTCAGACATTATCGGGCGGAGAAGCGCAGCGAATATGAATCGCGAGAGCGTTGATACACAATCCAGATATTATTATAGGTGATGAGCCCACTGGAAATCTTGACCCAGACAATGCATGGGAAATCATGGCAATTTTTGAGCGTCTCCACCAAGAGTGAAAAACCATTATAGTATCCACTCATGACAGCCTGCTCGTAAACAGGATGAATAAGCGAGTACTGGAGTTCAATTGAGGAAACATCGTACGAGATGAAACACCTGGAAAATATCAAAAATAGCATGGTACACCTACAAGAAAATCTTACACAAAAATTTGTCAATCGGGGTTCCTGGCTCTATTTTTTTGCGTTTCTGTCATGACCGATCGGGTACGCTATAAAAATCATCGTATCGCACGATTTAAGTGTTTCTGAAGTAGGTATGCTCTATGGAGTTTTAAGTTTTATTATTCTTGTAAGCAGTTTCAATGACTTTGGAATGGTGGAGAGTCTCAATCATTTCGTTCCAAAATTTATTGCTCAAGAAAACTACAAAAAAGCGAAGGCTTTTTTTGTATATGCGGGTGTCTCGATGATACTCACAGGCTTGTTTTTTAGCACCCTGCTCTGGCTCTCGGCAAATTGGCTTGGGGGGGTATATTTTTGAGATGTGCAGGCTGCCATTATCCTCAAATATTTTTGTGTATATCTCTTTTTTTCAAACATTCAACACTATCAATCGAATGTATTTTTTGTATATCAAGATACCAAATTTTGTAAAGGTATCGATGTGCTTCGGATGCTCACCTCTCTTGGATTCGCCTATCAAATTTTTCATATCGGAAACTGAGAAGTGAGCGACTATGTCATGGCATGGAATTATGGAATAATTTTTTCTTCAATCATAGGATCGATACTCGCCTGGAAAATGTATTTGCGTGATCTGTTCAAGAAATCAAAATTCGTGTTTTCAAAATCAGATTTCAAAGAACTTTTTCATTACAGCTTATGGGCATTGCTCGCAAGCAATGTAAGCCTATTACTTTCTCAAATTGATATTCAAATATTATTGCTCATGTGAGGCACTGCCGAGGTGGGAATTTATTCCAATTATCTGAGCCTCATTGGTATACCTTTTTTGGTGCTCTCGCCTATTATCTGACTTATATTTCCAGTAGTCTCATCATACTTTTGAGCGGGAAGAACAAAAGAAATTGTCACCATAACGAGCACATTCTCTAGAATTTTCGCCCTCAGCTCCTTGGTATGCATAGGTATATCAATACTCTACGCCTCAGGAAGTGGGATTTTCTTTTTTGGAGAAAAATTCAAAGAATCGGGGTATGTGCTACTCTACAGTGTGGGATTTCTTATGTTTAACTTTCTTTTGCAAATCAATTTCAATATTCTCGCAGCCATATGACAGGTCAAAAAACGCCTAAAAATTGTCAGCCTAGGTCTCATTGTCAATAT
>JBEICN010000063.1:0-2701 GCA_040383945.1 Candidatus Peribacteria bacterium | reverse complement strand
TCGAGTCCAGGGGCTGTGGTGATGAGAAATTCCATGAATTAGGCTTGTTCGAGTTTTGGAGCGTATTCTTTCATGTATCGGATTTCACAAGATTCGATGATTTTTACCGCTTCCGCTGCGTCGAAAAATCCATTCACCTTGCAAGTTCCGGGTTTCTTGAGATCCTTATAATGCTCCCAATAGTATTGAGTTTCTTTGAGCCAGTGAGCCCCAAGTTGCTCATAGCTTGTTATGTGATCCATGCGCTTGTCGTCTGCGAGTACTCCAATAACCTTGTCATCTACTTCACCTCCATCATCGAATTTCATAATTCCGATAACTCGTATTTCTGCAAGGCATCCGGGCACGAGAGGTTCTGTGACTCCTACGATTTCAACATCAAGTGGGTCTCCATCCTCATCCCAAGTACGAGGAATGGCTCCGTAGGCAAAAGGATAGGCGAGCGATGAAAATCCTACACGGTCTAGCTTGAGTTGACCAGATTCCGTGATGAGCTCGTATTTGTTGATGGTCATTGAATTTAATTCGACGATAGTGTTAATCCGGAGTGTATCTTTGTCAGAAAAAGCCGGAAGAACATGGAGGAGATTGAGCATATGTTTGCTCGGTGCGTGGTCAATGTTTGCCATGAGTACAATTCAAAAAATAATCAAGCTGTATTATAGGGAATATGCAAAATAGGCAAGTCCTAGAAATACTCGGTTGGTATTTTGAAAAACTATGCCTCACCACACTGATCCAACTCCTCATACAAGAAGGGTATCATTTTTTGATTTTATACTCAATTTGTGGTGTACTCATGAGAGTTGGACAACTCAAAAATAAACAGTATGAATTTTTCCACACCGCTATTTCATGAGTATAGGCTTAAGCTAGTTTCTAATAGCTTTTGACTTATACAATTTTTTGCCTATATATAGTAAATACTTTCTTTTTTACCCCATGTCAAATTTTAAAAAATCTGTTGCAGCAGCCTCTCTTGCAATTGCCGCAGCACTTGCAGGCTCTCCGGTCAAGGCAGAAACTGACAAGCAAATGAGTATGACCAAGTGAGCGGTTAACGCAGAGCTCAGTGGTCCTATGGATGCTTCCAAAAATTCCATGAATCAAAAAGCTGCTTTTGAACGATCGGTACAGTCTATATCAAAAGTAGACGTGGTGACCGATGACGGTACGGTGGTGCGAGGGGGAATCGAGTTCCGTAATACTGGGCCTATCGTTGAGGGGGAAATTGGAAAAGAAATTTTTTCAAATGGAGCAGTGGTGGTTAAGCTTGGAGCTGGAGCCAAACATCGAGAATTACTGACAAGTCTCGGATTTAAGTCTGCTCAAAATAATTATTGGGTGCTGACACATGATGAGCTTCACAATAAACTGGAACATCAATTTGATACGCAATCTAAGACGGGTTGGTTTAAGCAGGTTACCAGTGCTGCAACTTGGACTTGGGTGAATACTGATCTTGACAGTAGAATAAAATTTGGGAAAGCATCGCTATATCAAAGTACCTCTGACAGTGTTTCTTACGGAGATGAGGAATATACTATGGAAACACCGAAGTTGTATGAGCTTTTCACAAAAGAAATGCGCGTAGCGGGAATGAAAAAAACTGGTATTGAGGGAACTTTTGGCTACAAAATCAATGATTCTACCACTATGAGTTTTGGTGTGGGTGCGGAGTCTCTCAAATTGGATCTCACGGTGCCTACTCCAGCAAAAACTTCCATTACTGGAAAAGTTGCCGTTCAGCACCTGATTGACGAAAAATCACGAATTGATGCGAGCTTGGCAACTTCAAGTACAGAACATCGACTTACTCTAGGCTATACACAACGATTTGTGAATGGACTCAATGCAAGCGTGCAGTGATATGTAAGCGATCCAGTCTGAAGTATGGGCAAATCCTCTCATGGATTTATGTTCAATATATCTGGAAATGTGAATTTTGATGGAGTAGGAAATGTAAAATCTTCACATGTTCAGCGTTCTAAGCCAGCACCGAAACATGATGCATTGATAGAATCACGACCACCGATTGCGACCGTGCAGCCGGCATATATGCAGTCAATGGGGAACGGAAGTTATGCTGTTACTGCTTCTGACTATATTGCAGCAAAGGGTGTGTATGATACCCCTTCATCAACCAAGAGTGCAAAAATGGGCATCGATAACTTCTGAAATAATCCTGCCTCATTTCCTATTCCCATCATGGCTCCGAAAAGTGTGCTTGATGCCACATTTCAGGCTGGACGCGAACCATTTTTTCCAAAGTCAGTGACCGTTCAAAAAGATGCGACCGTGGTAGCTCGACGTCTGGTGTCAATTGACAAATCAGAGCTTCCAGCAGGTGCTCGAATTGATACGGTTACAGGAAATATTATTATTCCAACAGGAATATCGTTGGGAGCAATCGAAACTGCGGTCAATGCCTCCAATGGAAAAATCTTACCAGCCGAAGCATTTCTCATCACTGGCAGTGTGGTTACGATTAACACAAAACTGCTTGAGCCGATATTGAATCCTGGAACGAATGTGCTTGAGGTAACAACAGAAGATGCTATTTTGACGATTATCGCCGAAAAGGGGTCGGTCGTGATCAAATCTATCAAGGTGGAGCCACGGTACAAATCTCCAGAGGCACCGAAAGCGACTATTGATGATAATGAAAATATTGTCATACTTCCAGAAGGTGTGAATGCTG
>JBEICN010000062.1:0-3021 GCA_040383945.1 Candidatus Peribacteria bacterium | reverse complement strand
ATACAATACCTTCTTCCGTTTGTAATTACTCATAGAATCCGACTCACTTTCGCAGCTGCATCCCAGGGGGATACGATTGAAACTTCTATTCAAGAAATTCTTAACAGCACTCCTGTGGAATATGAATATGCATCATAGTTTGCTCGATTTCTGTTTTAGAAGTACGCATTTGCAATCTCGATATTCTGGGAATTATGTTTCACGTATACGTGCCAATTCTGGGGATTTTCATGAGCTTCGTCCATATATTATAGGAGAGGAAAGCTCTCGGATTGATTATAGAAAATCTAATTTTGAGGAAAATCGTCTTATTGTGCGTGAATATACTCAAGAAAAATCCTATGAAGCCTGTATGGTGTTTTGCATAGATCCGAGCTGGAGATTTGGAACTCGGGAGCTTACCAAATTTGATATTCTTTCAGAGGCGGTAATGTTGCTGTGTGAGTCTGTTTGGGCGCACGAACTTCAAGGAAGCATGCTATTGGTCGGCGAAGGAGTGTCTCCAGATGGGGTACTGGAATATCCATTTCCCAAAGATTCACAGGAACTTCACCACTTTTTTTGATATCTTAAAAAGATATTATACGCAACCACAAAAGAGATTTCTCAAAAGAAGTACCAAGATGTTTTTGCCCAAATAGCTGCAAAAAAGGAGCAAAAAGGAATCATATTGTTTGGAGAATACCTTACCGAGTCCATTCTTACTGAACACTTTTCAGAGTTTCAGGTGGTTCAGATTTCTTTGATACATCCTGCCGAATGGCAAATTTCTCGTGAATCGAGTTTTTCAACGAAGCTTCTCGACGGTCCAATAACTACTTCGTATGGATCACAACTGATCTTGAGTCAACCCGAACAAATAGGCATGGCACTTCAAACCGCTTTTCACTTATGGTAACTATCTGGGCATATTTGCACGCACTGGGTTTTTCTCATAATGACCTGTTTCATATCTCAACGCGACAATCATATAAGCAAGATCTAGACCATTCGTCATGAAGGGTTTCTTCTGAGATGCTGCATGATATATTTCACAGTATTTCCATCACGAATGAACGAAAAGCAAGGATTCACTCCGCGTTTTTGCAGGAATCATATCTTGATTTTCAAGAGCGAATTGGTCCCATGGGTATAGATATCTTACTTCACTCTGATGCAAGATTCCCAAAAGAACTGCATGATATACCAAATACGCCATTTCTCATATATGTACAAGGACATCTAGAAGCTGCCGGCATAAAAATGGCTATGGTTGGCTCAAGGGAATCCACCCCGTACGGAGAACAGATCGTCAAAAGCTTCGTTCCAAAGTTGGTTCAAGCTGGCATTACCATCGTTTCTGGTGGCGCTCTTGGGATCGACGCGCTCGCTCACGAATCCGCTATATGAGTTGGGGGACATACTCTCGTCGTATTCGGGAGCGGAATCGATCAGCCATATCCCAAATCTCACCGGCATCTTTTTGAAAAAGTGGTAACATCCGGAGGTGCGATTATGTCTCATTTCCCCATAGGCATGGTAGCAGCTCCATATACTTTTCCACAGCGTAATGAACTTATCGCGGGGCTATCCCGATGAGTTATTGTGGTGGAAGCAAAAGAAAAATCCGGCTCGCTCATCACCGCACAGCTCGCTTTGGAAATGGGGAAGGATGTATTTGCCGTGCCTTCAGATGTCTCTCGAAGGAATTCTCTTGGTTGCAATCGATTGATTCAAAATGCTTCCGCCAAACTCCTCCTCTCTCCCAATGACATTTTGGAGGAATACGGACTTTTTGCTATTTGATGAACGAAAGCGTGCCTTACCGATATAGCGCCCAAAAATGCTCTTGAGAAAAATATCTTAATTATCCTTGATGGGAAAACACTAACTCTGGAAGAGATGGAAAAATCTCTTGGCGTTGCTTCTCGGGAAATACAGATAGAACTTGGAAAAATGGAGATTTACGGTACTATCACGCGTAATATATCAGGACAATATTCATTACTGCATGTCTAAAATCGCGTGTATCGGAGGTGGCTCAGGCTGACATATACTTCCCATTATAATACTTCACGAACAACTCAAGCTGACCCGTGCAGCCGAGTGCGTTTGGATTGGTGAAATCAATGGAATGGACCAAGATAAAGCAAAAGAACACGGGATCGAATTTTATCCAATTCAAGGCATCAAATTTCGCAGGCAATTTTCTTTGAGAAATCTACTTCAGCCATACTTTTTTGTAGTGGCACTCTTACAGTCATTCCGAGCCTTAAAAAGTATCCAGCCGACGGTAATTTTTTGCAAGGGGTGAGGGGTGGCATTGCCCGTGGGTATTTGTGCTTGGATCATGAGAATTCCCATGTATGTCCATGAGTCCGACACTGTGCCAGGGATTACAAATCGAATCTTGGGAAGACTCGCAAAACGAGTGTTTCTTGGATTTGAAAGTGCGGGCGAATTTTTTGGTGATGTCCCCACAGAATGCGTGGGTCAGTGGATAGACCCTATATTTACAGAATACATTTCCGAGCACCCGTGGAAGCGAATTTCAGAGAGTTATTCTAGTAGGGTAGTAGTGCAGTGTTGATGATTGGGATCTACGATGATATTTAAAAATCTTTTGGGATGCTTGAAAGATTTTCCAAATATTCATTTTACTGTAGCGCTGGGTACGCTCAACGAACATTTTTACGAGCAATTTCTTGAGCATCCAAATGTTCATGTAAAAAAGTGGTTTTTTCATGAGGAACTTGCTGAGGCCTACGCCCGAGCGGATGTGGCACTGGTCCGCGCTGCTGCTACTACTCTTGCAGAGTGTGATGTGTTTGGGCTTCGGGTCATTATGGTTCCTCTTGGAATATCTTCGTTTAATCATCAGTATTTGAATGCCGTAGCGGCCCAAAAACGCAACCCACAACATATTTTACTCGAAGAATCTCAACTTTCGGAGCTCGGCGTCATACTGCGTTCTCTTGAAAGCTATCAAAAAGGCGGTTACGGTACCGATACAAAAAGTGCTATTGATAGAATTATGCCCGT
>JBEICN010000061.1:0-3616 GCA_040383945.1 Candidatus Peribacteria bacterium | reverse complement strand
TGCTTGCCGAGAAACAGTATGCAGGTGGTGTTCGGGATTCCATCTTCGGTCAAAAGGGAGAGCCGATTGAGAAACATTTTCGTCGGCATAGTCCGGTAGGATTCGTCTTTCGATACGTCGGCTTTTTTATTTTTCGCGAATATTACCGCACGTTCATCCAAGTTATCCAAAGTGGTTCAAAAGCAAGGCAGACCAGACCAATCTGGTTCAGTTTCAAGGAGGATGCGCTTTTGGGTAGCTTGATCCAATGGAAGTAGCTGATCGTCTACACGCATCAGCGGAGCATCGTTGAATGTGAAATATCTTCCCCTTGATCGCCCTGGAATCGAGACAACGATAACTTTTCCGGTAGCAGTGTAAATTTCTTCGATATCTATTTTTTGCCCGGTTTTATTGTATATCCAAGACTTTGCATCAGATTTCAGAAAAGCGTTCGTACCCACGATTGTACCGTCATTCCTAACCCCGATAAGGAGCTTCCCTCCTCATTCGTTCCCGATACCAACACAGTAACCATAGACACATTTCTTTTTGTCAGCGTCATCCTTTCCACCATTGGCAAAAGGGATGGAATCTTTCCATTCCTTGAATTCGAGGACTTCGGATTCCGTTTTTCTATTTTTAGCAATGAGTTCGAGAAGATCTTGTTCGGTCATAGGACTCATAGTACATGGAAATTAGCGATTTTTCAAAAATATTTGGGACTATATCACTCTCACATCACTCTCAGGACTGAGTTTTTTGAATCGGGTTTCGAAGTTGATACGGTCGGCATCAGTACGGAAGCTACTATCCCGGAAAACCACCTTGAGCGGTTCGGATTTGGCAAGTTCGTCCACGATGGAAAAATCCACGTTCTCATCAAAGCACGCCACGAGCGAATTACCCGCAACGAAGAATACCTCGTGGCCAGCAACAGTTTTCTTTTCAATGGCCAAATCGAGCGTCAGACCGAGATTCAGTATGACCTGTGTGAGCAAATCCTCGCTTGTTCTGTCGTCTTTGATATTGCTGGTAAGTTCGAAAAGTCCTGCCTGGGTGATTTGGGTCGGGTGGTAGTAGACATCCTTCATATTGCTGGAATCGAGCTTGAGGACTCGGAATCCTATGTCGAGTTGGTCGATTCATTCTTTGTCCTTGTTTTCTTCGAAGATCTTCTTTCCGGCACGGCGAATGCGCTCCTTTCAAAGTTCGCAAATATTTTCAGGCTTTCATAATGACTTTAGTAACTGGATGGCATTTCGAGTAATTTGCCTTTCAGCATCAGATTTTGCTAATTTTTCATCGAGGATTTCTGGGATTTGAATGCAAATAAATTTTATTTTATGTTCAAAATATCCCATGACTGACTCTGCCGTAGTTGCAGATCAAGAAAAGAAGTCTAACACAATATCCCCTTCATCGATAGAAAAACCCACTAAGTAGGCCACTAGACTTACTGGTTTGGGAAAATCAAAAACCTTTATCCCCATCAGTTCTTCTAGAGCAGTTCCAGCATTTTCATTAGTTCATACTCAGCATTTTGAGTTAATCAGATTCGGAGGCGCAGCTTCTTCATAATCCACTTTGTCATATGCTGGGCTAAATTTAATTCTGGGGATTGATATTTTCGTCCCCCTTGATACCTCTTCATCAAGTTTAGATTGCGTCCATTTGAATTTAGCCTGAAGCCTAAATTCATTGCAAAATACTCCTCATGCGATACTAACACTATCGAGTAATTCGACTTCGTAACTATCGGTATTGTAAGAGCCCGGAGGAAGTACAGTATCTTTGATAGAAGTGGTTACAAAATTGGCAGGAAATTTCAAAACTCAAGCCTTATTGGTTTGATTTAATAGTCAATTGGAGCTATTGCTTTGACTTTTTATGCCTTTAAACTTGGCATCATTTTGCTCTTTCTGGTAACACAGAATGTACTCAATCATCTTTTTGCTTTTCTTTGACAGATTAGGAGGGGTCTCCGTCTTAATCCAATTAAATTGTTCAATGAAGTTCTCCTCCCCAAACACCTCATCTGCAATCTTCCTCAAATTATGCACTTCGTTATCGTCAATACTCATAAAGATTACTCCATCATCTCTGAGTAAATCCCTCGCTACCAAAAGCCTCTCGTATATCATCGATAGCCAATCGCTGTGAAACCTTCCGTTCGTATCGGTATTTCTTACAAGCTTCCCCCCTTCTTCATCCATAATTTCCAATCCTTCTTCGTATTCTTCCTTTCCAACCTTGAAATTATCCCGATACACGAAATCTTTCCCCGTATTGTACGGCGGATCGATATAAATCATTTTCACCTTCCCCAAATACGACTCCTGCAAAACCTTGAGTACCTCAAAATTATCCCCCTCGATATAGAGATTCTCGGTCGTATCGAAATTCACGCTTTCGTCGCGGGCGGGTCGGAGCGTTTTTTCTATCGGAGTATTCGCCTTGAGAATGCTTGCCTTTTTCCCCGGCCAATCGAGCCGATAACGCTCGTCCGCATCTTCGACGAGACTTTTAGACAGGAGTTGCTTGAGGAGGTCAAAATCAACCGCTGGGGCGATATTTCCATCCGCATCTTCCTTTTCGGTGACAACGCTCGGGAAGAGCCGGGAAATGGCTTCGATGTTTTCTGCTGTGATATCGGGAGTTTGCATGGTAAGCTTTTGCATGGTGGTGATTATGATGAAATAATGAGATTCGGATTGAGCGTTTGGAGTTCTTCGGTTCTTGCTTGAAGGATTTTATTGAGTTCCACTTTTTTATTGAATTGTATTTCGGAGCGGATTTTATTTTTGAGCGTCTGGATTTCCGTTTGGAGTTTTTCTATCCTCCGGTCCGTCTCTACGATAGAGTCAAAATCCTTTTCTTCGGTACCTGTCCGCCGGATGAATCGCTTGATGCAGTTCTGATAAGTCATCTCGATATTCGGAGCGTGGAAATCAAAGTCGATGGGCTCGTTCCACTCGGAGAAATAGTATTTCCTGCTGGGATCGTCTTTGATAGTGATACCGTAGGCGAAGTTCTCGCCATAGGTGAATACGTAGAGTATCGGGTATGGGATAAGCTTATCGATGACTTTCAGGACGTTTTGGGGAATGGACTGTTCTTTCAATTCCAGTTCGAAGATTTGGAATTCTTCGACGTTGGCCGTTTTTTGAATTCCGACGGTGCTTTCTGCGATTTTATAGCGCCAGGTTATCCGTTGGATACTGTCTGTGAATTCGTCTTTGATTCGGGTACTCAAAACCGCCTTCGAAAAAAACGAATTCTTGGGAATGAATTTGTTTACCTCGGACTGTTTCGGGAGCCTGAATTCCATAGTTATTTGATAATGACAAAAGTAATAAGCTCGAAATCTTTCAATCCTTGTATGGAATTCGCAAGCGCCGTGGTTCCGCCAATGCGGAAGAGGCTCTCGACGTCGCCTTCGTCCTTGACGCTCATAATGGATTCTATCGCGTCTCAGAGCAAACTGGAATACGCGTCCATCTTCTTTCCGTCTGCGGTTTCTTCGTTGAAAATTTCGTAGAGTTCCTTAATCGGTTCATCCTGCCCTTTCGCAAGGGATTTGAGAATGTCCAGCGTCGTTTTGACGCTCAGATGATTCGAAAGTATTTGTCCGTCC
>JBEICN010000060.1:0-3622 GCA_040383945.1 Candidatus Peribacteria bacterium | reverse complement strand
GATCTTGGTTTGAAATTTGGAGAGCCAAAACGAGGTGATGTGGTGGTGATAGAGCCACACGCCGATAACGGAAGACAGTTTTATATAAAGCGAATTATTGGGCTGCCGGGTGAAAAGCTCAAAATTGAAAACGGGTATGTGTATATACAAAAAGACGCCTCTTCATCATATGTACAACTCAATGAAGACTATCTCAGTGAAAAAAATCTCGGGAAGACGTATCCTGGAAAATCAGATCCCACCACAGAATTTGAAATACCTACCGGAGAGTACTTTATTATGGGTGATAACCGAAATGCATCAGCTGATTCTCGGGACTGCTTTTATACATGTTCTTCCTGAGGATCAAGTCATTTTATAAAAAAAGAGGGGATTGTCGGGAGAGTATGGCTTACTCTTGGAGCGCTTCATGTGTTTGATCAATTTTCTATCTGACAGCGTCAATACGATGGAACCGTGCAAGGTTTTCGTATAAAGCTTGCCGAAGACATTGGATTTACTACCAAGCCTCGGTTTTTTGATACTCCAAAAACTTGGACCTATCCAGAGCTTCCTTAATGTTATCATGTTCTATTTGGTAGATAAACCGATAGGACCTTCTAGTAATCAGGTCCTCGGACAACTTCGACGATATTTTTCCACGGATAAAGCCGGACACACTGGCACGCTCGATCCGCTTGCCAGTGGGCTTTTGATCGTGGCTACTCATGGTTCAACCAAACTTCTTTCGATGCTTGATAGTCAGTCGAAGTGGTATGAGTTCACTTTCGATATTTCTCGCATAAGCGATTCATTGGATCTTGGCACGCCTACTTTTTCTCTACCGAGTGAGCATCAAATTTTTGTGTCTCCCCCTGGCATCGAGTCAATTTGAGAAGTGCTTCAAAAATTTCGTGGAACTATCGAACAAATTCCACCAAAATATTCCGCCATATCTCTTGAGGGTAAAAGATCATATCGAGAAGCGAGAAGGGGGGTTGAAATAGCCCTGCCAAGTCGAGAAATTACCGTCCATGCGCTCGAGTTACTTGATTACGAGTTCCCAAAAATACAACTTCGAGTACATATTTCGTCTTGAGGTTACGTCCGGAGCTTGGCCCGTGATATTGGATCAGCTTTGAATGGTGGCGGGGTAGTGACGAATCTTCGACGAACATGAATCTCCGATTGGTCCATCGAAAAACAAGCATTTGAATACCTGGAACTACATCCAGGCGAAAAAATAGGAATACGAGAAATCCCTTACCATATCATGTTTCCTCACATCGGACAACTTGATCTTACCGAGGAAGAGTATACCGATATTTTCTATGGTAATCCCATTCCACGGCGTGGAAACTTTTCTGGGGATCGAGTATTCTGAAATTTTGAAGGAATTCCGGTGGTATTACTACAGCAAAAAAAAGACACACTCGCACCTTTGCGCTTCAAAATCAGTTAATCCATAATAATTGCGGATTCTTTTTGTGAGTGACTCTTATTAAAAACCACTTTTCCATATTGATGTATCATGTGATTTTTGAGACCAAGCATGATTTCATTGGCTCACTCACCACCACTCTGCTTGGCTTCACGAACTACTTTTTTGTAGTTAAAATTATCCCAATCTACCACTTTTACTAGGCCATCTTTTTGTCAGTTTTCAAAACACTCGAGTGAGCAAAATCATCCATGCCGAACAAACTCCTTGTGTTCTGCAATGAGTCGCGCATTGCAACCCGCATATCTACAATTTTCACAGTTATTGGTAGGTTTTCCGCTGTAAAGACATTCTCCGATAGTAGTGTGAGTTTGTTCATCTCCGATTTTTGTGGAAACACGACCATCAAAGGTGTAGAGATTTCCTACCCAATTCCCGTCATTGAAAGTATTTGTATATTTCACCACACCTCCTTCAATCGCATAAACTTCGTCAATCCCAGCTTTATTCATGAGAACAGCGGCTTTTTCACAACGGATTCATCCCGTGCAGTACCAGATGATCTTCTTATTTTTGGCAACATTTCGATATCTTTCCAAAAGTTTCGGAACTTCCCGAAAATTGACCGTTCCAGACGGGATGGCACCCTTGAAATGTCAAAGACGATATTCGTAGTCATTGCGCATATCTAGTATGAGATACTCATCGGTATTTCCTTCGTCTAGAATTTTTTTGAACGCTTCGGGGGAGAGTTCTTTGCGGAATTTTTTTACTTCAAGCGCGGTAACTTTTTCTCCCAGAGTGACAATTTCGTCCCGGTACTTTACCACCATTTTCTCAAATTTATGACCATCTACTACGCTTGCCTTGGAGTCAATGTCTGGAATGTTGCGAAAAAATGACACCGAATCGAGATACTGACGGTATGACCAAAGTTGCCCTGCATTTCCTGTGACTGTGGCAGAAATTCACTCCGTACCTATGTATACTCGACCTTTGAGGCCGATATCGTTCGCAAACTGCCATTGTTCCTCCACGAGCCTATGGGCTTCGGGCTCAGGAATATCGACAAACTTATAAAATGTAAGGAGTTGAAAAGATGGAATATGTCTCATATTATAAAAGATTAGGCACTTGCAAGGTGCGGATCTAAAGTTTCTCGAGTATAGAGCAAAAACTTCAAAATTCAAGAGCTACCAGAGGTGATCAAAATTCGAATCTTTGACATAAAAAAATAATTGTACTAGTATGAACGCGTACTTATTTTTTCTTATGACAAACGAATCACAAACAAGAAGTAATGATTCATCAACTGGATGATTTGACCCAGCTAAGCTTGCGCAAAACCCTCAACCTTCACTCCGAACTCGACTTGAGGAAGCTATGAAGGATGAAAAAATGACGAGTGAAGAGCTTCGCAACATTGCGGCAGAGCTTGATAAAATTCGCGATCAAACTTCCATGGAGCTCACAAATCTCAAGGAGGTGGTCGGTGGTTTTGGGCGTCGTATTCTGCAGGAGTATACTGTTGCCTCTTCTGCTGACATTCCAAAGCTTGAGTCACTCTTAAAGGCATTGTCTCAAACTGGTGCCATCAAATCTGGTACTACGATTGATCCACTTCCGGCAAATGCTACAAATGTGAAGCTCTGTTATGATGAGAAGGCTAATAAAATGCGAGCTATGGGATTGTTTGAGGGGTTATGGCAGACTGCCGATGAGACAAAGGTGGCAGCTGCAGATCTTTTGCGACTTCAATATGCCAACACCATTCTCAAGGATGCGGAAACCCGCAAACAAGTGGAGACTTTGATAGAGGCACTCAAAGAAGTGCTTCAGCCACAATATGAGTACAACAAGGTGGTTTCTGTCAATGAACTACTGGCGAATGCTTTCCCAAATAGTCTACTTCCAGGCAACATTCGAGTTTCGCGAGATAAAGAGATTCCATGAGTGATAGAGTTTTTCTCTGGTCTATTGAAGCGGAAGGAAGAGGATAGGCCACAGGCACAAAAACCATCTCCTGTTGTTGTTTGAGCTCCTCAGGCTCAGGCCACCACCTCTGCTGATTCATCAGATACCACCGCAACTCAAGCTCAATCTCCTGCGTCACAACCTCCCATGGCTCCCGAAGCTCAAACTGCAAAGTCAGACGAGAAAGAAAGAACACAAAATATCACTCAGTTTGTAACAGCGCTTTCG
>JBEICN010000059.1:0-3815 GCA_040383945.1 Candidatus Peribacteria bacterium | reverse complement strand
TGTATTATACGTCTGATCGGTCTTGGTATACACGATATTATTTATAAGCGTTGTCGCCTTCTGATCATTGATAAGCTTAGATATTTTCTTGATGAAATCCTCCGGGTTCGCTTGAAAAAGGTCAAATTTCACCAGATCGATGCTTTTCAAAATTTTGGCTATGGTAGTGCGGGTAAGATTAGTATTCTTGGCGATTTCTCAAACGAGATCATAGGTGATGTTTCAGAGAATATTGGCGGTAAGCTGGGTTTGCTTGTCCAGCTTGGTAAAATTAGAGTCTCATTTCAGATTCTGTTCGTCCATGGCCTCCGTTTGTTCTCCCGTTTCAATAGTTACAATGACATGATTCACTTCCAGCGAAGCGTTGATAGCTTGAACACTTTTTCAAATCAATTCCTCACTGTCAAAATCGACTTCGTAACTCGTCACGACGTTTATCTTGTTCCAAAGCTCTTGAAAGTCCTTTTTTTGAAAATTTTGGTTCGGCTTGAGACAAGGTTCGTTCACGTTGTCAGATTTTTCGTTCTCAACCGGATTGAATTGATCGATGGAATAGATATCTTGGATGATCTTTTTGATTTCTTCCTCGAATCCGGCAAATTCATCTGGTACTACAAAAGTCCCAGACGTTATTTCTTGGACACATTTTTCGGTAACTTTCAAGTCTTTATCAACATATCCCTCTGTAACCATATGTCCATAGAGTTTCGTGGCACCGATTGCGTTGAAATTATATTTTTCTCACTTGTCGTTCTTAAGAATTCTTCCCATGAAAACATCCAGCGTAACTATTCGTGGCCTAGCGGAAAGTGAGTCAAGAATTTCTTTTTGTAAATCCTTAGCAAAAGTGTCGTATGACTCACTTGCGATGACTGTAAGGGTGTTATAGTCGAAAAATTCGTTTTCCAGCATAGATACATCCATTCTATCACCGTTTGAGTTGACGCAAATACGAAGACCACGACCGATTTCCTGGCGCTTACTCACCGTCGATTGACTGAGTTTGAGTGTGCATATTTGGAAGACATTTGGATTGTCCCATCCTTCCCGCAGCGCGGAATGAGAAAATATGAAACGTGTTGGTTCAGAAAAACTCAAGAGTTTCTCCTTGTTTTTCATAATGAGATCATAAGCAGTTTGATCGTCGCTTCACTCCTGCCCCTTCGACTCGCTCGAATCGATAAAGCGCCCTTTCTTATCAATAGAAAAATACCCCTGGTGGACTTGGTTTACGGGAAATTTATCCAGATACCTCTGATATTCGCCGTCAAGTAAGGTCTGCTCTGAAATAATGTCACGGTATTCTTCTTCGAACATCGTTTCGTATTCTCCGGGAATCTTATTTCCCGCTTCGTCATAATTGCGGTACTTCGCCACTTCATCGATAAAGAATAGAGAGAGAACTTTTATTCCTTTATGAAACATGAATCGCTCTTTCTCTATGTGTGATTTGATCGTTTCGCGTATTTGAATCCTGCGGATATGTTTTTCGTCGACGTTCCCCATAGCCTGACCTACGGAAATCGTAACTCCGTTGGTGAAAGAAACGGTGTTTTTGATTCCATTGATTTCCTTTACGACGAATCCTCGGTATTCTTCGAGTTCATTCGATAGGTCGTACAGGTTGTCTCATTCCTGAACCTTTTTCAGCACTTTTTTGATGCCGGATTCCTGCTTCACCTCCATTTCCATTTTGATATGGGCCGTCGGGAAAGCGCTCGTGCTGATATTGATACGATCCAAAAAGAGAAAACTGTTCGTTCCGACGTTTCAGACCACTTCTATTCCTTTGACGTTGATTTTCTTGACGAGTTTACCATTGAATGCGTCGATAGCGTCGAGACGGTAAATCTTGTTGAATTCCTGCTTATGTGTGGCCGAATACCGAAGCGTGAAAAGCGGGTGGAATTCGTGAAGCATTTCTTCTGCCTTTGTCCCGAATCTCTGTGGCTCGTCGATAATCAGAACCGGATGGGTTCTCTTGATAATGTCTATGGGCTTCTGCGAATTCAAACTATCGAGCTTCTGATAGATTTTTTTCGACTCTTTGTTGTTTGTAGCAAATGCTTGGTAATTCATGACGATTACCTCGATATTCGAGCTCGACGCGAAACTTTTGATATTGACGAGATTCGATTTGTTTCCTGTATCGTAGATGAAAAATCGGATTTTCTTCCCGTAAAGTTCCTGAAAATGTTCTTGCGTTATTTCTAAGGATTTATTAATCCCCTCGCGGATAGCAATGGATGGAACCATGATGATGAACTTACTCCACCCGTATTGCTTATTGAGCTCGAAAATCGTTTTGGTGTACACATAGGTCTTCCCGGTTCCCGTTTCCATTTCTACTGTGAAATTCAGTCATTCCAGCCTTTTCGAAGGAGAAAGCCCTTGTTCTATTTGGATGTCCTGAACGTTTTTTAAAATCGCTTCAGGCGGAATTTCAAGCGGTTTATTCGAAAACATTTCTTCCACCTCCACCCGCTTTCAGAGCAAATTGTCATCGATGACCTTGCGGTCGCCGATTTCCTTTCTCTGACCTTTCGTTTGGCCTGCAAAACAACCGACAATAGCATTGGTCGCATCGGTTTGGTATTGTTGCTGTTTGAATTTGAGTTTCATGGATTGAGGGTTGTTATATGCATCCTTGGCAGTTATACGGGTTTTTGGCTTTGGAAAAGCATTATTTTGAATTTCTCCGTTGTAAGTCGGTTATTTCCCGTTGTTTCTCCGTTGTAAACTATTTTACCAGTTGTATGGGTTTTTGGCTTTGGAAAAGCATTATTTTGAATTTCTCCGTTGTAAGTCGGTTATTTCCCGTTGTTTCTCCGTTGTAAACTTTCTTAAGAAATAAGGACGTATAGGTTTTTTTGTTTTAGATATATGTCTCAGCGATCCTTCATATTCTTGATGATGCTTCGTAATGAATTCTTATTTGCTTCCGGAAATATCCTATACACCTGCTGCATACTAATAGAACCATTTTTCTCTAGATACTCCATGATGAGTTTTTCCTTCTTCTTCGTTCCCATGCCCTTACTGAGAATATATTTCTCCGCCTGCTTGATATCATTTAACAATTGGTATGAAATACGGACTTTACGGTTTGGACTTCTTCAAAAAAGTTCCACATATCATTTTATTCGCAAATCTTCCGCTTGTTCTGAAGTAATATCCTTGCCGACACCATTCGTTCAAAATGCTATTTTCTGCAAAAGGTAGAGATCCATGCGGGATATATTTTTCTGCTCCAAGACCAATTTCGCGAATTCCTTATACCGGATTTTTCCATCAAGAATCATTCGGACGGTGCCTCCAGCTTGATTGTCGATTTCTTCCTTATAGACGAAAACTCCTTTTGATAATTGCATCTGGAAAACCTTTTGAAGTCATTTTCTCTCGTTTTCCATAAGGTTCATTTTTGAGAGAAAATCCGCCATAACCTGATTGCGATATAGGGTAACCTGGCTGTGTTCTAACACCTTTTCCAGATTATTATCAAAGGTACCTGGATTGGAAAATACCAATGAATTCGGGGTTTGTTCAATTATGTTTGGAATTGGAATCGTCCAATCTCGATGTGCCAAGCTGTTTGCCAAGAGCTCCTCCACAGCCTTTTCACTATACTGATATTCTGCATCGGGTCGGAAGAGTGTGAAATCTTCGAGTGGATAATTGTATTTCTGAATTTTCGCCTGAATCAGCTCAATAGTAAAAATGAGTGGGGAACGCTGCTGTTCGGGTGTCAGCCGATCCTCGATACCATTTTTTTCATCCGTATACGACCAGATGATTCTCGAAATCGCCGGGAGTTT
>JBEICN010000058.1:0-4335 GCA_040383945.1 Candidatus Peribacteria bacterium | reverse complement strand
CTGGACTCGAGTCACTTGTCAAACGGGAGTGTGAAAAAATAGGATATAAGCCGATTGAGGTTACCGACCGATCCGTTCGAGTCAGCGGCGGACTCGATACGCTTGCGGAATTAAATATTTGGCTTCGTTGTGCAAACCGAGTGTATCTCGTACTAGCGGAAGGATTTACTACTGATTTTGACGACCTTTTCGCGCTCGCAGAGTCAATAGACTGGAAAAAATATCGCCCAAAAGACGCACCAATTCAAGTAGAATCAGTAACCCACAAGTCAAGTCTTACCAGCGAGCCTGCTATCCAGCGTACCGTCAAAAAGGCCATCATAGATAGTCTATCTCGAAAATTGGGAGATCTCGTTCCTGAAAACGATACGGTTCCCACCTTTCGCATTCTCGTGCTTATTCGTGAAGACAAGGCTACTTTTTTGCTCGATAGCTCAGGTGAGCCTCTTCATAAACGCGGATATCGACAAGAAGCAGGTGATGCTCCCCTCAAAGAAACCCTTGCAGCAGCCATGGTCTATCTCTCAAGTTGGAGGTATAAAGAATTGCTCGTCGATCCTACATGTTGATCTGGAACCATTCCCATAGAAGCAGCTATGATTGCTCGAAATATTGCACCAGGGCTACGAAGACACTTCGCATTTGAAAATTGGGAATGGGTGGATACAAAATATCTAGAAGCCGCTCGAGAGGCTGGAAAAAGAAAAATATTTATGCCAGGTCAATATCGCATATTTGGTTATGATATTGATGAGGAGGTGATCAAAAAAGCTCATTACAACAGTAAGGTTGCTGGAGTAGCAAGTGACATCGTTTGGGAAGTTCGAGATATGGCACATCAATCTCATATTCCTGTTCTTGAGGAGACAATTGCTCGAGGTGAAGGAGCGACGCTCATTTGTAATCCACCCTATGGGGAACGACTCGAGAAAGAAGATGTTGGATATATTCACACCATGCTAGCAAGGCTGTTTTCCGACCATGTGGAACTTTCGGGAGGTGTGATTACCAACGAAAGCGACTTCATTCAGAAAACTCACCAGGTGGGATTGGATCGACGAAAACTTTTCAATGGATCACTCGAGTGCCAATACTGCTATCGAAAATCACAACATACAAAAACGGGGGTCTCAGAAAAAAAGCGCCGATAAATTATTCTGCCTGAGGCATCTCTCTCAAAATCTGCAGAATGGTGGAATGCACAGAGAGTTTGTAAAAAACGCTATGATGAAGCAGAAGTAGAGTGTGGCACATGAGAATGTGTTTTTGCCGTTTTGCTTACATGACTCTGCCGCTCTAATTCATACCTCACACTCCCCCGTCGTATGCACTGCTCGATTGCTTTTTCATTGAAATTCTGTTTTGATTTTCCTGTTTTTAACTCGAGAAATACTATCTCTCTCAAGCTCCCCTCAGACAGACCGTCAAAAACCAGGTAATCTACTCCTTTTCCAAGAAATACCATATCTCGTGGGGCATATCGAAATCCCGGCATCAAGGGTGCCATTGCCTCATATAATTCTCCGAGGATTACTGAGCGCGAACGCCCCACTGCATCTGAACGCTCACGCACCAGAGCTCGATGCTGCACAAATCTTCCCCAAGCATATCCAATCCCGATACAAACACATAGAATGATTATCGCAAACAACAAACTGATGTAGCTGACTGGCACCACCTCTGCAGGCAAGGCCAAATTTGAAAAAGTATCTGTAACAATTTTTTGCATATTCACTAGGAAGAGAGATTATTTGGAGTATACTGCTTCCTTGATATTTTGCTCATCAAACTTTTCATGATTCATGTTCTTATTACTTCTGATGCCTCTATTCGTGACTTGCTCATAGGCGAATACGATCTACATACACATCCTACTGATAGTTGCGTGTATCAGTCACAAGGGGTGATTTTGATTTACAACCCAAAGCTCGTGCCTGATATGATTTCCAAAGCCTTCACCGAGTATTCTGCGGACAAGATTTGGATTGTCAGCATTTCGGGTATTGTCAGCACGGATCATGAGCCTGGAGATATTGTTATGCCGAATGTTTTTTTGGCCTATAATCACGAAATTGACGAGGTTGAGTTCAACAAAACCAATCGAGATGACTTTCTCCACGATCCACTCTTTTTGAAACACTATGAAGAGCAGTCTGATCTAAATTTTGATAGTTTTGGACTCTCTATATGAGGTATTTGTGTCACCAAAGAAGATGGGATCAGAGATTTTGATCGTGAACAGATAGATTTTGCCTACTGCGCCGACTCGGTTGATGAAGCATGCTATTTTTTGATTGCAGAAGCCAAACGACTGGAAAGATCAGAAGATGTATATCCCGTACTTGCCATCGTAGGTCAACATTCCTCAGAAGAGGAGAAGGCAAAAATCATAAAAAATATTCCACCAGTCGTAGCCTATCTCCAGCAAAAAACTTCTTGAGAAGATGCTGCGAGTATGCTTCCCATTGATGAAGAACATGATTTTGATACTGAGAGAGAAGCAGAAAATTTTGATGATTCTACAGAAATGGAGTGATTTCATTATACGCGAGAATAATATATGACTATGGAGAGAACCGAATTACCATTCTCAAAAACGAAATGGACCGACATTGTCAATCCTAGTGAAGAAGCCATAGATGAGCTTATTGCTGTCTACAATTTTCATGAACTTGATCGAGATGCGATAATAGAGCCCAATCAGACGGCTCGTGTCGATACATATGACAATTATCTCTTTGTCGTCCTGCACTTTCCCAAATATGATACCAAGACCAAGCGATATCTAACAAATGAATTCAATATCTTTCTTGCAAAAGACTACCTAATTACGGTGCGATACTACTCCAGCAAAAGTTTTGACAAGCTACAACAGCAAATCGAAACATCATCCAATAAAAAAGATTTTTCCGATGAGGTGTCGAGTGGTACCATTCTCTATCAAATTATTGACCAAATGCTTGATAAAGTATTTCGATCGCTCGAAAGGTTCGGGAAGGACTTACGACAAATCGAGAAGTCTATCTTTGATTCGAGAAAGGCTATCTCCACATCTTTGATCCAGGAAATCATGATTAAAAAGCGGAACATCATTACGCTTAAGCACATGATTAAACCGCAAATTCAAGCCATCAAACTCCTTGAGCTTCGGACCAAATCCATGTTTAACGATTCTATAGAAGTGTATTTTGAAAATCTTGACGATAAGGTACAAAAAATTGCCACAGATATCGAACTTCTTCAAGAAAATATAGAATCCATCGAAGGGACGCTCAAAACAATTTTTGATATGGAAACCAACTCCACGATCAAATATCTGACTATATTCTCTGCTTTTATGCTCCCACTCACACTCATTACAAGTTTTTTTGGAATGAACATAGAGAATGTTCCGTTTAGTGACAGACTAGTATATGGCTGCATGTTCGCAACAACAGCAATTCTCTGTATAGTGCTTGGGATTTTGAAATACTACAAAAAAATCTAGTTTACTACATGAAACCTTCTATTGGAATCGAAATTGAAGTAAACTGGTCTGCCTACTTCCCGCAAGATTATGCGAAGTGGTTTTGTGGTGGGAAACGAAAATATTCTGATTTCAACAACTCCGAACGACAAGCATTTGATGAGGTCTGTAACCAGCTCGATGCACGCATGTTACCGCTTTTAGAAGATGGCTGTAAAAAAATGGATCTCACACGAGGCAAAGACGCGTACTGGGAATTTGTCTTCCCTCCGCTCACAGATATCAGCGAAGTGGTCAGACGAATAGAAAAATTGAATGCCCAAGGCTTGCTGCCATTGGGGCAGTCTCACTCACTGCATATAACCGTAGCGGGGCTCATTCCCAGCATCGATAGCTCTCTACTAGCCACATGTTTGGAACTGCTTTCAGGAGTAACTGCACCTCGTGTGCAAATGGGAATTCATCCGAAAGATCCGAATTTTCTGGCAAGCTGGGCACGTCGCTGAAATCGTGGAATTCGAGTCCGACCTCCATCCGAGCTCTTACTTTGAGCAGAACATGCTCTCGAGTTCCGCATGCTCGTACTACCAGATACGCTCGATGAAATTCAGAAATTACTAAAGTTTACCCAAAATTTTAGCGAAGTTGTGACAGAAATCCAAGCGTGACACCCCGGGGATCTCGCATGGACGAAAATACATACATCTCTCGGATCCGCATTAAGAAAACATGGTCTAAACCACGAAGAGGACTGGGGAAATCCGAATACTCATGGCGAGATTTGGAAAAAGTACGCAGATTTTCTTTCCACCGAAGAAGCGGCAAACCAGCGCAAGATGTTGCACCAAGTAGAGTTGTAATTCGAGCAT
>JBEICN010000057.1:0-4682 GCA_040383945.1 Candidatus Peribacteria bacterium | reverse complement strand
TTCTCTGTTGTTCACATCGGTGTATTCGGATATCCATGCTGATGTTAAATCTCGACTCAAACGCAGTCATGCTCATATTTATGCCTGATTGTGTAAAAATATGCACTTGGGCGTGCTTTCTTGGAATCTTTGAGGTGGTATCGGTGAAGAATTGAAATCTTTTGTAGAAGAACTTGAATCTGAGTCTTCCTCGTCAACGGAGCGGGCCATGCTCTCGTATGGGAAATATGTTTCTGCATATTATGAAGCTGAATTCAATAGTAGAATTTATCCAGAAGTATACGCGGGCCCATTGGCACAGATTCAACTTCGTTTGAATGAGCCAAGATTTGATGAATTTCGGAAGTACATCGATGTCACATCCGACTCTTGACCTATACGCTTTCTGCTTTCTATTCGTCGCCTACAATCCGCACTCCGATGGAATCGTCTCAAACGAGCCTATCCAGTTTCCGTGATGTCGCATCTCTACATTGTTTGTGTGATTGCGTTTGTGCTGTTCCGATGCGAAAAACGAAGTAATGATGAAACTGCAGAAGCGATACTGAGGTCTTTGTACCACGATGTGCCCGAAACGATTACCGGGGATATCATTACCCCGACCAAAAAAGCGACTTCTGGGCTCGAAGAAGTAATTGGTAAAATTGAGGAAGAATTGGTGGAAGAACAACTTCTCAAACACATTCGCTGACACGCATTTGAGAAGATGTACCGAGATCGGCTCCTCAGTCCTTGGGGTGATGAATTAGGGAAGCTCGTGAAACAAGCGGATCATTTGTCTGCCTTTTTGGAAGCGCGCATTGAGGAGCTCGATAATCCATTTGGACAACAATTCAAAAAAAGTAGAGAAGCTATAGCAAAAAGTATTTCAAAAAGTGAATACGGTATTTCAAACCGGCTACGAGAAGATTTTGAGCTCGGCATACTTACGCATATTCCAGACTTCACCGTTCCCCCTGAAACATAACCAAACACTCATGGAATCCGCCTTTCAATACGCAGACCAGATGTTGCCCAAAGTTTTTTCTGAGTCAAACTCGCTCGTGCTACACTACCGAGATTTGATTTCACAGGGCGGATTTTTGAATGCGGATCACCTAGTGAAGATTCAAGATGTATATCGAGAGGAATTGGGAGATTTGCACACTCTGTGAAGTTTGGTTTCTCAAGAATTGACAAAACAATCATCCGATATCAAGCAGCAATCTCAAGTCGAACTCGAGGAAATAAAACAAAAATTCGAATTGTACTTTCTTTCTATAAAAACCCGCTTGCAAGAAGTGTTGCATGCTACTTCTGTTTGAGTGCCATTCTTTGAGAACTCGATCCGATTTTTTGAAGAATACGAGGCAACATCTGGAAATGAGCCAATTCCCAAAGATCAGCAGGAGCAGATTTCTGTGGTATTGCAGCAGGATTATAGGATTTTTTTGCAAAACTTAGATGCGATCATGAAACATGGAAAAACGGCAATTCGACCTATTGATAGAGATTTTGTTTCTGAATTTAACCGATTGATTGAAGGCAAGTCTGCAGATGTGGAAGATGCCAATGAAACATTTGAGCTTGGAAAAATTGCACTAGAACGAGCCGTGAGCGCTGAATTATATCGCAAAGAACTGCAGATACTTTTTCAAGCGTTTGAAAATTGTTTTGCTATTCTTTCCAGGCGAGCCTTGGCACATGGGGTGAAGATTTCGATGGTTCAACTTTTGAAGTAGCCTACTCTCCCTATTTTACGATACATGGCTGAGATGAATGAAGATAGCACAACACGAGTCAGTTTTGATTTTTGCAACCGCGGAAGTCCATAATATAGACAATTCAAAAAAATACTTTGCTATTATCATAATTTTTATATCCTACTCCTAGATTTGTACTTTTGGATTGCTCTTCTATGAGAGACTTAATAGTAATGCCCCATACCTCACACAAACAAAAGGGAATGATTATTTCTGGAATTGGTGCTCGACTGGTGCGTGGTAAAGTAGCGCGTGCCTACAGCGCTCTTTTTGGTACTTTTCCTCCGCATAGAAGCATGTTGCGGTTGGAACACTTCAATTCCAAGGTGTTTTCTCGCGATTATAAAAAATTGATTAGAAGAATTCTTCTTCAAAAGGATCTCATGTATTTTTATAAATATCCTGAGCAAGTAGAAAGTCAGTTTGAGATTGATCAACATGATTGGAATAATGGAAAAATCCTTGATCCTTGGTTTATGACTACTCATAAACCGAACCCTCATCATATCATACCTACCAGTCGAGGTGGAAATGATAACTTTAAGAACATACGGTATATGGATCGACTTCCTCACAACGATTTTCATACCGTGTTTCAGAATTTGACTCCTGTCGAGCAGTTTATCGTTATGACCATTATTCACCGACGAGCACTCAATCCGGAATTTGTTCATGATATAAAAGTGCTACATCGTACTATTCGTGAGCCAGAATGCTACAAAGACGGAGCATTCAATCGAGGGCAGATGAGTAGGCGGGTGTAGACTTTAGTGTTGCTCCGACATTTTTGTTATTCAGCTTGCAATACCGACGAAAAAACTAGAATTACGCTAATTTTTAATAGTAGTATATACCGAAATCCATGAAAGACGTGACTATTTTCCAAAGAGCCAACGAGACGGTGGGAATGATCGTTTGGGAAAACCGAGATCATCCAACTCCAAAAGAATTTGCCCCAGATGGAGCCATGGTCGTATGTCACACCATTTTGCCATATTGCTATATCGATTGACTCAAAAGGATGACTCAAGACAAGGTCGAACAACTTCTCAAAGGTATTATCAAAGGAGGTCGAAAGACTGATATTTTATCGGTTGATGATTTTTTTGGTAAGTAATTTTGTAGGGTAATAGAGATGTTACCGTGCGGGATTTTCTTTGCCGATCTCATGCTGCATATGCTGGTTTGGGGATCGGGGAATGTACATGTGGCTATTTCATGCTTGAAAAGTGAAAGATGTACCTCTAATTGTGTAATGATGGTTGGCGTGAAGCCAAGAATTGTTGCACTTTTGTTGAAAATAGTTTATTCTATTTTAGATCATTCAATCTTTTGAAGATCTCTGCGTGTGTCGAGATATTTGAGAATATGATTTTAAATCTATTTTGAAGTCTTATTTAGAACCAAGTTTCTCCTTACCTGAGATACATTATGCATATTAAAAATAAAAAAGGTCTTACCCTAGTCGAGCTCATTATTGTCATATCGATACTTGCCATACTTGGGGCGATCGGGTTTTTTGTGTCGAATCAATATCTTCAGGCTACACGGGACTCACAGAGACTATCAAACTTATCTTCCTTGGAAAAGTGACTTACTCTTTTTGCTACTTCAAGTGGAAAATTTCCTCAACCGGATGGAGCTGTGTACAAGGGGATGATTGGTACTTGAGTACATTTTGTCACTGGAGAAATATGAGAGAGTGTTATCCGAAATTTAGGCATGGATCATACTCCCAAAGATCCTCTCTATCGAAAAAATTTCATGTATGGAATACGAATGGATCAAAAACAGTTTCAAATTTCAGGGGTGTTAGAAAAGTGAATATCTGCGAGCGAGGGGATGGTGGCAACGGCATATGCCGCTAACTCTCTTGGCGTTGCCAAAGTTCACTGAAATTATCCTGGAACTCTACGGTATTACTCTTGATCGAATGTTTGCGTGGTAAATGTGCCGAGTCTCATGTTTACCAACAAAGAAGATCGAAATATTTTATCAAATGACACCTACTTTGTTCTCGATAATGAGGAAAATATCCCGTATCCAATTCGTGAGAATACGACTCAGTTGCAAGCGAGCGAGCTCATGAAAAAACTTTTAAAAAATAACAACGCAAATCTTCACCAGGTATGCTCAAGTAGTCTTGATGGCATTGTAACTGCCATCAATAATAACACCGGAAGTCTCATAAATTTTTGATGAAATCGGGAACTGCTCCCTGATATTGTTTCGGGGGATGCCAGTCTTCTTCAGATTACCATCGAACCATCTGAAACTTTTTGTACGAGTCGACCTAATATTGCGAATGCAGTTTTTGTTGATGGATACCCTATTTCAAAAAATCAGCAGTGGGTTTATGGAACCACGGGTGCATGTTCATGGAACTGTAACGCGGGGTTTGCTAAGTGATCTGGAGCTACTTGTGAGATGATCAAGAATTCCGTTTGGCTAGGTTCAGTATCAACTAATTGGAATACTCCTCTCAACTGGAGCGGGTGAGTACTTCCTTGAGCTTGAGATTCGATCATTATCAATGGTGGAAACTTTCAACCAGTCCTTAGTACTGCATCTGGAGCCGTGACTCTCTGAGCCATTACGCTGGGTTCTTCCACAGGTTCAAGCTTAACCGTTCTTGGGACTCAAGCGGTGAATGTGACGAGAGAAGTGACGGTGGGAGCATTTGGACTGATTACACATGGATCAAATTCTTGAAGCCTCACGCATGTACTCTCTCTGAACATAGGTGGCAACCTCACCGTCCAATCCTGATGAACTATTGACGTCACTGGAAAGGGATATGCTGGAGGAGTTGCTAATGAGAGTTGTACTCGAGCAGATGGTTTTTCGGCAGTGAGTGGATGAAAGGGGCCTGTAATTAGTTCTCGTGGTGGTGGAGGAGGAGCTCATACTGGATCTGGAGGAACAGGAGGAGGTAGTGCA
>JBEICN010000056.1:0-4736 GCA_040383945.1 Candidatus Peribacteria bacterium | reverse complement strand
CCCCCAAGAGATTGTAGGAATATACAAAACTACCGTGTATATCGATGATGTTATCAATAATATATGATCAAATTTTTTGGTCTTTGGGGAGAATATCGATGGTTTTTGTTTCCGCACCCCGCTTGATTTTGAAAGATACATTTGCTGGATTTGCCTCAAGTACCTTCAGTATATCAGTACTATACCTGATGGGAGAACCATTAACCTCTGTAACGATATCCCCCTTTTTTATACCAGCCAAATCGGCAGGATACCCGGCCAAGGGCTCAAGTAAAACACCGTCGGTTTTGATGAGTCCGATAACTTTCGCTTGCTCATAGGTTGGAACGAGCAAAGATTTTGTCTCTGTCGGAAATTTGGTATTGATAGCAATTGGCGCAACTCCGCCTGGATTGGTGCCTGACCAGAACAGTACGAAAAAAATCACCCAAGCAAAAATAAAATTCATGACTACTCCTGCAAGCAAAATGCTGGATCGTGCAAAATATCCCTTGTGAGCAAAACTATCTTTCACCTTCGCACTGAGTTCATCCTCTCCCTTGAGCCGTACGAATCCTCATATTGGCAGCCAATTCAGTGTGTACAGGGTACCCTTGGCATCCCTACCCAATTCTTTGGCTCTCGGCGGAATACCAATACCGAATTCCTCCACCGTTACTCCAGCCTTGCGAGCTGCCAAAAAATGTCAAAGTTCATGAAAAAAAACAATTACCGTAAACACAAAAAGTGATAGAAGAATACCAAAAATAATGCTCATGTAGGTGGAGTTACCAAGTAGATGTGTATAAAAATTTTTCTCAAAGCGCACCCGAGTGGGATTGAGAAATGCGAAACTGATTTCAAAAAAATCTAACCGCATGCGCTCAGCACTTGAACGCATGCGGTTATCCTTCATTTAGACGGCCTCTTTGGAGAAAATTCTACCAATAAATGCCGAGAATCTTCCCTTGCGCTTTTTTGAAAGCTGCTCTTTGATATGATCAAAGAGATGATTGATCAAGTCATCAAGTTTCTTGTAATCATCACGCTCGGATCGGTATTTTGTACCGTCAGCATCAAGCTGAATCGAACCACAGAAATTACCTTTTTTATTACCTGAAATACGAATCTCCAAAGCACATTCCGTGCCTTCTTTGAATTTTCGCAAATACGCATCGAGCTTCCCGGCAATATTTTCGTCAACGATTCTTTCAACCACGGAACGGTCATTTTCTAACTTACTGATTTGGATTTTTTTTTGTAAAAGCATAGTCGAAAAATTAAAAGATTGTTCTCATAGTATAATGAGTTATCCCTTCGGAATCAAATCGTTATCGCGAGAATCTGCATCTCTCAAATCCACCGTACTAGCAAATCTCAACGCCCGGTCTATTTCCTCTTTTTTTGCCACCGTTGATTCGGTATGACCCTTTTTCTCCAAATGATCACGCACCATCTCGGTAAGAGTGTCGAGAAGTAATTCAAATGGCTTTCTGTCATCTATAGGCTCTTCGTTATGACTTTCTTCAATCTCTTGGATAACTGCATGAATATATTCTACAATAGCCTGTGGATTACTTGCGTCAGGAAGTTGAAATTCTCATCAATCAGATTGCAAATGAATAATCACATCCCCCTTGTTGAGGATAGAATCAAAGAATGAATTTGATTGCACCTCGATTCCATGCACCGATTCATACGCAATATAATTTCTCGAGCCGGTAAAAATATTCCAAGTAATATCAATAATTCCACGATTCGTGATAACCCAGACATCGTTATACCAATCAAAAACATGATACACAAGGCATAGATATACAGAAATAAGGAATAACTCAAACCAAGCTGGTTCGACCAAAGTAGCAAACCCAAAGGTGTTTTGTAAATAGAAAAAAATTGGTACTACGCCTCCAAAAAAACACCACAGCAAGACATTATCAATCACCAATATGGGATGACGGTGGCAAACAAAGAGGAGATTTTCCTCCTCTCCCAGATACTTTTGAAAATAGATTTCGTCGAATTGATTCATGGAATATTAGAGAGTACTTCGAGTATATCCGCATACGAACAGCGGGCAAACCCGAGTGAAAAATTGGGCTGATAGAAATGAGAAGTTTGACGGAAACAAGACTCAAAGTATACTTTTCATATGCTCAATTTCAAACGACTCTTTGAATTTCTTTTCAAATCTTTTCTCGTAGATCGAGATATTGAAATTATTCAAAAATTTCAAGAAGAATGATATCATTCCATGCTCATAATCAAGAAATCATGGCTCTACGGCCTCGCTTCTTCACTCTGGATGATTCCCCTGGCGTTATTTTGAGTCGCAAATGTATTTCTCATGTTGAAGCATTTTGATAATTCTACATTCGGAATAGTTCTTGCATCATTCGTGGGACTTAACATACTTGGAACGATCTATTCGAGCTTTCGATACATTTGGGACTTTCGAGAAAATTACAGAACCCAAGCCAGAATTCTTCACACTGCCGATCTGATCCAAAGGCTCAAAAATGGTGACGCTTCTTTTGTGAGATGTTTTAATCAACTGCAAACGAACTTCGTCATATTTCTGATTGTTATCGTCACCTACATAGTCCATATATTTTTCATATCAGAAAATTTCGAATTCACTTTTGCCACTTTGGATGTCATTTGCATACTCTTTCAACTTTTCTTGATACGACATTTTATCCGACTTATTATTGACTTGGAAATGGATTTTAATATCGCGGTCAAGGGGCGTATGATTTTTATCAATCAAGAAGGAGTTTTTTCTGACATAAATACTATCGAATCCGATAAAATAAAAAGTATCCGTTCTACCTATCCGAATTTTATCGCTTCATTTTTTCATTTTGGTACCGTAGAAGTACTTACCGAATGAGATGAAGCAATGATGTGACATAATTTGATCGAATATGTTGATCAACCAGAACAAACCGTGCAAAACATAAATACACTCTTATCAGGAAAAGTGGTCTTAGAAGAACATGTTCACAATAAGTACCTTCAAAATATCTTTGCCAAATTCCCAGATCTTACCGGTGAAGAGCGAAAAAAGGCCATAAAAAAATATCTATCAGAGTACGAACAGCAAATTCAAAAAGAATATCAGGAATCTTCAGACTCAGAACTCAAAAAAGAAATCACGGAAATATATGAAGAGTACTATAAGTAAGCTTGTGAGTTTTGCTTTTCAAAGTAGCTCGTGTAGAGGTGTGGCACATCACCACTAAAAAGCCTTCTTGTCAAACAAGAAGGCAATGATAATTTGAAATTACTTTCGTAAGGTTGAAATTACTTTCGAAGGTCGAGACGCTGAAGAAGCGTTTCATATCGAGATGCGTCTTTTCGCCTAACATACATAAGAAGCTTGCGTCGTTTTGCTACCATAAGTAGAATTCCTCGTCGAGAATGATTGTCATTCTTGTGTACGAGAAGATGATTCTTCAGGGACTCAATACGCTCCGTAAGAACGGCTATTTGAACCTCTGGAGATCCAGTATCTCCTTTGTGCTGAGCGTATTGCTCCATAATTGCTTTTTTCTCTTTTCTTTCCATATGAGAAGTATTTTAATAAATAAATGACCAGAAAATACACCAGTCACTGAGAGTATATGCAAAAAAGGGGATAAGCAAATCTGACATTTTTTGGTTTGTCATTCCAAGAGTTAAAATGTCACTTTCTCCAAGAATAGAAATGTCACAGACTGAAGAAGAGTATGACGAAATACTGTACACTTAAGAAATACCTCCTCGCTTACTCGGTTTTACTTGACTGCACTCAACCTATGAGCCAAAGAGATCTCAAGGAAGATGGAAAATGGGCAAGGAGTTCGCCTGTACCAAAGTATCGGTTTGTGTTTTGTGAGAATGGAAAAAGAGAGACCTCCAAAACGAAGGGACAAAGGGGAAAAGGGACGAATTAGCCCTGAATGCAACGAAGCGAAAAACCGAGCGCCTTCGAGTAGGAATAGCGGTTCACGCTCGGCACGGAGTAATTGAGGTTCCGTAGCCAAGCACTCGACGCACCGACCTGCGAAGACGACCAAAGGTAGGTGGAGTTCGTGCGATCGTAGTAAATACTACTGGTACTGCGGTTGCCCGAAGGCTGAGCGTTGAAACCCGAGGATCCGAATTCAGGTCTGGTAGCATTGGACGCATTTTGTCGCATTCCATCGGTATAGGCAAGCCAGTCAGTACCGGATCCGAGTCTGCTTCCAGCATTAGGACATTGCCATCCTGTAGCATTGTTTTCACAGTTCGCAGTCCCCTGTCATTCTACGAGGGTTTTCCACTCGGCATCGGTTGGGACATGCCAACCGGCGGGGCAGATTCCTTGGGCTCCGTTCGTGGTAGATCCATTCATAGCGGCGGACCATTGGTAGAACATTCCATAGGTAGCGGCAGCAGCACAGTCTTCTCCGTTGTTCGAGGTGTTTGGTGGACAGCTGTATTGGCCTACGTCGGTAGTCCAGCCTCCACCTCCATTTGCAGCAGGCCCCTTGGTGATATTTGTCCCATCTGGTTTTTTGGTAGTACGGAGATTTTCTTTCATCCAACACTGCGATCCTATTTGTACGGTGTTGTAGGTGTTGTTGTCAGCATCAGAAACGGTGGAAGTTCCACAGGTGAAAGATCCACCTCCACCTCCTCCTCCTCCACCACCACTCGCAACCGCCGTAGTCATCTTTCCTCCAAGTTGATTGGAGATGATGGCAGTACCGAGGTTTTGTACAGCGGAAGTT
>JBEICN010000055.1:0-4755 GCA_040383945.1 Candidatus Peribacteria bacterium | reverse complement strand
TCTCAAGTATATGCTTCTTTTTCAGCTTTTTCTTTGAGCTTCATTTCACTCAACATGACTGTAATTTGTTGCATCTTCTCATTCATCTCTCAGGATGTCAGAGCATCAAGATGTCCTTGTAACAACTGCATGAGCTCCTCTGCGAGTCGTGGAGAAAGTGCATTTTCTGAAATCAACGCAAGAAAATAGCTCGCATCATTCCAAAAAGGCTCGACTGACTTTAAATATGCAATAAGTTTTGGGGAATATGCGGCGAGGTTCGACATAGTTTTTTTGTGATTGTATCATGTAAACCTGTGGTAAGCAAATTATAGAAAGATTACTATGCATGTAGTATACTTGAGTTATCCAAGTGTGCGAATAGTTTCACGAATTTTTTGAAGGAAAATTTTGGCCAAACCTCTTCTTGCATTCCATGCTTACCAAAGGAAAAAACGTAGACGAGAAATAATCTTTTTAAAAAACAGAGCGTCTTTATTTACTCTTAAGGTTGGGCTGGTATGCTACTTGCGTATATATCTAACCTATCTTTATATGTCATATACAAAAAATATCATGCTCGCAGGTATTGCGGCACTCGTCGTGACTACCAGCTGATTCACTGCATTCGCAAACGAAAACATGTCTGGTGAAACTTCGGTCACCTCTACCGCACTACCCACTAGCACAGGTGCAAATACACAGACTCCAACGGCCAACTCCACCAAAAGAGGGACCTTTGATTTCAAAAAGATCCTACCAGCCATGCAAGCACGAGAAGATGCTATCGCTCTTTCCTGGGTGAAGGAATATGAAGCGAAACAGGCAGCACTGCTCAATCGGCGAGCTTCACTGACAAGCGCCTACAATCTCACGGATAACAAGGCGGTACGATCTGCGGTACGCGAAGCTCACAAGGCGTACTATGACGCAGTTACATTGGCACGCAAAAATGGCAGAGCAGAACGAAAGGCTGCTTGGGACACCTTTAATAACGCTGTAAAAGCATTGCGAGTGCCCACAACCAGTCGAGTGGAAGGAGTTTTAGAAAGTTCAAAAGATCAGGAATAAATAAAATAGCAAAATCGAGCATAAAACTTGATTTTACATTGAAAAATATATAATACACCCGCTCAGTTGTACGGAAAATGTTCAACCGAGTGGGTTTTTGAAATATACCGTATTCTTCCTCTGTTTCTCCCGCGAAGGAAATCAGCTTCGAATATGTACTCAAAGCTCTATTAAGGATTATTTTTTTATCATTATTCGCATGACACTTATCGCAGACATGTTGGAGCATTCCGTTCATATCGGAAGCAAACGACAATATTGGTCACCAAAAATGAAGAACTATATTTACGGCGTTCAAAACGGCGTTCATGTGTTCGATCTTGGAATTACCGAACAAAAACTCAAGGAAATGAAGGCCATCCTCAAGGATCTCTCTGTAAAAGGGAAAACGGTGCTTATCGTTGGTACCAAAATGCAGGCACGAGAACTTGTTGCAAAAATCGGACAAGAAACCAACAATTTTTATATCGACTCAAAATGGGTTCCAGGGCTTCTTACCAACTTCCCTACCATAAAAAAACGAATTGCTACCTACAATCAAATCGAAAAAACTGCCAGCGAATCTGGATTTGCTGGACTTACCAAAAAAGAAATTTCCGGAAAAATTAAAGAACTTGATAAACTTCGCAAAGCGTATGAGGGTATCAAGGACATCAAGCGAGTACCAGATGCACTCTTTGTCATCGACGGTCACTTCGAGCAACTGGCCCTTTCTGAAGCGCGATCCCTCAAGATGCCAGCCTACGTACTATTTGGATCTACGGGTGATATTGACCAAGCAACAGAATTTGTTCCTTGTAATGTGAACTCCGTAAAGTCCATTACATTTGTGCTTGAATATCTCAAGGACGCTCTCCGACGAGAAAAGAAACTGGAAAATCCACTCAAGATGAACCAACTCCATACAAAAGAAAACGAAGGAACTGAGGAGGTTCGAAGCGAAGCAGAAGAAATGCCCGCGTAAATTTTGCAGCATATGAACACCCAGCAAGATCCTAACAAAGTGATTTACGAGGAAGAATTCACCGGTCCCACCAAAGAGCTTCGTATTCTCGGTATGGTTTCATATTTTCCTGGTGGTTTCTCTTTGGCATATATCCTCTGACTACATGATCAACCCTTTGTACTCTTTCATGTAAAGCAAGGGTTCGTCATGTTCTCAATCGCGATATTGCTTGCTCTGTTACCTATACCCGGAACTTTTGGTCTTGCTTTTTTTCTCTACCTAGTGTTTGGGAGCTGGCACTGATATCAGGCGTATCAAGGCAAGGAGTATCAAATGAAATGGGTCACTTCCCTGCTCGCGAGCCTAAATAGTACAGATGAATCAAAAGTTCAAAATTCTGCGACACAACAAGATTGACCCCAATCAACGCAACCTCCCAAAAATAATTAATCCAAAAATCTTATGATAACCGCACAACTTGTAAAAGAGCTGAGAGAAAGAACTGGAGTCGGAATGTCCGACTGCAAAAATGCTCTTGTAGAAACCAATGGTGACCTCGAACTCGCTATTGAAGTACTTCGAAAAAAAGGAATCGCCAAAGCTGCAAAGCGAGCTGGCAATGAAACCAGTGAATGACGCATCAAAATACTCGTTGAAGGCAATGATGTCTATGTTGCGAGTGTTTCATGTGAAACTGACTTTGTAGCTCGAAATGAAACTTTTGAAGGAATGCTCGATACATTTATTCAAATCCGAAAAAACAGTGCCGATGATACCTCTGCTATTGCAAGCGCTGAAGCTCTCAAGGCCTCTGAGTTTACTCTCAAAGTGGGAGAGAATATGAAGATTCTCACTCTTACAAAAATTTCTGGCCCAGTAGTCGCAAGCTATGTTCACTCAAATTTTAAACAAGGGGCAGTTGTAGTAGCACAAGTAGGCACTGATGCCGAAAAGCTCAAGCAAGTTGCTATGCATGTGGTTGCTACTCAACCCCAAGTGGTTTCTCCAAACGATGTTCCGCAAGCTTTTGTAGACAAGGAAATGGAGATTGCGTTGGAGCTCATGAAGCAAGACCCAAAAAATGCCGGAAAACCAGAAGATATCCTTGCCAAAATCGTCGCTGGAAAGCTTGCGAAGATCAAGGAGGAAAATGCGCTCATGACCCAAGCTTTTGTGGTAAGTCCTGATCAAAAGGTTGCTGATTTTATTGGAGCAAACGCTGTTGTAAGCTTTGAAAAATTCAATATCTAGGAGCATGTATCGACAGAGGATTTTTTTGAGACACGGTAGAATTTATCCCTTGAAAGAGTTATGCTGAGAGATTCAATGTGAGCGTAGAAACCTAGAAGATGTAAGAGATTCATATGGATTCCGAGTTTGGAATCCATATCCTTAGCCTCATAGTTCATCGGTTAGAATTCAGGACTCCAAATCCTGCGAGCTCAGTTCGATTCTGAGTGGGGCTGCCATAAAACATGAAACGCAATAAAAGAGTCAGTGATGGCTCTTTTATGCTAAGACTGGAGTTAACAAAATTTTCGAAAAAGCTTTTAAAAATGAGGAATTTCCTTAATAGTTCTTTTGCGAGAAATATACAAAGCGCACTTACGCAAAATAAAGAAATATAAACAATGATAATCTAAAATTACTTATAAATATCTCTTCGATGCCCTATTTTTAGGAAAATAACATCATCTCATTCTCTTTTATACAGGAATCTATAGTTTCCAATTCGCAGTCTATGTGTTGAAGGGAGAAGGTTTATAACTCGTTTACTCGAAGTCTTCAGTTTTTCATCATTTTTTAAAGAAATAAGCGATTCTGTAAGCATTTTTTGTATATTCGGATCAAATGATTCAAATTCATTGAGAGCTTGTTTGGTAAAATGAAACACTATCATGATTAAATAGTGAAAGATGCCATGCCTGATGCTTCAGATTTTTGTAAAGATTTTTGTAAGGATTCTCTATTTTTATGCATTTCGTATGCCTCCATATATTCTTCAATAAAATCGTCACATTCGGTAAAGAAAGGAAGGAGAATTCACTCAGGTTTTCCTCTTCGAATAATATAAGAAGGGGTTTTTTCTTTTGCAATGCTTGCTGAATTTCTTTGAAGATCGGTAGTAGTGTAGAATTTCATATGTATTTAATTATGTACTAGATTATGTTTTCTATTATATGGAAATAAAACAAAAATGTGAAATGACTTTTTAAAAAATCTCTATATTTTACGGTTAGCATATCCAAGTGGGCGTCTTTGGTTTTGTAGCGGGAAATTCTACTATCTTCAAATACCCAACTCTCTCTACTCATAAGAGGCTTCGAATATCAGTTCGGAGTCACTTTTTGAAAGGCACTCCTTTCCTATATGCCAGCTAGAATACCCAATCGAGTAGTGTTGGTAGTAATGGTCTGAGAAATGTTCCCACGGACGATCACTAGCATTTTGAAAAATATTGCCTACACTATCAAAAATTGAAATATGAAGACTATAGCTATTCTCGGCTGATGAGCTGCTGGCATGATGTGTGCGGCGGTTATATTGGAACGAATGTCAGAAATACCGGATTGAACCAAATTTCATATACACCTTTTTGAGAAAAATGCCGTACTCTGAAAAAAGGTGTCTATTTCTTGATGATGACGTTGCAATATCACCACGGGAATCAAAGACAAGAAGGTGCTACTTGGAAAGTACACTCGCTGAGCTGAATTCTTGCGAAACGCTCTGGGTAAGTTCTGAACCAAAAAGGTGAT
>JBEICN010000054.1:0-5109 GCA_040383945.1 Candidatus Peribacteria bacterium | reverse complement strand
TCGGATTATTTTTCTAAATTTATCAATCATAAAATGTTTACCCTGCAAAAGGACTTACAGCCTGGGGATATTGCAGATGTATGCTATTTTAATAATGCCGAATGCGATCCCGAGGCTTATTCTCGAGTTTTTACGCCAGCAAAAATTATAAAAAAGACAGACAATGGTTATGAGGTAAGCGTTAGAGTATTTGATAACGCTACGGTCGGAGGGAAGGTTCGTTTTTCTGATAAGAAAGTAACTGTCAGAAATGAAAGCATCCGCCTAATTTTACCGGAATCGGCACCAGGTACGGAATTAACTGAAGATATGTTAAATTATGAAGTAGTCCAGGTAGGGACTTTAGTGGATTCAAAGTTGAATGGAAAATGGTACAAAGCGGTCATTTCTTCCCAAGTAGGCAATGGCGGTCTTATTAAAATAATTTATATTAATTGGGGTGATACCGAAGGTTATTTTGGTCTGAAAAATCCGATTTATGAAATAGCACCTTATGGTTCCAAAACCAAAGGCGACACGGGAGCTTTTTCGGGATTACCCTTTCCTTCGGATTCTCGAGGAGCATCCGTAATTGATGTAAGTGGTTTCAAGAAGAACAAAAAATGTCCGTCTAGTATGCCTTATGTTTCCAACGGAATCTGCGTAAATGAGCTAGGACAATGGAAAGGATCTAGTCCCATCCGTCCTTAAGAGACTACTTAGAAATGAAGAATTATTGGGAAAACCACATAACATGCTGAGACATCCAGATATGCCGAAAGAAGAATTGGTGAATCTGTGAAAATGGACATGACGATACTTTTTTCTGATCTTCGAAATTTCACTTCTTATTCAGAAATAAATGAACCACAAAAAGTGATAAATGAGTTAAATGAATATTTTTCGATCCATTGGATTAAAAAAAGATAGGAAAAGAGATATATTTTGTTCGAATAGCAACATGATTCAAGATATCATTTCCCTCTTTTCTCTTCCTAAAAATTCGAATGAATTTGACCGAGGTCTCTATCTTTCGAAACCTTGGAAGGTCATTTCCCTATTGCTATTCTGGGTTCTGCCACCTTCGATTGTGTTTCTTTTTGTATCTAAGTTACCGTATCCCTTTGACTGGTATTTGATAGTACTTTCGTTTCTTGGAAGTTTATTTGCGAATGGGTTCTATTTTTGGGCTAAGGGTGGAGTATTTTTTCTTTTTTCTTGGCTCTCCTGCCTTTTATCGTTTCGGTTACTTCCTTTTCTGTTCACATTGTACCTTCCAACCATCCCAATTTCCTTTGAGGATGTGCTCCCTCCGGATTTGAAAGAGTCTGGACGCGTACTGCATGTAATCAACTTTCCAATCCAACCCCAGGATATTTCCAAGCAAGAATTTACGATTCGAACCAATTACCTTTTCGGTGATAAAAAGCCTGGCAGTGTTTCAAAAAATTACCATGACTCCGATCATGAGTATCAATTTGCACCTGTTTATGGAAGTGCAGATGGAGAAAGAGATAAGCCCCTCTTCCTCGCGTATGCGAATGCGCACCAAGATTGGAATTTTTCTTCGGATTATTATATGATACCAATCAAAGGCAATTTCGTCTGGGGATCTTACTTAAATGCAACCTGTTATTTCCCAGAGTTAGTCACTGGAACTCTATTCATTGGAACACCTGTATCTTCTATTCTATGGATTCGCATTCTGGGATTTTTTCTTTTTATAGTAATACCAGCATTAAGCTTCTTACTAGTCTTAAAGATTCATCCAGGTTTGTGGGAGACTAGGAAGATAAAATCTAAATGAGATGCATTGATACTGCGGAGCATTTAATTTCCTCAATGTAATATTAGAGCTTGTTAATTGTAGCCAGTGATGGAATGGAATTTGTACTTGTACCGCCAGTAAGAGTAGGTGCGGCGAGGTCTGTCAATGTTCCATCCGAATTGATGGTATAGGTTGAACAATTTGCCGATGCAAAATTCGATGAAATCAAAAACTTTTCCGAGGGATCAATCATGATATCAGATGGAATCGCCATTGGCGTTTTTATTTGAACTTCGGTCGCGGAAATCACCCCTGTGCTCTGATTAATGGACAAGTCATAGCTTGGTTAGGACAGGCTGTCGCCCCTCATTTAGGTACTTTTCCAACAACGGCTAGCGTAAGCGAAACCTAATATTGCGAAGAATTGTGTTAGAGTTCGAACAAAATGTTTTTCTTGAAATCCTCTCAAAAACCTCACAATGAGTCTGCAAAATACGCTCCCAGTCGAACTCCTTCAAGGCGTGCAGCTGGGCATTGCATCCCAGAGTTTGGCGTTCTTGGTCGTGCTCGAGAAGGAAAGCAAGTCCATTTTCAAGAGCTGCTGACGAACCTGGCGCAACAAGGAACCCTGTTTTTCCGTGAACAATCACGCTCGGAATACCTCCCGATGTGGTTGCAAGAACAGGAAGACCTGCCGCCATAGCCTCGCAGAGTGCACGCCCCATGGTTTCGACATCCACAAAACCCGTGCGAGCAATATGATGCTCGCAACTTGGCTGCACATAGAGATCGGCCATAGCATAGAGCTTGGGCATGAGTTCAAGGGCGCAGTTTCCTAAGAAGCGGCAGGAGTTGTCAAGCTGAAGGTCTGAGGCAAGAGCTTGAAGAGAAGACTGCAGTGGACCTCCTCCTGCAATAGCCAAAAACACGTGAGAGTGTTTTCGTAGAAGGCCACTCAAGGCCTTCAAAAGCAAGTCAATACCTTTCTTTGGAACGAGACGACACGCCACAAAAAGCAGAAACTGCTCGCGTCCTATACCGAACGATTGGCGCAGTTGTTCATGCTCCAAAGGGCTTCCTCGCATGCAGTAGCGTTCCTGGGCAAAACGACGAGCGTCAACACCACCAACAGTTGTGATAATTTGGTGTGTTGGAAAACCTTCTCTAGCAAGAATATCTGTTGTGTATTGACTGTTCGAAAGCACAAAATCGTTTCGAGCCAGTGAAGATCTCATCGTTTTGAGTCTTGTGGCTTGTAGGATTCTTTCAAAAAACTCGAGGCGCTTGCGTTTTCGAAAGAACTCATAAAGCAATCTCTCAAGCTTTTCGTTGGCCAGAAGCCTATGACCCACGCGAAATGGCCAAACGATCCACGGACGTTGCACGTCGTTTCCGACCGAGCGACACACAATCGGAATTCCGGAAAGTGCGGCAGCATGGCCAAAATAGACGTTGGATGCATAGATAATATCGGGCCGGAAGTATTTGGCCGCTGCAACGACAGCCTTTTGCGCTGCCCAATAGCTCACGCGACGCAAAACTCTTGAAACAGAAAAACAGCACGCGTTGTCGAGCTCGCTAGCTTTATGAGCTAAAGATATCGGTGCTTGCGTCGTCAGGACCAAGACCTCCGCGAACACAGAGAAGCGTGATGCCATTTCCCATGCATGAGTTTGCATCCCTCCCACAGTTGGCGGAAATTCAGGAAAAACGAGCAAGATTCTGGACATGAACGCACCTCCTTTGAGCTCCAGTATGCTCTCATGTTTTTTATTGGGGTTCAAGCAGAGTGTGGGCCGAATCCACCAAGGTCATCTGACAACAGCTAGCGCAAGCATGACCCAACATTTCAGACATATTGATGGCGTTCGAGAAAATTGCCTCGCGGTAAGGCAAAACCATCATCAATTCCAGACGAAAACGGAAGGAATTATCAGCGTTGCATGACAATTATTGCTTTCTTCTAGAGCAAAAGAAAATCAGCCAGCCAGCTTGACTGAGCCGTTCCAAACTGGTAGCTTATTCATGTTACCGTGTCTTTCTAGGAATGTAGTCTAAAGTATTCATAAAAGGACTCCTATAAAATATCTGTGGTTCGACTTCGCTCACCAACCATCTCTCTCTGTCCCTATCTCAGAACCTCAATCAATCCCAAAATAGTGAAGCTGAGAGGTTAAATTTTCGGGGAAAATTTTTAAAATTCCGAAAAAATTTGACCTGTGGACATTAGAAATCTTGCTTCTAAAAATAAAATTTTCAAAAATTCGGTCAATCGTTTATATAGTAAATTTGGAAAAATAACAAATTTACTATGGTGGTTTCCCCAGTCGAAAATATCCCCTGACAAGGTAGTGAGTTTGTTCGCGTTTGCAGATCTGATCTCTCCCCGGATGAATCCATCTAGCCGTTTAAATGAAGATTTGTCCTTGGGATCAACCCCCAAATTTTGCACTATGGCATTCACCAGATTCTGCTGACCCAGTTCCTTGACCAGAGCCTCCTTGGTGGAAGGAAAAGCGGACGCAAACTGAGTATCATCCGCACCCATTCCCACTTGACAGAATTTGAATTTCATTCAAAGTTTGAATCATGCACACTGCACTGGATTTGAAAAAACTCTATGAAGAAGATGAACATCTCTGGCTCTTCGAAAATGCCAAATTGCTGCGAGAAGGCAGATTGGATTTGGCGGATATAGAGCATATCGCGGAGGCATTGGAAGATATGGGGAAACGGGATTTCCGGGAAGTCGTAAATAGGCTCCGGGTTTTAATTGTTCATTTATTGAAATGGATTTTTCAATTGGAAGAAAGGTCTAGCAGCTGGAAGGGAACGATCCGGGAACAAAGAAAGCAATTAAATGCAGAGTTTATTGACAGCACAAATTTAAAAAGACATGGAAAAGAAAATTTTCTAAAAGCGTACGAAGACGCCCGAGAAATCGCCTCCGATGAAACCGGATTGTCTCTTTCCCATTTCCCGGAAGAACCACCTTTCACCTTCGAACAAGTCATCGATGAAGGTTACCTACCGATTTCGGATAAATAATTTATCCATTTATTCACTTTCCACCCATACAGCATGAACGGTATCAAAAAATTCTTTGGTTTTCGTAATTTTTCCATTGTCTAATGTAAATAAAAAATGATAATGATTATTATATTTTTTACCTGTAGATTTTCTGATTCCATGAGATTCTGCAACAACACTCACGCGATCATCTTCAGCAGTGATTTCTTTTAGAGTGAATTGAAAGGTATCAAAGGCTCTGTATAACATTTTTAGACCAAAAGTAATTTTTTTATAATCATAATCTCCGGAGACGGGTATATTTCCCAAAATCCACCAATGAATCGATTCAT
>JBEICN010000053.1:0-5434 GCA_040383945.1 Candidatus Peribacteria bacterium | reverse complement strand
CTCAACTTGGGGATATGAACTCAAGAATGTTATCGCTGGATGGATGCTGGTTTTTTTGTGTGTGATCGTTTTTTTTGGTGACAGCTCTTCTGCTGTTGGATCCATTGTTGTTCAAACTCTCACTTACTTATATGGCGAGCACTATCGACCCATTTTTATTGTGTATGCCGCGCTCGCCGTTGGTATCGTAGTAAACAAGCTTTCTTGGAATAGCGTTCGGGTAGTCTGACTTTTACTCTATAGCATATCCATCGTTTCTCTTATTACTGCTTTTACGCCATATGGTTCCCATGGTATTTTAGATTTTTCCACTATTCTCACGAACTGGTTTGGTCGCACCCCGATGATACTTGCTTTTTTGGGTGGACTTCTTGTCTCACTCTACCTCACTCTGCGTATCAGTTATAGAAAAGTATTTGCTGCCGTTCATGCTCGGCTGCCTTCAGTGCATCAAGTTAAAGATACTATGACGAGTTTTCGTTGAGAAATCGCAAGTGAAAAACCCTCAAAGAATAGTCTTGCCCTAGAAGCACGAAAGAAAGACCTTGAAAAAGAACTTGAAGCCGCGCGCAAGGAGCGAGAACTCGAAAAACAGAAAATCGACAACAAACAGTTAGTTGTATCGACTCAGCATATTCCCATTCAAAAGAAAGAACCAGGAATTCTGGAAGGTTTATTTGGGAAAGCCGCCGCTGTTCCATGAATCAAGCCGAAGGGGGAAACCAAAGATACTAAAGAGGTGGCAAAAAGCACCAAAACTCCCGACTTTTGAGAATGGCAACTTCCTCCCACTTCGCTTCTTGAAAAAATTGCCCATAAAGTGACCGTATCGCCTGCAGAAATTCGAGAAAAGTCCGCAGAAATTGAGAGCACACTACTGCAATTCAAAATCGGGGTCAAAATGATGGGAGAAAAAGTATGACCCACCGTCGTGCAGTATCGTTTGGAACCAGATGACGGAGTAAAGCTTTCTAAAATAGAAAATCTCAAAAAAGATCTCACACTTTCCCTCAAAGCAAAATCGATACGAATTCAGGCACCTATTCCTGGTCTCGGTTTGGTGGGTATAGAAGTGCCCAATGACAAGCGCGACATGATTGGAATCCGTGAAGTTCTCGAACATTCGTCATTTCTTAATTTTAAGCCAAACCTAGCTCTCGTAATCGGTAAAGATATCAATGGGGAATATATCATAGGGGATATGTCCAAGATGCCCCATCTACTGATTGCTGGACAAACAGGATCTGGGAAATCGGTGGTGTTGAATGGTTTTCTAGTCAGCCTTTTGTATCGCAATTCACCTTCAAGCTTGCGACTTATTCTTATTGATCCGAAGCGAGTCGAAATGGGAATTTATAACGGTATTCCACATTTGCTAACTCCGGTTATCAATGATTCTGATAAAGCACTTAACGCTCTGAAATGGTCGGTGGCGGAAATGATTCGTCGGTATGATCTCTTGAATGCGAGCAAAGTCCGTAACTTGTCTGAGTATAATGCCAAAGTGGGGCGCAAGGACAAAATGCCTAATATCGTTATTGTCGTGGACGAACTCAATGACCTTATGATGAGCGGTAATAAAAAGGAGGTGGAAAACACCATCGCTCGAATCGCCCAGATGGCTCGTGCGGTCGGTATGCATCTTATTGTTGCTACACAGCGCCCCTCAGTGGATGTTATCACGGGTATAATCAAGGCAAATATTCCTTCTCGAATTGCTCTCACGGTAGCTTCTTTGGTTGATTCTCGAACGATTCTTGATCGAATGGGGGCAGAAGACTTGCTCGGAAATGGAGATATGCTGTATTCACCAGCGGGCTCTATGGCTCCTGAAAGAATCCAAGGTGTATATGTTTCAACCGAAGATGTAGAGTCGGTAGTAAATCATATCAAACGAACCATCGATCCAGAAATGCTCGAGGATATTTATGACAGCTCTATTGTGGAAGGAGATCAGGGGAATTGGGCAGGTTCTAGCGGTGGCGGCGGTGCAGAGTGATATGACGAAGACCCCAAAGTCATCGAGGAAGCGATTGCATTTGTGCGTGCTTCTGGGAAAGCGTCGACCTCTATGTTACAACGGCGCATGAAACTCGGCTATGCAAGAGCGGCTCGCGTCATGGATATTCTTGAAGAAATGTCTATCGTTGGTCCGGCTGACGGAAGTAAGCCTAGAGATATTATCGGATAGTTCATTCTTGCGAAGTCAATGAAAAATCCGCCCCTTGTCGAGGCGGATAATGTTGCTTCCTGCTCTATCAGTGCCCAAAGGCATGGACACGATGGCGAGGCAGTAGCGTAGGCGCTCTTCCCGTGATGTTCACGAGCTCGAGCGCGATGCGCAGGCTTTTGCAGGTGACGGTTTCATGCTTGTAGTCCACCGCCGCAGTTTCTTTGCTGCTCGATAGTGCTTTGAGGGCTTCACGAATGGAACATTTTTGAAAGCGGAAGGTTGCCCCCTGCTTCATGAGTTCCATGAACTGGTCGAAAGCCTGGGCCGAATGCTGTTGCAGTTCGGCCATCACCTCTGAGTACACGAGTCCTACCGTGAAGGTTTTCAAAGTCACCTCTCTTCCTCGACCCTTGAGCCGTCGAGCCAACAGGCTGTTCGTCGTCAGGATGATGTTGTTGTCTGCCCGGTACTCCCAATCTCTGGCATCTCTTCCGATGAGTCCGGGTAGAGTGAGGGCGTCACAAATGTCTTCTGCACCAACATCTCTGATCACGTAGCAGTGACGAATCGCCTGAAGTGGCAGACGCAATCCCGGAAGCACACTCGACCATACGAGTATGGTCGGAGGCAAATGCGGGATGTGTTCGTGAATGCTTGCAAGAAACTGTTTGGCCCGCCATGCTGCGAATTCGTTGGGGATGGCTCGCGTAGAAACTGATTTGGTTTCCATGATTTCCCTTTCGTGTGTGTTTGACAGCACTGGATGATCCAGCTAAATCTATTTACTTAAAAAATAATTTTTGTCAATACATTTTGTGTAAAATCTGTTACCATTGCAGGTATTGAAAAAATTTGAAGTGTTGAAAGAACTGTTTCCCCTAGTTCTATATGGCAATATTCTTCGTGGACAATCAAACTACTTCTATGATTCTTCGTCCAGTTCCATGAATGGCTTTGATATAAGTGTCAAGTGGAATGGGTTTATCGGTTCGTGTTTTTCCGATTCTTAACTCAGTATCTATTACAAAAATTTCACCGTCAAACTTTTGAAAACCCTTGGCAAGATGTCCGAATTTTGGAAATTGAGGACTATTCATGTAAATTATCACACTCGTGTACCCCTTGGAAATAACACTCACTACATCAGTTCCAACCGCCCCGTCTCTCTTTCAGGAAAGCACTTGTTCTTTGAGGCTTGATATGAGCCGTTCTGCTGTACCCTGAGGCTCGATTTTTATGCCAAATATACGCTCAGCATTATGTCTTACTGAAGCGGCACATTGGGGATTGTCTCGCGTAACCGTTTTTGAAACCCCCCTGATACTCTCGTACGGGACTAGAATTCTTCCTACAGTATCTTTGAGCACGTCGATAACAGAGCGAGAGGTATTCGGTTTCGCTTCGACAAATTTGGAGATCTCGTAGGATGGCTTTAATGTGAGTTCAGCATCACCGAACGCATAAGAGTCTGAAAAATCCATAATTAAGATAAAGAAGAAAGTTACTTTTGTAAATTTAAACATATTGTTTTGAATAAATCAAATCGGGTTTTTTTGAAAGTATTCATTGAGATTTTCCTTCCAGATGATTTGGCTTTTTCTCTATCTCAAGTACAATGCGCTCATGAAAAAAGTGGACCTAAGAAAGATACAAATTCTCAAAATAATCGTCGAAGAATATATCAAAACCGGTGATATCGTCGGCTCAAAATCCTTGCTCAGAAAGCATGAAATGGGGGTTTCGAGTGCTACGGTCCGCAATGATATGGCAAGCCTGGAAAAGATGGGGCTGATTTTTCAGCCATATAATTCTGCGGGCCGCTTGCCGACTACTCGATGAATTCGAGTATTTGTCGATTATCTTATGGAGTATATGCTCCCACAATTTATCGAGGCAGAAAATGAGTTGATCGAACGACATGATCAAACACGAGTTGATGATGAGCTATATGGGCTCGTCGCCAAGCTTACCAGATCCACTCGAGAAATTACTTTTGGATGCATTCCAAGTTTGTGAGCCAACTACTATCTTGGATTGACAAATTACTTGCAAAAAAATACAGCATCTTTGGGGGATGAGGTGTACAATGTTATCAAGGTTTTGGAAAATAAGCACCACTTTATTGATTTGCTCAATCATCTCGAAGTTACTCGAAAAGTGTGCGTGTTCCTCGGAGAAGAAAATATCATACCCGAGCTCGAAACCTCGGCAATGATTGTGAAGCGTGTCCAAATCGAATGACGAGATGCCTATATTGGTATGCTTGGGTCGATGAAGATGGACTACGCTTTCAACATAGCAGCACTTCGCCATATACTTTAAGATTATCGAAACTCTGTATTATAAACTCACACATCATATGCTAAAAATTCAAGGCGGCCATGGGCTTGCAGGTACGGTAACCATTTCTGGATCAAAGAACGCCGCTGCTCCAATTATAAGTGCGGCTCTACTTTTTGAATCTGCCGTTCTCCACAATGTGCCTCGAATCGGTGATGTATTTAATCTTTTGGAAATAGTGAAGACTTTTGGGGTTTCAGTGGACTTTGTCGGAAATGATCTTTATTTGAAATGGGAGCATCCATCTGATGCAAACATCGATCGCGATAGAATGAAAAAAATTCGTATTTCTATCCTACTCCTTCCCGCGCTTCCGCAAAAATTCTGACGAGCCGTATTTCCGTTTCCTGGAGGGTGTAATATTGGAAAACGACCTATAGGTGAACATATCAGCGGGCTCGTAGATCTCGGGTACACACTTGCTACCGACGATGATATGTATCAACTTTCTGGCGCCAAGCGAGAAGGGGAGATTCATCTTCATGCCAATCGAATGGTAACCGCTACAGAAAACTTGCTGACTGCGAGTGTGCTACGAAAAGGAACGACTATTATTCATAATGCTGCATATGAGCCACATGTCATCGACTTGGTGCACGCGCTTCGAGGAGCTGGTGTACAAATAGAAACCAAGTATAATCACCAAATTGTAGTTCATGGAGTGGACACACTCCCAAAGAAGTTGGAACATACTATTACCACGGACTATCTGGAATCATGAACTTTTGTGATTATTGGAGCCCTGGTAAGCCAAGAATATATTGACATCGTTCACGCCGGAATTCCTGATCTTGATGCATTTTTGGAACGAGTTCATGCTATTGGAGTTCGAACGGAAGACCGCGGTAACGATGTACTACGAGTGTATCGCTCTCGTGAACTGGTTGCGAGAGATATACAAACAAACATATTTCCAGGAGT
>JBEICN010000052.1:0-5638 GCA_040383945.1 Candidatus Peribacteria bacterium | reverse complement strand
CTCTTCTCTCTTGGTGTTTATTACGCGTGAGGTATACCTGTTCCCATCCCGAACACAGAAGTCAAGCCACGTCGTGCCTATGGTACTGCTATTTTAATGGTGGAAGAGTCGGTAAACGCCAAGATAGAGGTGATGAAAGCCCGGGTAGCTCAGTTGGATAGAGCAGCAGCCTTCTAAGCTGAAGGTCATGGGTTCGAATCCCGTCCTGGGCACCATAATTCTTTATGGGTCATTAGCTCAGCTGGTTAGAGCGCTTGCTCGACATGCAAGAGGTCACTAGTTCGAATCTAGTATGACCCACCATATTTTTTTCGGGTAATTAGCTCAGTTGGTTAGAGCATCTGCCTTACAAGCAGAGGGTCATAGGTTCGAATCCTATATTACCCACCATTTAAAGTATTATACTACCACTCCGTTACTGGGGTGGTTTTTTTATGAAAAACTGTATTTCTGGAACCCAAATTCCCCAGGATTTTTTCTATTTTAGATCAAAGTCAGACGCATATAAGGCGTACTTAGCTAAGGGGTGATTGCGAATTATCGAGCAAGACGGACAATTCTGATGGCTTAAAAATTTTTGAATATTTCAAATTGCCAAGTTTGAAAGAACTGATTTTGAACCCACGAGAGAACTTCTTACGGGCCATGGCTTTCGACATGGGCTTATTTTGTGGATTCCTGCCAGAACCTTGAGCCCAAGCCCCTTATGGAGGCGACTTTGGATCCCTTGATCGCACTTTGTAAATACGGGGATATCATATCTCTCAGAAGAGTACTTCAAAATGTGGAATTCTCGCGCGCAACGTGCTCGAAAGATATTTTTGTCATTTCCTGATTTACGACTGGTTCCCGTGGATCAGCCGGAATTTGTCTCGTGTTTTACCAAAGTTTCCGTACGACATTCCTTCAAGAAGGAGTATATTAAATTCTATAACAGCATGTGTATGCATGGAGGGAATAGTATACGAAGCTACGTGGTGTATAATGCTCAATGAAATCCTCTGGCTGGACTTGCTGTCCATGATTTTTGTAATACGAGCGTCCACCTGGTAGCCTTTACTTCTTCTTCTGCCAAGGCGTATCAAGCTGGTACTGGCCTCATCGACAGATGGCATGCAGACTCTTTTGAGATGGGACTGAAGTATATCCACTATGATCACCTCCGAGACCCACATATGACTCGAGATCAGCAGGGATATACTGATTTTAAACTGAATTTTATTGAATCGAGAATTCAGTATCCAAACTGCTTTTTTAAGATTTGGTAATTGCTACATTTCAGATATATTACGGCTATGGAAAAACAGCTTGATGATTCTCAAATTTCTCTCAGAATAGCCTTGTCCGCGGCAGCTTATTCGGTGATTGCCTTCTTTGCATATTCTATTATCGTCGAGAATCTCAAGCTTTTTAGTGTGCCACCATTTTTTGATGTTTTGATAAAGTGTCTGATAGTTGTAGCATCACTTAAGTTATCTCATCGCAGGGTCCAAGAGTCTTTTTCGGTGCAAAATTGGAGTCAAATCCCCTTCCTTTCCACAGTATTTTTCTACTGTGTTATGCTTCTTTCTCTCTACATTGCGCAAATACTTTTCGTGGTGTTTCATATTTTTGTTTCCACAGGAGTGAGTTTGATGAGTGAATTGAAGTTTATTCTCTGAGTAAGTAGCTTTACTGTTTCTGGAATTTTGAGCGCTATTCTTTCCGGACATATACCATATTTGGCGTATTTCTTTTTTCTCAAATATCAATTACGCAGCCGGGGGGCCTAATTTGAAAATCTATATTTGTGAGTTGCTAAAATCTAGTATAGCGGAACCAATCACTTCATCACCAGAGTAGACAACAATAAATTGCCCCGGCGTTGCAGCGCGTTGTGTTTGAGAGAATGTGACTTTGATGCGATTTTCTTGTATCTCTATAACTCCGGGCTCATCAGCTTGGCGGTATCTGAGTTTTGCTGTGATTTCTTTTGGAAATTTTCTTCACGGCAGTATCTCCTTCCACTCTACTCAAACGCATTCGGTCTGATAGAGTTCTAGCGTTATGCTTGGCCCCACGGTAATAGTGTTTTCAGTAATATTTTTCCCTATTACAAAGAGCGCTGGGCCACCTCAAATATCTATACCTTTCCGTTGCCCTATGGTATAAAAATGGGCTCATTCGTGTCTTCCAAGCACTTCCCTGGTAATGCTTAAAATGTTTCAAGGTTTTTTTGGGAGTCGCTCCTCGAGAAAGCTTTTCATGCTAACTTTCCCTATAAAACAAAGACCCTGACTATCTTTTCTTTCTGCGTTTGGAAGTTGGTATTCTCGAGCTATTTCTCGAACTCTAGCTTTCTCCATTCACCCTATGGGAAAGAGCGCATATGCGAGTTGATCTTGTGATAATCGAGAAAGAAAGTAGCTTTGATCTTTTGTTGGATCGATACCTTTGAGTAAGTGAAAACCATCCGAATCTTGTCGTATCCGAGCATAGTGCCCCATAGCAATCTTGTCGTATCCAAATTCCCGGGCTTCCTCTGCAAAAAGATCGAATTTGATGAGATTATTACAAAGTACATCGGGATTTGGGGTTATTCCTCGCTCGTACCCCTCATAGATATGCTGAATGATTCGTTTTTCATAAGCTTCTCGATAATCGAAGGTGAAAAAAGGAATATCGAGAAATTTGGCAACTTCCCGAGCGACTTCAATATCTGCTTCCGTGGGACATGTGCCAGCATCGGCCAAGTAATTAATCATAAAACCCGCATGAACTTCATGTCATGCTTGTTTGAGCAAAAGAGCGGATACGGCAGAGTCGACGCCTCCAGAGAGGCCTACGAGAATTTTCATAAGGGGCTATTCGAGATAGCGAACGGGATTGAAGCCTATAGATTTGAGTCTGTCATAGGTGGGCGAGTGAGGTGTGGGAAGATTTTCCCAATCGAACCATTGCCACTCGGAACACTTTTCCGGCTCCATGGCTATTGGTAATACGGCATCATCGATTTCTGCTATGCCGGTCAAATTGATATAGTGGAGTCATTCTGTTTTTAGGAGTTCTTCGGTGTAGGGGCCGAGAATAATCGAGTCCAAACAAATCCCCGTCTCTTCGAGCACTTCTCGCTTCATACCCGCTTCGACGGATTCTCCGAACTCCAAATGACCTCCAGGGCACCACCATTGTCCGTTTCCACGTTTCCCTAAGCGTTTTCCTAAAAGTATTTTTTGTCCTTTGACCAAGAATATCGTCATTCAGATTTTTGGCTCAGTAGCGGGCATAGGCTTGTGTTAGTGAATTTGTTTGCGTATCCAGTCTAATACGGAGGGAATTTCTGCCCAATCTGAAACCCGGGTTATTTTCTCGGTGACTTTCTTGGTGCGATTCCAGGGCTTTTCGAGTAGAATACCGTGTATGCCATATGCGGTCGCAGAATGCAGGAAGTCGATATTATCATCTATAAGTATACTGGCACCGATGGACTGACAGACTTCCCCCTTGCTCTGTCCTCCGGATGCTTGGTAGTGGTTGGTAAAACATACTCGGTTCGCATAGTCTATCTCTGGCATGTGTGTCTCAAGCCAAACTTTTGTTGCCTGCCCTCGCACTGCTTCCGTCCTTGCAGTGATAACATAAGGATCAGCACCCATACGTATGAGATCCAAAAGTCCCGTACGAGCTCATGGGACCGGTGGGATGGTAGCATCCGTTGGGTCCATAGCATAATAGTCATCAAAGAGCGAAAAAGCTTGTGCTCGAGTAATTCCAAGTCCAGGCATATTCCACCAGTCATGTTCGATTATTTGATCAAATGTGATATTCCAGTCATGTTTTTTCTGTCCGAATTCGAATATTTTTCCATAAGTTCCCGCAAGTGTTTCATCGAGATCGACTGCGATAGTGAAAGTATTTTTCATAATGAAACTATATTACATCACCAATCCCTTCTTCCGTTTTTCCAATGACTTCCATGAAGAAATCTTCGAGGGATACTTTGAGTTCGCTGACTCGTTGGTTGGCAACGATTTTACCAAAGTGAATAATGGCAAAATGATCGCAAATAGATTCTACATCTGAAAGGATATGGGTATTGAAAAATACTGTGGTGCCACGCTCTTTGAGCTCAAGTATGAGATCTTTTACCATCTTCCGCCCCACGGGATCAAGACCGCTCATCGGTTCGTCGAGAAAAACAATTTTTGGTTCATTGATAATTGCTTGGGCAAGGCCGATTCGTTGGAGCATTCCTTTGGAATACTTGGCCAACAGTTTGTCTTCCGCGTGCTTGAGTCCAACTTTTTCTATAAGTGCATCGATGCGAGTCTCGAGAATATCGTGAGGAATATCAAAAAATTTTCCATTAAATCGTAAAAATTCTCGTCCGGTCAAATACTTATACAGATAGGTATTTTCTGGCATAAACCCTATGTCATGTCGAATGGAGCGTGTAAGAGAATTTGATCCGAGTATCCGAAGCTCCCCAGCTTCTGGCTTGAGAAGTCCGAGAATACATTTCATGGTAGTGGTTTTTCCGGCACCGTTGGGCCCAAGGAAGCCAAAAATTTCACCAGGATACACTTTCAGACTTACGTCGTGAAGTATGGTTTTCCCATCGAGATTTTTTTCAATCCCCTGTAATGATAATATCGGAGCTTCTCAGTATTCTCCGGCTGCTTTTTTTTGTTTTTTCATGATTTGTATTGTATAAAACTCCCCAAAGTTACCAAATTAATTTGAATTAATGTTGATTAAGTATAACATATTTAGTTATTTTTTAACTAAGCACTATGACAGAACTCGAATACGCCTTTGAAATGGTAAAAATAGATACAAAAGCTCCGGATTTTGATCTTCCAGCCTACAATCCTCTCAAGGATGATACGACACAGGTCTCTCTCGCTTCTCTTAAGGGAACATGGTCAGTACTTTTTTATTATCCTGCTGACTTCACCTTTGTTTGTCCTACGGAGCTCAAAGATCTCGCCGATGTACGAGATCGTTTTGAGGCAGCTCATGTAACGGTGCTTGCTGCCTCTACGGATACGGTATTTTCACATCGAGCCTGGGTAAAGCACGAGGGGCTTATGAAAGACTTCCCCTATCTCATGCTTGCTGATCATTCCGGAGCGGTGGCTGATATGTATAATATCTATGATCACGAAACATGAATTGCGGCACGAGGAACCTTTATTATAGACCCAGAAGGAATGATTCGAGGCATCGAAGTTACGAGCGGACCTCTCGGAAGAAATAGTGAAGAACTTCTGCGAAAAATCGAAGCATTGCAATTCATGTCAGAAAATCCAGGCGTTGCTTGTCCAGCACGATGGAAGAAAGGAGCCAAAACCCTTACTCCTTCTATCAAAATAGCCGGAGAGGTGGCAGAACAATTGAATTAAGGTTTGAATCTAAAAACGGGGCCATGTTTGGCTCCGTTTTTTTTGACATTGCCTCTTGCTCGGTAATACGTCAAAACATTTTGTGCATAATCTTGCATATGCGAATATCTCGTTACGAGATCGATCTGAGTTTTTCGATCGGTTAGGAATTTCTCTATTGGAATAGTTCTAATGAGTCGTTGAAACTGAAAGTACTCCAAGTGTCGTTGTAGCAGGTAGAATGAATCATCAAGGTATAATACCTTGAATGTGAG
>JBEICN010000051.1:0-6135 GCA_040383945.1 Candidatus Peribacteria bacterium | reverse complement strand
CCGTGCTGTCTATCAATAGCGGCAATCGTCCGCGCGAGCACATCTTCAATAGCGAGTCAGGTGGTATCAATCACAAAATCATAGTGTTCCATATCATAAATATCAATGCCGTAGTATTCCTGATATCGAAGATTTTCACTTTCCCGACGCGCTCGGATGTTCTTAATGGTATCGTCAATGCTCACATGAGATTCTACTCAAGCTCTCGACTCATCATGATATATTCGCTTTGCGGCTTCTTCCGGCGGGACAGTAAGAAACAATTTGAAAGAATGCGGAATAAAGTGAAACGCAAGTCGGCCATCAATAATAAAATTATCCTCATTTTTACCGAGATCAGCCGATCTCGTATCGAGAAGTGTATCGATAATTCCACCGTCACGCTCAGCTTCTCTGCCAAGATCCAATAAACTTATACCTCGCTCCATAGCAAGTTCTCGCATAAGTCCTCCAGCGGAATAGGTACGAAGTTGATAGTGTTTGGCCAATCATTTTGAAAGTGTTGATTTTCCAGCGCCATGATGACCAGCAAGACTTATAATCATAAGATAGCATGAAAGAAGAAATACAAAAACATATTGCACGGTTTACTTTTTTTTGCAAACGGGTAGTCTTAAAATAGTAACAAATTTATACCTTGCTTTCTCCTTTTGAATTTACAGAACTCATAGTCTGGCATGCAAAACACGGTCGATCCCATCTCCCTTGGAGGAACATCGACCATTTGGATGATGTGACGCGAGGGTATCGCATATGGCTATCCGAAATTTTTCTCCAACAAACCCAAGCCGAACGGGTAATCGGATTTTATGAACGGGTTCTAGAAAGATTTCCAAACATATCCTCCCTTGCAATGGCAGATTATGAAACATTCTTCCCCTACTACCAATGACTTGGGTACTACCATCGTGCCCACAATTTGCTTGCGTGTGCAAAAATAGTTACAGAAAAATACCACGGACTATTTCCTCAAGACACGGAAGCACTACAAAAACTTCCTGGCATTGGCCCCTATACGGCGCAGGCAATACGCGCTTTTGTGTACGACATACCCACCCTATCATTCGACACGAATCTCGAAAAAATATTTTCTCGGTACTATTTCGGTTCTCGTTTTGTCAAACTCAGCCCCTTACATAAAGCAGAAATCACGAGCCAATTTGTACAGTCAGGTTTAAGCTCACGCATCATCAACGGCGCGCTCATGGATTTTGCCGCAATAGTTTCCAAAAATTCGAAGCTTACGGTAGAGCATGACAAAAGCCCATTTCAAAATTGTCTCTTCAAAAACACCAAAGGCGAAATGGAGATCGTAGCCAAAAAGCCCATCACATACTTCCCACGAAAAGATGCACAAATAGAAGTCATACTGCACAAAAATCATTCGGAGTATTTTTCAAGTTCCACCACAGAGTATTCCCCATTTATATTACCACCATCCCAATCAGATATACGAAAATATGTTCAAGAGTATTTCCGAACTACGCATGGTTTGGAAATTTCGGTGCGCCCCATTCACTCACAAGAATATCGAAACGATGTACCTTATATAAGTATGTACGCCCAGATTCAAACGGGAATTTCAAATTTCAAAACCTACTCCTCGACTGCCGGCGCTTCAGAAATCGGAACCAAAAGTCAACGAATCCTGTAATAGGAATTATATATTCAAAATATTGGCTTGCGCTGGTTGAGTATTGTGCGCTGCTCTACGATACTGTCCTCATTGGATATTTTCTTTTTGTGGTGGTAGTGTGTAAACATAAAAAAAAGTTATGTACACCAACGCTACTCGGCACAGGTTAAGAAAAAAAGAAAAAGTTACGAAATTACTATCTTCCAAGGGAATGCTGTAACAGTTGATACTAAAATATGCGCCAAAGTGGTGCCACGAGCGTTTTTTACTCAAAAGTAGCTCATCAGCAAAAACTCCTATTCTCCCAAAAAATTCAATATCCGTGGGAAAACTTCATCCATGGTACCGATAGCATCAATCGTTCCCCACCTACCATCAAACATCTGAAGATCTCCCAACTTTTGATAACCGAATACGATTTTTTCAAAAAATTCTTTTCCCATTTTTTCCCACTTGTCTCAGGCGGAGTCAAAAGTCCGAGCGAGTGAGATCTCGACGGGAATATTCATGTACACAATTTTATCAGGAATCACTGCTTTGACTGCTTCAATGTTGATAGCAAGCACTCTGTCAATGCCGAGACCTTGCGCCTCCCCTTGATAAGCGAGTGATGTTGCAAACGATCTATCCGAAACGACGATTTTGCCCGCCGCCAATGCTGGCCGCACCACTGCATCAAGCAACTGCGCTCTCGCAGCCGCATATAAATAGGCATTACATATCGGAGACATCGGCTCGTCCCATTCTTTTGCCTGAGCAAGAATACGAATATCTTCGGCAATAGGAGTTCCGCCAGGCTCCCTGACGTGTATAATTTCGCGATCTGGATATTTTTTTCGCAAATATTCCACTAATTTTTTGGACTGGGTGGTTTTTCCAGAACCAACGATTCATTCAAAAACAATGTACATAAAATAGAGAAAACCTGAATCTAATGATAAAATTTGTTAGACTGCAATAGGAGCCTTTATCGCTCCGTGTGGGTTATATCCCTCAAGAGTACTGTCTGCATACTGGAATGCAAACAAATCTTTTACCTCAGGGTTGATGTGTAGAGTTGGAAAAGGCCGAGGTTCACGAGTAAGTTGTTCTCGAACTTGCTCGAAATGATTGTGATAAATGTGAACATCACCAAATGTATGCACAAATTCTCCTGCCTCTAGTCCAGTTGCTTGGGCCATCATCATGGTAAGCAGTGCATAGGAAGCAATGTTGAATGGCACTCAAAGAAATACATCTGCGGAACGCTGATACAGCTGACAGGAAAGTTTACCATTTGCTACATAGAATTGAAAAAGTGTATGACATGGTGGCGGAGCGGTATCCTTGTCTTTGATGAGCTCTTCAATTTCTCCGACATTCCAACCAGAAACAATATTTCGTCGAGAATATGGATCATTTGCAATCGTATTAAGGGCATTTTGTATTTGATCGATAACATTACCCTTTCGAGTCTCCCAAGCTCTCCACTGTTTACCATACACTGGACCAAGGTCGCCCCACTGTTGTGCGAAGGCGTCATCTGACTTAATCTGCTCAATAAACGCTATGAGCGCAGCATCCCAATCTGGCGAATAGCGCACCAGCTCAGCATCTTTCCCGGTTTTTTTGAGATACTTTGCAAAGGCCCACTCATTCCAAATTTTCACATCATTTTGCACCAAGTACTGGATATTGGTATTTCCAGAGATAAACCAAATCAGCTCATGTATAATCGCCTTGATAAAAACTTTTTTGGTAGTAAGAAGCGGAAAGCCCTGAGAAAGATCAAAGCGAATCTGGTGACCAAAAATCGAACGCGTTCCCACCCCCGTACGGTCCATGCGATCCACTCCCGTATCAAGGATTTTCTGTAGTAAATCAAGGTATTGTTTTTCAGCAGTCATACAATGTAAAAAATGTACTAAATTACTTCCAAGGGGATTTTCAAAAAACCAAAAGTTATTTTACCCCCGTTGTTCCAAATCCGCCACGATCCAAATTTCCCATATCTTCCACTACTTCAAATACAGGCTTCTCAATCTTCACAAACATCCCCTGACCCATACGCTCTCCCCGGGCAACCGTCACAGATTCTTTTCGCATATTTATATATGGAAATTTGATAGTATCAGAGTTTCCGCAATAATCTTGATCGATGATTCCGACAGAATTCACCTGCATGAGTCCATAATTCTTGAATGTGCCAGACCTCGGTGCCGTCAAAAGAACATATCCTTCTGGAGTCTGTATGACGGTTCCGGTGTCTATGAGTTTCCATTCTCCAGGTGCAAAAACGACTTCCTCAGAAGCCTGAAAATCAAATGCGCAAGCGCCAGGAGTTTTGTACTCCGGTGCGCCTGAATGAATAGTTTTGAGAGAGACTTGCATGCCAATAAATAAATAATACCCCAAAAGTATATAGATTTTGCCGGATTGCCAAACCGTAAGTCCAAAAAAAATTTTTGCAAATATCACAAAGCCTTTACAATCCAAATCCAACACATCTCATCAACCCACCATGACCAATATTCTTGTGACGACCAATATCGGCAATTTTACCATCGAACTCGAAGAAAAGAAAGCACCTCTAACTTGCGAAAATTTTCTCTCATATGTTCGAGAATGATTCTACGATGGAGTAATTTTTCATCGAGTTATTCCGAGTTTTATGGTGCAAGGTGGAGGATTTGAGTCAGGAATGATTCAGAAAACTACCAAAGCAAACATCCGCCATGAAGGCTCCTCAGAGCTCAAAAATCTACGATGAACTTTGGCGATGGCCCGCACCAACGATCCACATTCGGCAAGTTCACAATTTTTTATAAATACCGTAGACAACGATTTTCTCAATTTTACTGCCCCGAAGGGAAATAGTTGGGGGTATGCAGTCTTTGGTAGAGTGGTTGAAGGTATGGAAGTAATTGATGCCATAGAAAAAGCTGATACCGGAAGCCATGGATACCACGACGATGTACCAAAGACAGATGTCATCATTCTCTCGATGAAAGTTATCGGAGAATAGCACAAAAAATCACTATAAAATGCCTCTCCGAAGCCATTTCATAAATTTTTCAAAAAAACAGTTTGACGAAAATAGTACTTTTGAGTAAAATCCCCTTGAAATTATCTAAAAATATGACAACACATGCACCTTCCAACTTGGAAGAAGTAAACAGTCCTATTACCACCACCCAAAACTCATCACTTGAGCGCACTGTAGCTGGAGCGGTTTTGGCCGTGACACTCGCGCTCTCTGGACAACCGGCAACCGCCGAGACCACAGCACAACTAGAAGCAGCTCGCCAAGCCTGCATCAATGAGACACGAGAGAGGAGCGCAAGTCTTTTGAGACGCGTCGAGTCTCTCCGAGGAGTTGCGACCGAAATGAGAAGCGTCTGACAAACTGAAAAAGCAGAAGCAGAACTTGCTAAAGTAGCAAAACTCGAAGGAAAATATCAGGAGTTAGTAGCAGCTTGCGTGGAATCAAAAGAATTGGATACAAGAATCGAAGTAGCAAAAGCGGAGAACCAAAAAGCAGAGGAGCGAAGAATTGCAGCTGAAGCGGAACAAAAAGAGGCTCGAGAGATACGGCTTGCAGCTGAGGAGGAGCTTCGTCAAGCAGAGGAGCGAAGACTTGCAGCTGAGGCAAGAGCAGAAGAGTCTCAAAAGATACGGCTTGCAGCTGAGGAGGAGCTTCGTCAAGCAGAGGAGCGAAGACTTGCAGCTGAGGCAAGAGCAGAAGAGTCTCAAAAGATACGGCTTGCAGCTGAAGTAAGAGAAAAAGAAGTTGCAGCTGAAGGAGTAAGCATCTCTCGTGCCTGAGCACTCGTAACAGAAATTGATACCGAGCTAACCAAACAGCTTAAAGTGCTGGAAGTAATAGCACAATCAAACACACCAGTCCAAAATCAAGATGCCAGCCTTGATGAGTTCAAAAAGTTTCTCGATTCAGCTATTCCAAGACTAGTGACCGCAAGATCAGAAATTATCGATCCAAGATTCAATTCTACACTCATGCGGTTAGAAAACAAATTGAGGCTACTCTCCACAAGATTTTCTATGATTTCAAGTGTAAAAGTTGCTCAAATATAGCAAACCACAAAAAAACCTCCGTTTTTTGCATCGGAGGTTTTTTTGTGGTAGTCTAGTGTCATGAAAACCTTACAGAACCAGCCAAGTTTACCGGCTTCAAGCGAACAGATACTTCCGCTCCAGAAGCAGTCGGGGGAGCTTTCTCCAGATACCATTACCAAGAATCCCAAATTTCAAGCACTTCCCCTGGGATTACAGAAGCGGGTAATGGATTTGCTAAGTCAAATTGTCTCTACATATGTCGATGCTCTGGAACGCAAAAATCAAAGTGACAAGTTTTTGAGTGAAATTATTTCAAATATTGATCTAGCAGACTTGGGCACAACTGAAGATTTAATAGATGCAGACTTAAGTCAATGGAATGTTAAAATTCTTAAAATAAAAAAGATAGAAGAAGAAAAAATGGAGAAAGCGAAGGCGAAGGT
>JBEICN010000050.1:0-6296 GCA_040383945.1 Candidatus Peribacteria bacterium | reverse complement strand
ATTTAAAGCAGTTTCCTCATAGTATCTCAATATATGGAATTTATTTGGCTCCCCGTTTTTATCTTTCTTGAATTAGTTAAGATCCTCATTTTTATTGAGATAGTTTTTTCGTTCCTATCGCTTTTGGGCATTCACATAGCGATACCTTTTATACATACCATTGTCCAACCTTTATTTGTGTTTATTCGAAAAAATCTTCCTGTTCAGTTTTTTGGATTGGATTTTAGTCCGATTATTTTGCTGATTCTCATCAATCTAACACAGCGAGCAATTATAAATGTATCTCCAGAAATTGTGATATATCTACCGCAGTTGGGATTTTTATAAGTTGGGATTTTTATACATGCAAACAAAAAATATCGACTATACCATTTTTTTTCTCATCATTGGGCTTATTGTATTCTGAATGATTATGATTAGCTCCGTGAGCGTGTATCCTTCATTTAAGGTCACTTCTCTTATGGTGGCTTCGGGAAAGCTTGAAGATCCAAATAATCATTTTTATCTCGTTCGTAACATTTCTCATGTATTTATAGGGCTTTTAGCTTTTGCTTTTGTTGCCAAAACGCCATACACGGTGTTTGAGAAATACTCTAAGCATATTTTTCTGAGCTCACTTGTTCTCCTTATAGCCGTTTTGTTTGTCGGAGTAACGTATAACGGAGCAAAGGGTTGGATCAATATACCATTTCTCCCATTCTCACTTCAACCCGTAGAGTTTGCAAAGTTAGGAATGGTACTCTATTTTGCTGCTTATCTTAAGCGTAAAAAGGCCGTAGTTTCTGATTTTTCAAATGGTTTCGTCCCGTATATGTGATTATTGACGCTTGTCATATTTCTTTTGGTACTTCAACCTGATTTCTGATCTATTCTACTTATTGCGCCAGTTGCTGTCTGAATGTTTTTTGTGGCTGGTGGTAATATAAAGCATCTTTGAATTAGCACCCTGGTTGCTATTGTGTTTGCAACAAGCGTGTATGCAATAGGGAAGGCGAGTCCAACCTCAAAAGTTGCCTATATTTCACAGCGTGTTGATAATTTTCTTTCAGACAATAAGACCTCCATACAGAATCAAACGATTAATTTTCAAACAAAACAGGGTCTGATAGCCATAGGAAGCGGTTGATTTTTTGGACTTTGATTTGGTATGTCTGTTCAAAAGTTTGGTTATTTGCCTGAGGTACAGGGGGATTTTATTTTTTCAGTTATTGCTGAAGAACTATGATTGTTTGGAGTACTTATACTCTTGTTGGTGTTCTGAGTTATTGGATATCGAGCCTTGAACATAGGCATGCGGTCCGAGGATTTGTTTGCGCGCTATTGTGCTGTCGGAATTGCACTTTGGCTTCTCATTCAAGCCTTCGTGAATATTGGGGTAAATCTAAATATTCTCCCGCTAACTGGAGTAACGCTACCATTTGTGAGCTATGGCGGATCTTCACTCCTCTCGCTTCTCATTTGAATGGGGGTGTTGTTGAACATTTCCAAAAATGCCAAAAATAGTACTCCGAAGTCTCATCAGGCACATAACACTTTTGAGAATAGACAATTTGTGTAATCGCGATTCAAAATCGGTCTCAATATTCACAAAATAGCACCCCAGGACCACTTTGGAGCAAAGAACTAGTGAGTATCTCGGTGCTCTTCTACTCCATTGAGATAGGCTCATTTTTCATCACAAGCCTGCCAAGAAATAGCATTTACTGGACACGATGCAATAGAATCATTCACGGTCTCTTCGTCGTACGCGTTACAGTGAGATACGGTGGATAGGCCATCATCATTCAGCTTGAAATACTCGCCATTTGTTATACTCACGCATGCGCTACATCCGATGCAAGTACTGTTGACGTGCGGTTTTTTGAGTATACCTTTGAGAGATTCTAATTTGGATAGATCGATATTCATATGTATATTGCGGAATTGTTATATTTTCGTATCATCAAAAATGATATTCTATTGTCTAAAAATATGAGATTTATTCAAGTTCTTTTTTCAAAAATACGAGAATGTCGTTCCTTAGCTGGCACCTTTGACGTCGTATTTCAGCTTCTATTGGTCATTCTTCCGTTTCACGTTCTTTTGACGGTATTTTTCCAAGAAAAAATCGGAATCCCATTCTTTACTTTCTACAAAGAAGTACTTCTGCTCGTCCTTTGAGTGATTTTGTGTATCAAAATATATCAAAAGAACATCGTTCCTCGTTTTGAACGAATCGATTGGCTTATTTTTTGATATATCGCATGGTTGGTGCTCGTAACTCTTTTTCACTCGAATCCCATAGAACATTTAATATATGGGGGGCGTTATGATTTTGAGTTTTTGTTGGCGTTCCTGTTGATTCGTCACGGTATGTCTCTGCTGAGTCATCGCCCAATGTACTATCTTAGACTGTTTCTCATATCAGCGAGCTCAGCCCTAGCGCTAGGAATACTCGTGCGATGGGTCTTTGGAGAAACGATTTTGCTTCATTTTGGTTTTTCTCCAAATTTGTCGAATTGGATGTTTGGAGGAAGTATACCTATATATCATGGTATTGATCAAGCAAATGTACGCCGTTTTCAAGGTATTTTTGATGGACCGAATCCTGCTGGATTTTTTATACTCCTGTACTTTGGAGTACTAGCTACGTATTTTCGAGATGCAAAAAAATACTATTTCTTGCTTGGAATTTGGAGTTGTTTGCTTACTGGAGTTCTGATTTATACCTATTCACGAAGTGCACTGCTTGGTTTTTTTTCCGGACTTTTCATAGTGGTCATATATTTCTTGCCAACGATTTGGAGAAAGCACAAAAAAGCTATGTTCTGGTCAATTCCTTTTTTTGTACTTTTTCTGGGTCTGTTTGCCCTCAAGTTTGAGCCCGCCATCTCTAATATCGTGCTCCGAGAAGGATCAACCAAATGACATTTCGAGCGTGCTGTTACGGGGATTGAACGCGCTATTTTGAAGCCTCTCGGTTCTGGACTCGCTTCGGCTGGTCCTGCCTATCGTTTTGTTAAACAACCAGAGCCCAATCTATCTTTATACGAATGAGAGAATAAGACAGATGAGGATTACTACATTCCAGAGAGTTGGTTTATACAACAATTAGTTGAGGGGGGAATTATAGGATTTGCACTTTTTGTTGCCATCATCGGGACCCTGATGCTACAATTGGTCCGAAAAAATATTTTTCTATTTGCCGCATTCGTTGGTATGAATGTTATGAATTTGGTACTCCATAGTTATGAGTCGAGCTATATTTCGCTCCTACTTTTTATGATACTTGCTCTAGTTCTCTATTATGATGCACACCGAATTCGCGAGAGATAGATCGATTTCGCCTCGATTTGTGTTTGCTGGAAGGTTGGTTCGAGAAAAGTGATTCGACCTGGTTATTGATGTAGCAAAAGAATTTTTGTCACATCAAAAATATCGTGGACTTCTGGAAATATATGGAGATGGGCCATTGCGGTGAAGTCTCATTTCTCAGCTTTCCGACTTTTCCGGTTTTTTCGATGCTTCAAATGGGGAGGCGATACCGCCTGGGGCACAGGTGGTATATTTTGGCCAAGTAGAGGGTAGTCGGGTTACAGAAGCTTTTGCGCGCAGTCACTATCTTCTCATGCCATCTCGCTTTCTTGAGACTTTTTGACTATCGGCTTTGGAGGCGATTGAGTCTGGAGTGCCAGTTATTGGATTTGATCAGTGAGGATTGCGACAGTTCTTACTCTCGGAACATCGAGTGTTGCCTGATTTCTCCCAGAGAGATATCTTTTTGCAAGCGGTCATTGATGTAGATTCTACATTTTCTTGAGCGAACTGGAGGCGTCAATCTTTGAGTGTTCAAGATATTGCAAAAAAATTTAGCAAAGATATTTGGTGGCAGGAAATGCGAAAAATCTTAAATCCAACTATAAAAAAAGTTTTGGTTATCAGTGATTACTCTGCCCAGATTTGAGGCATTGAAACACATATCAATGGCTGCGTGGAAATGTTAAAGGGGCATGATTTTACGGTAGATTCTTTGTTTTGAATGCAGGGACATAATCGAAGTGTCAGATACCTTTGACTCCTGTTTTCATGGGGCAACATTATCTATATGATACGCCTTTGGGTGAAGCTCTACGTATTTCGACCCGATGCTGTATGGATTCATAGTGAGGTTCGTTGTATCGGTCCACTCGGCCTTCTCCCGCTTCTAAAATACCGGGGGGCTATAATGAAAACCTATCACGATCTTGGCTATTTCTGAGCTTTCCCGACGCAATTTACGAGTGAGTCGTCTCTGAGATGAAAGATGTCGTTTTCTCATTTTTATGCTATATCTCATAGATTGCACCGATATTTTTTTGTTCATATCCTCGCGAAGTATTGGCAAATTCAGGCGATTCGATGTATTGTCGGAAGTCGCGGTATTCACATTGTGCCTTCCGAATTTATGATTCCCGCAGTTGAAAGTTTTGTGAGTCACGAAGCGGTGGTAGTTCAAGTATCGCATTTTTCACCCCACCAAGCATAAGCTATGAAAAATAATTCTGACCTCGTCATCACCGAAGTGTATCAAAAAGTTTCTCAAAAATCTGAATACGATGTTATTTGAGAGTTGCATGCAAAAATGAATTCGTCCACATGCACATGGATCTCGTTCGTATATTTTGCTGCCTTAGAAATGAATGGTTGGTATAAAAATACTCCAAGTCTTGAGTATCGAAAAGCGATACAGGAGTCGGATTATCTTCTTGCTGATGGGATTGCTTTCCGGCTCTTACATTTTGCATTTTTTCATCCAGAAATACCACGCTGGAGGATATTGCTTCAATATCCAAAGTACTCAAAGCTTGCCGTAGAGAATTTGAATGGTACTGATTTTTTGCCTCGCGTTCTCCGGTCATTTCAGGATGCAAAACCTCGAATACTACTCTATGGGACTACACCAGAAATCCTTCCCAAAGCGGTGGAGTATGTATGTAAAAATTTTTGATTGCAGGCCGTTGGCTTTCATGGATATGCCCCACTACCAAGCTTGGCGCTTGAGGGGAATGATCCTATAGTATTACTCGTTGGGCTCGGCACTCCGCGTCAAGAAAAATGGATTTTAGAACACTTGGAAACTCTCAAAAAACGAGGCAATGTTTTGGTTTTTTGAGTTGGGGGGCTTTTTGACTTTTGGGGCGGACTCGAACGCCGGGCTCCTGCTTTGGTTCGTAGATCTGGAATGGAGTGGGCTTGGCGACTTATGTCTTTTCCAAGAAAAAATCTAAAAAAAGCGATTTCAAGTCTCAAGTTTTTTCGCGAGCTTTTGCGAGAAAGAACTACTGAGAATTCCTAAATTGCTTATGATGCAACACATATAGCGCATGAAGCTTGAATCCAAGATCATGCGTTATATGTTGGTAGACTATGGGAGAATTTCAAATGCTGCCATCCAGGTTCTTCCAATATACGGAAGAATGAAATTCAGGGCTTCTTCCGGTGACTTTGGTTTTTTCGAGACAACATATTGTGCTAGTGGTTGCAGGAAGGTAAATTCTTTTTCGGATACTCGGTTCTCCAAAATTATTTGTGCGATTACTTTGCCACAAAACTCTGTTTTTGTGTTTGGCATAATAGCACGAGTCCCACCATTCTCATCTTTGAGAAAGGAAACATAATTTGTGCCTGCAAGATTCATATAATTCCCATCAGATTTGAGCTCTAATGCTAATTGAAGACAGAGTGAATCTGTGGCAATCAACTTCACCTTATCTGTTTTTATGAAATCGAGAACTTCTTCATATCTGCGAGTAAGATCGCGTCGAGGATCTTGATCTATAGTGGCAGCATTGAGGTCAACTAACATGTATTTGATACCGAGTTTTTTGAGATTTTCTGCAGTAGCATCACGATCCTTGCCTATGAAATAAGCGCCAAATGCAGAAATGAGACTATCATCGTAGTACCGAGTTCTGTTTTGCGTAATATAATAGGTCATGAAAGTACCCATTCGATATATTTTTTCGGTATTTCTGTTGCCTTGTTTGGGGTAGAGCAGGGCATCATATATCCGCTCTTTTGTTTTTCTCGATTCTAGGGCAAGCGCTTGATACTGAGGAGTTTGTTTTTCTCTTCCGAGTTGCTGCGTCATTTCCAAAACTCTTACGATTTCGCTTAAGTCCGCATTCTGATAGGTGTCCAATATTTTTTTGAGATCAGGATTCGCAATGGACTTGAGCACTTCATCTCGCACTATTGAGCTATCTTTTAAGTTGAATTTTTCTAATACTTTTACATATTCGGGTCGGTTTTGAAAAATCCCTTCATATTCTGAAGTT
>JBEICN010000049.1:0-6301 GCA_040383945.1 Candidatus Peribacteria bacterium | reverse complement strand
GAATCAAAGGGCAACCGTGCAACGGTTGAGAAAGCCAACGATTTGGCTTTCGCCCCTGCCCCCGTCTCCGGGGCGAGCGAAGCGAGTTGGAGGAACAATTCCCGCCAGCAGCTCCACGTGTAAAATCTTGAATTAAAAATTGAGGCATATTAAAAAAGATACGAAATGTATCTTTTTTTATTTTTACTCGAATACGTTTTAGGACAGGGTTATAGCTTGTACATTTTGGACTTTATCATTTGAAATCATCTTGAAAAATATAGTTATTTTTCGAATTCCGCTAATTATATTCGCATAGGTTCGCAAATCACTGAAAAATAACTTATTGATAGCAAGTTATTGTTCAAAAGAGTTAACATCTGTAAGGATTGACCAGTATCCATAAAATCAGTTGTGGGTGTAGAAACTCGCATGACTGATTTTCGAATTGGAATATCAATGAAAATCATTACTGCCGGAAGCAGTAATTCGCTCTATCCATAATTCTCGAAACCATGCCATTGAATTTCAGGGTCAAATACCCCCCCCTACGGATACATCCTCTTTTTCAACGCTAACAGTTCGTCTATGATAGTTTCATCTGCCACACCGAGATTTCGAAATGCCTCTATCTTTACTCAAGCCCCTTTCATCATGGTCATAACTGCCCGCATTTCGCTCTCATGCCCTTGTTTTACGTCGAGATAGATGACTCCTTTGATGCCGCATTGCACTATAGTTTGAGCGCAGTTCGAACATGGGAAAAGCGTTGCATACACAGTCGCCCCCCTGAGGTTCTGTCAGACAGCGTTGTAGATGGCATTGCGTTCCGCATGGACCACATAGGTATGTTTTGAGTATTCAATATTTGAGTCATCTGTATCGGTCCAAAACTTTGGATCAGAGTCATCGAGACCCATAGGTAATCCATTGTAGCCAACCCCGATAATTTTGTTGTCGGTTCAAATAATACAGGCGCCAGTTTGAGTTTTTTTGTCTTTGGAGCGAAAGGATGAGAGAATCGCCATCGACATAAAGTAACCTTCCCAGCTCATGTAATTCTGCTTTTTCATAAAATGTGGTGAATTTAAACTTTATGGTCTAAAGATATCTTTGCGGCCTAAATACGCAAAACGAAAATTTTTGGATTTGAATATTTCAGTTTGAAATACAGGGTAAATTGCCAATGCGTATCTTTGATATTTGGGTGTTATCGCACATCTAGAAGGGCAGCATCTAGATGCGAAAAGAGTGCATCACACTTCGGATTTAAGATATCCTTAATATGGTTGGTGTATTCTTTCCGTGCTTTCTAGCTTATTTTTAATTCTTATTTTTATGAAACACACAAAAACCATTATCGCTTCTGTGCTTTTTGCAGGTACAGTCGCTGCAACATCGGTGTTTGCTTATGATTCCAATGTAATGGGTATGGCAAATATGATGACCCAGAGAAATCCGTTCTCAAATACTGGCATTATCCAATTGCTCAAGGACAACGGTATTACCGCTCCGACTCCGGAGGAAGCAAAAGCCTTTGAAGAGAAAATGAGGAATATGCAAGGAGCTGAGAAAACACTTTCTGCCGAGGGAAAGACCGCACTCGAAGCACTTCGAAAGAGCTTTCGAAAACAAGAGCGTGATTTTTACCGAACGCAAGGCCTAGTTTTGCCTACGGAAGAGGAGATTGCCAAAATGGAGGCAATCCGTGATATTTTACGACAAAAAATGGGAAGCGGGGCTTTAATGGGAAGTGGAGCCTTGAGGCCTGGAATGCATGACCACGATGGAATGAACCACAGAATGCATGATGGTAGTGGAATGGAACATGGGAAAATGAAAAAATACAACGAGCGTCGTCAGGGTGGGGATGAAAAGATGGGCCCAGGAAAAAGTCGTGGAATGAATAACGGTCAGCAAAGAGGTCAAAGAGCAGTCCCAGCTACTCCCGCCACTCCAGCTACACCTGCCACTCCCGCCACTCCAGCCACTAACTAATGTTTCAGAGGGAAATTATATCTGATTTCGTCTATGTTTCCGGCACCTTGGATAAGAAAAATATATGCTTCAGAATCCAATGAGTCGAGACGTAAAGCTTCTGATACAGCGTTTGGTATACCCTTGGTGTGCCAAACGTTTTGTTGATACGGACGAATAGTATCAGTAAGTCGATCTGGAGTCATATAAGCGATGTCTTCTTCCGTATCTCTACTGTAGTAGATATTTGGTATGAGCACGAGATCCGTATTTTCAAAACTTGTTGCGAAGTCATCAAGCAGTGCTCGAGTTCGGGCGGCTTGATGGGGCTGAAACAACACTACCAGTTTGCGTTCCGGGTATCTATTTTTTATGGCTTCAAATGTTGCCTTGAGTTCGGTGGGATGGTGTCAATAGTCTGACATGACGATATTGCCATTGGTGGTGGTTCCGATGAGTTCACTTCTTCTCCATGAGCCACGATATTCCTCTAGGCCCGTGATTCTTTCACTTTCAGGTATCCCAATAATTTGTCCTACGGTATAGGCAAGATTGGCATCGAGTCGAAGGTGTTCCCCCGGGACTTTGAGCGAAAGATGGGGAATGGCGCTCGTGACTCATGATGTGTCTAGAGTGCTTTGCTCCATATTTACCCAATGCCAATCAAGACGATTTCTCGTTTGGAGAGGAACAGATTTGTAGAGTTCTATGCACCCAGCATCAAGTTGGCTCAATACTACCGCATGTCGAGTTCGCTCAATCAAAGAAACAAATGCAGACAAATAATCTTGGGCATCTTTATAATAATCCAAATGATCAATATCAATATTGGTAATGACAGTTATATATGGAGTGTATTCCAAGAAATGCCTTTTATACTCGCATGCTTCTATGGCAAACCAGTCGCTACGCGAATCAATACAAATATTCGTTCACTCAAATTGAGCAAGCTTCGTACCAACTATGGTTGATCCGCCGATGTTGGATTGTGCGAGCATGACTCAAAGCATCGAAGTGGTAGAGGATTTCCCATGACTGCCCGCTACGGCTATTTGACGCATTCTGTTGGTAATATCAGCCAAAGACTGAGGGTAGGAACGGATTTTTACACCTCGTTCCCTAGCCAAGTCGAGCTCGATGTTTCACACGGACGCATTTCCATGTGCCACCCCCGTGGTCGCTATAAAAATGCCTTCGGTATGCACGAGAAGGTCGGTCGCTTCAGGAAGATTCTCGGCACGGTGTCAAATATGAATATCAAACCCCTCACGAACCAAGTCACGAGTAATTTCACTTTCGCTGGAATCAGAGCCAGATACCGTCCAACCAAGATGTTTGTAATATCTTCCAATAGCAGAAACTCCAATTCCGCCTGCTCAGATAAGATGTAAATGGGGCATATTAGTTTCCGATTTCTTTTTTTATGAATTCTTCAGCACAGGCATCAAAGTCTCTCCATTTTCAAGGATTTTTGACATACATATCAATAGCATGGAGTAGTCCAGCGTTTGCCGCGAGTATTTGGTCGGATATTGACTCCGCTTCCCATACAAGACTTGCGACTTGCTTGATTCGGCTTTCCGCAATACGCTGCCGGGCGAGCTTGTCACCTCCAGCTACAGCTTCAAGCAGGGCGTATTCTTCCTCATATGATAAAGGCTCTGAACGGCCAAGTTTATTGAGAAATTGTTCAAGTTGTGACATGAGAATCGGGAATAGATTGTACTGCGTCAATGAATTGATGGGCGCGATCTAGGTAATTCTGAAATAATCAGAAGCTTGCGCACCCAGGTGATAAGAGTACCACTTCTCCTAGATTAGCGATTTGAGAAGCCTTTGCAACCGCTTCTTTCATAGAATCTGCATAAAAGTACTCAATTTTTTGGGATTTGGCGATTTTCCCAAACTTTTCACGTGTCGCGCCTATGGCGATGAGATAGCGAACCGATGTTCAGAATAGGTCTCCCAAATGATCAAAATCATCTCCTTTGTCTGATCCTCCAGCAATGAGGACTACTTTTTTCCCATGGTAGGATTCGAGAGCTACCTTGAGGCTTTGGGCGGAGGTTGATTTGGAGTCGTCAACATAGGTGACACCATTTTTTACTGCTACAAATTCTAGTCGATGGGGAAGTCATCGAATGTCGGAAAGATATGTAGAAGTTCGTTTGGAACAGATGCCCAGTTCATTGGTTACGCAAGTTGCGGCAAGAAGATTCATGGCATTGAATGTGCCCTTGAGTTCCGTTTGCGATAGGCGATATTTTTTTCTTCATGAAATCCATAAGGTCTCCCCATCGGTTCGGTCCTTGAGTCAAGGATCACTTCCATACCATCGGGCAATATCTGGAAATTTGCCCTTGCGTTTTAGGCTGTCATGAGCTATGACACGAGACTTGGTATGGTGTATGAGATTCATTTTTGCCTCAAAGTATGCCGCCATATCACCATGCCAGTCCAGGTGGTCCGTTTCAAAATTGGTAAAAATGGTATAGTCTGCAAAAAATGGTCCCGTCCGAAATCCAGAAGGGAGTGATTCAAGGAGATAGAGGTGAGTACCGATCCCATTTGCCATGAAGCTTGATACTTCCACGACCAAATATCCTTTTTTTAATCCTCGCTCTCGTATGATTCTCACGGTTTCTGAAAGGGGGATTTCAAAATTTCCTGAGAGAAACACATGGGATTCGCCGAACTCTTTTCGAAGAAGCTCAAAGACAATCCAAGCAGTCGTAGATTTTCCGTCGGTTCCCGTAATGGCAATAATTTTGAAACCCTTTGGCAAGTAACGGTGGGCAAAATCTAATTCCGAGATAGTGTTTCCACCAGAAAAAGCTCGATTACTTGGGGGCACACCAGGTGACGGCAGTACAAATGTGAATCCAGAAGGTTCAAATGAAGCATCAGCATCATCAAATATCTGAGAATGTATATCTAAGGATTCTGCCAGTTTTCAGACAGCAAGCCCAACTTTCCCCTTTCCGTATATGGCGAGTATCGGAGTCTTTTGGTTACGCATTTTTGCAAATAAAAGGATTATTTATGATGATTGCTCTATGAACAAGCCAATAGTAAGCAATTATCAGCCACCTGCAAGACCAAGTGATGGATTGACTACCACGGTATTTGAGGGCGACCAACTGCACTCGCAAGAAAAAGATCAAATGAGCTTGACTCGGATTTCCAATCAGGTAGCCCTTTCTTTGTCTGAGCTTATTTCCTGAGAAGAGAAGGAGCTTACTAGCTACCAGATACTCACTAGCTCGAATATTACTATAGACCAATGCAAGGCTATTGCGCAGTGGTCAAAGTGATCAGATGAACCACTCTATCTTCTCTTTGGTTCTCGGTGAGGAAATGTGGTTGCGCGAGAGATATCCGTTCAAGACATCACTAAGTTCACTATCGAAGTAGGACTGTATCTAAATTCTGGAACCGCATTCATGCTTGCAAGAAAAAATCCCAAAGATTTCGGCGCGCTTACTGCCATGGATCTTCTTTCAACAGAATCAATGAGTCGAGAGAGTATTGGTGCCTTTGTTGATCGCCTTCTCGACCCAAAGCATTTGAGTGGTAAAAGCAAAGATATCTTCGATCCCAAGTGAAAGGGAAACTCTATGAGCAAAAAGGCGATTACTGAGGGGAAGATATGACTCATCAACTTAACCTACCAGTATGCAATTTTATTTATACAACTTCTTGGAATTCATCTTCACGAAAATCAACTACAGCGGCGTTTTGGGACAGTTGATGAATTTAAGGAGCATATTTATCGGATCAAACCCGAACTCAATGAGCCCAATAAAAACGATTCTAGCTGTGTTTTTCAGCGTAAAAATGGAGTCGGAATGATTATCGAGTGCGCGATCATCCGTGCCATGGACCATGTTTATGATACGCTTTCGAGTGATAGGTATCGAGGATTGGACAAAGAATCAGAGTTGATACTCAAAAAAATAAAATCTATTCGCGGCGTGCACATCACCAATGAAGATGAGACCGGTTTTGATATACGCTATGATTCTCCAACCGGGTATTTTGAAGGGTATGTGTACCTGAGAAAGAAACACTTTTTCAAAGTAATCCTCAAAATGGCCTATAACAGAAAATATGGCGAGGCAGAAGCCCTCAAAGACCTTCTTGGAATGCGGTATGAAACCCTCAATCCTCGACCCGAAAATATAGCAAACGCCATAGCTTTTTTTCAAAATAAAATTTTTAATGCGAGTGCTTTTTATAGGCAAAAGTGAGCACTTCTGAGTATTGATGTTATCCGCGAAAGAGGGATTCGGCTACTTCAAGATGGTCCTTGAAAAAATGCCACCAATAAGGACCTGAAAAATGG
>JBEICN010000048.1:0-6339 GCA_040383945.1 Candidatus Peribacteria bacterium | reverse complement strand
CCCAAGACGGTATTTGTATTTTGCTGTTTAAACCGCAGTTTGAGGTCGGTCAAGAAAATTTGAGAAAAACTGGCATTCCTAAGTCTGAGGAAATTCGAGTACAATCAATTCGGGATTTTCAGATTTGGCTTACGGATTCGGGGGCCTCTGTTTTTTATCAACATGCGTCGTCTTTGATCGGTGAAGCTGGTAATCAAGAAGTATTTTTTGCGGTCGGCTCGCCCCAATTTTTGAACTCGGAGTATTTGACCGCTCCAATGGCACAGGAATACTCGGGATTGTAAACCCCATTTCCCAGTTCTGATTTACACTTTCTCAAATTCTCATACAATAGACCTCTTAATTACAACGGATATGTGACGAGGACCCGTAATCGAGCGACAGAAACAAGCAACCGCGAAAGAGCGTGGAAAGGTTTTTACCATACATGCCAAACTTATTGCGATTGCCGCCCATAAAGGTGCTGACCCCTCACAGAACCCCAGTCTTGCAGAAGCGATTTATAAGGCAAAGAAAGAAAATGTGCCCAATGAAAATATTGACCGAGCCATTCGTAGAGGAGCTGGTCTCGAAAAATGAGCCGCTACCATAGAGGAGGTCATTTATGAATGATACGGAGCTGGTGGTGTTGCTGTCATCATCAAGGCTTTGACTGACAATAGAAATAGAACGGCTCCAAGCATGCGTCACGCTTTTTCTAAGTGCGGAGGATCACTGGGGGAAGCGGGTTCGGTATCTCACTTTGCCTTCAAATTTGTTGGACTGATACAAATTTCAGGACCTTTGTCCGAAAGATTGGAAGAAGTCATTATAGAATCCGGCGCCGAGGATTATTACTGAGAGCAAGACACGGTGCATATTCAAACTGACTGGCACAAACTTTCTCAGGTAGTATCTCATCTCAAAAAAGAATGACTGGATGTGCTATCGTATAGAGGTGAATACTTACCCAACAATATGGTAGAATTGACCGAGTTTGACAAAGCTCTAAAAGTACATATTCTCATTGAGACTTTGGAGGAAGATGAAGATGTAGAATCAGTCTGGCACAATGCGACATTCTCTTCGAATATCCAGGCGGAAATACTCGCACATTTGGAATCTCAACGTTTTAGAACCTAATTCTGTATATGACTCAAATTGATAACGATGATGCATCAACCGCTTCTGGAAGCCAAGGATCTAATCCAGCAACTCCAGTTCGTAAGGCAGAAAATGAGGTATTTTACGAACTTGCCTCTATTCATCCGCTTTCTGAATTTAATGAAGTCAATTTTCTCGATCTTTTGGAGCATTCTCTCTCCCTCTCGGTAACCGAGAAGAAGCGAGTGGTTGACGCCATTCCTACACTCTCGCAGTTTCAAATTGACGAACTCCATAAGGTTTTTGAGGATGAACGAGAGGAATTCAAAAAACTTTTAGAAAAAGAAGGGGATGTGATTCGAGATTTGGTGATCAAGTCAAAAGAAGGGTGGGACCAACTTCGAGAAATTTACCTTGATGAGCAGCGAGCATATGAGCAGCTCGGGGAAGACGAAAAAAAGATGAATGAGCTGAAAAACTTGCTCGACGAAGCAGAAGATTCTCGTTAATTTACTCTCTATCGAGTTGGAATGCCTTTCAGCTCGATATTTTTGAAGTGAGAAAGTCGATATTTTTCCGGGTACTGGTCTATCGCTATGAAGTCATACCGGTAGGCTACTGATTGCATATTTTGCTTCATAAGAAAGAGTTCAGCGCTCTTTTGAAAATGGAGCAATTTTTTTTGTGAAAGTGATTCCAGCGCTGATCCTCAGCGGTATTTTTGTCGAAATTTTACCTCCACAAAAACAATATATGCTCCATGCTTTGCGACAATGTCTATTTCGCCACCCCAAATTTGCCAGTTACTCGCCAAGATATTGTATCCTGAACACAGCAGATACGAGGAAGCAATTTCTTCTCCACGCTTTCCGATATTTCTGGTGTGCTCTTTGGCTCATGTTGGAGTGTGAGTTGCGGATTTTGTGTTGATTTTCATAAAATTGCTGAAAGTAAGTTGATTCACATACTCAACCATTTGGTATTTTCATCAAAGAAAATTCTACGAAAAATTTAAAAAATCCCCCTGTTCTTGGGAGATGTAGGAGTGAAAGCTATGTGAAATAGGGGATTTACAACTATGCGAAGCAGGGGGGGTCATAACTATTGTATTCCCATATTTTCAATTTTTTCTCGTATTTTCTGCTCTCCTCCTACCCTTGGATTATAATAATCATAGAGAAGTCTTACCAAGCCGTCCTTGTCAAGCTCCTCGCTCTTGAGGCCTATTTGCTCCAGAGAACTTTTGATAGTGTTTACGCGTTCTGAATTCCCTTTGAGCAGAAATTCAGCATTCCTTCGTTTTGACCGAATACTCAGCATTGTTTCCTCACTGGTAATTGAAGACCAAAAATTCTGAAACATTCCGACCATCCCGGTATTTCTTACCGATTCTTCATTGACCTGATCAAACGGGACTACGATGTAGAATTCTTTTTTCATGATTTGTGCCATGTCGATGAGATTCGTCAAAAAATCCACATATCGGTAGGTTTGTTCTTGTAGCAGGGGATTTTGTTGCTTGATGGCAAGATTTTTGAGCTTCAGGAGATAGCTTTCTATGTCGACTTTGAGCGATCGTACGATAATTTGAACAGGAAATCGAAGTGAGTTGAGAAATCTTTGGTACCCATAGATAATGGAATCCTGCTCCTCTTCACTTTTTAGGTTAAAATTGAGTGCTTGTACTTTGAGTACCATTCGGGAAGATCCATCTTTCATGATCATACAATTCCCACGAATCTCACTAAAGGGGAGATATTTTTGGGTGGTAGAATCTTTGTGCGGTTTTTTTGCGGTTTTTACGCTGGTAGAGTCGATTTCGTTTGCCATAATTCGATATTAAAGTTTTGCGAGCCGTTCGTTCATTTCTTCCTGAACTTCGGTGTAATTTCCTTTTGCCTCATTCTTGGTAGAAATCTTGCCGTATGAGGATACATAGCCAACTTCGAGGTGAGAAAAACTATCCGTTCCTTTGTTCCAAACCCGAACATTCGTGTTGAGATTGAGTCGCATAAGATTGAGTATAAAAGGAAGAAAGGTCATTTCTGCATTTCGAAACAGCGCGATAAACAGCGCAATGAGCACTATAGTAACTGCTGGAATTGCTGCGATTTCCGGGCCGACACCACTTTCCAATGACTTGAATATCATATACCCAAAACCTCACCCAACCATCAAGATAATGATTTGGCGAAGGGAAAGGCCCATAAATATGGTGTCTTCGTTTTCGATTTGGACGGGAATTTTGTACTGCATAGCCCTTCCAGTATATACTATGCCACGCGAGCTTGCAACATTCTCAGCTGTTTTTGGTTGACTTTGAGGGCACAAGTCTTATAAATGAGCCAAATTTTCCGGTAGCTTTTAACTGCATACATATGCGAATCGATTATATCAAACACCGTTTTTATTTTTATGCTGTCGCTCTTGCGCTTTTTGTAGCTTCGCTCGCGATGCCATTTATCACCACGGTACATCTCGGTATCGATATGACCTGAGGAACTCAATCTGAGTTTCAGTATGAAGGAGAGTTTCAGAAAAGCCAAGTGGAATCCACAGTTTCTCGTATTTCAGAAATGCCCGAATTTGCTACTAAGTCAGCTATAAATACGACTAGTGTGTATAAGGTATCTGGAGAAAATATTTTTGTGGTGGAAGTAGGGTACAACACCCATGCAGGAATTTCTGTAAAAGATCTTGATGCTCTCAAGACGGAATTTCAAAACAAACTTACTGCCGAGCTTAAGAATGATGCGAACGCTACGCTGATTCGATACGTAAATATTGGAGAATCTTTTGGAGATTATATTAAGAAAACTGCATACCTTACGCTCGCGATGATCATCTTGGTTATTTCTCTCTATATCGCTTGGGCATTTCGTGGAACGGTGGAAGGCTTTACGAGTTTTTCTTTTGGGGCGGTTACGGCCATATCACTTTTTCACGACATTGTGATAGCCTTTTGACTCTATGTTGCCACGAGCTTTTTCTTCCCAGAATTCAAGATCGATACATTTTTCATTACGGCGATGCTTACGGTGCTTGGATACTCAATCAATGACACCATAGTCATTATGGACCGAATTCGATCAAATCTCCTTATTCCAGCAAATAAAAAGCTTGATTTTGGGGTGCTCGTGAATAATTCTATCAACGATACCATTACGCGATCCATATTTACTTCACTTACCGTGGTAATCGTATTGGTTGCGCTTTACTTCTTTGGTCCTCAGGCTATACAGGGTTTCACCTTGGCACTTATTTTTGGTTCCATTGTTGGTACATATTCTTCTGTTTGTATTGCAGCTCCGCTTTTGTACGATTTGAATCGACTTTCCAAGTAGTTTTGGCCAATGACGCCCACTATAAAAAGAGAAATAAAATTTTACAAACAGCACTGATTCGCTATACTGCGCCTACTCTTTGGGAAACCCTCGAGTAGGCCATCTAGCCTCATATGCATCCATAGCTCAACTGGATAGAGTAGCGGTCTTCGAAGCCGTTGGTTGTAGGTTCGAATCCTACTGGGTGCACCAAATTAAATCCTCAATTGTTGGAAATCTCCTAACAAAAATCATGAGCCCGGGTGGTGGAATGGTAGACACGTACGTTTGAGGTGCGTATGCCGCAAGGTGTGTGGGTTCAAGTCCCATCTCGGGCACCAATAAAAATTAAGCCCTCGTTCGTGAGAACGGGGGATTATTTTTTTGTGCACGTTAGGTGATGGGACTTGAACCGCAGCCACACGGTCGATCTGCGGAGCAGGAGACCGGGAGAAAGCCAATGGTTTGGCTTTCGTGGCAAGGCGTTCCCCGAAGCGAGCATCCGATCCCTGGAAGGGTCGGTGCGACACTGAGAGGAACAAGTCCCTCGGGCACCAATCTAAAATAAACAATCCGTTCGCGCAAGCGAGCGGATTGTTTGTGAGCATACACGAGCATTTTTAAAAAGGACTTTTAATATTTTTCAGTCTCGGATTTGTGACTTGCGTATAGAGTTGCGTGGTTCGAATATTTCTGTGTCCGAGAAGTTCCTGAACATATCGTACATCTACTCAATTTTCGAGTAAATGCGTAGCAAATGAATGTCTGAGTGAATGAAAGGTAGCCTCTTTTTTTATTCCTGAGCTCTTGAGTGCGTTTTCAAAGATTTTTTGAGCTGTTCGTGTAGTAAGTTTTCAGCCCCGTTCACTTGCAAAAACATACTCATCTTTCATCTTTCCTGCCGTAAGATTTTTCAGATCATGTATCAGTTTTTCTGGAAGTACGCTGATCCGATCCTTTTGTCATTTTGCTTGTCTTATCTGAATGGTGAGTTCCTCGAAGTCTATGTCTTGCACTTTGATATTAACACTTTCACTCACTCGAAGTCCAGCGCCATAACTGAGAGATATAAGAATTTTGTGTTTTGTATTTTTGATGGAATCTATCATTTTTTGAATTTCACTTCTTGAAAGCACGGTTGGTAGGCTTTTTGGTTTTTTCGCTGATTGAATTTCAATTTTTTGACTCTTTTTTATGATATTTCGGTAGTAATACTTAATAGCACTCAAAAAGAGATTTCTGCTCTCAGGAGAAAGTCACTTTTCTTCGCAAGAAAGCAGAAAATTTCGAATATTTTCTTGATCAAGTTCCTGAAAATAAGTTCCTTTAAAAGAGAAATATTCCTGCAGTCCATACAAGTAACTTTTTATGGTTTCGGGACTGTAATTTCGTACTCGGAGCTCTCGTTCGAGAAGCTCTAGTTCAGTATGCATAGTTTCATGTATTTTGATTTGTATTCTCTACGGGGTTGAATATATTTTAATTCGCATAATATGCAAATTTATGAGAAATTACGAAAATTATTCGGATAATTGATAGTTAGGCGACATATTTTTGAAAAATTTGTTTTTGAAATGTTTTTGGTGGGCTTTAAGAAATAAGGAATTTGATTTTTTTTATTTTTAAAGAGGGGGGGTAAAAGGTGTTTTCTCCGCTATCGCTCCGAAAACGATTTATTATAAATTGAATAAACAAGAGAAATACTTATATAATAGAAATAATTTTAACTATTTAATGGCGGTCAATATGGATTATAAAATCATCAAACAATATCTAGACAAACAAAAGATCAAGGTTGTTGAAACCTATGATTTTGAGAGTAAAAAAGTAAAATACTCCGAAAAGATTAAAGGTTGGAAGATTGATAAATTTAGAGGCGATGAAGAAATTGTCAGAGCTTTTGTTCTTGCCAAACTTGTAAATGAATTGGGCT
>JBEICN010000047.1:0-6348 GCA_040383945.1 Candidatus Peribacteria bacterium | reverse complement strand
CTCAAATATCACCGTAACCTTAAACGATGGGTCAACGGTGGTGGTAAGAAATATAAGTGTTTATATTTACTAATGCGACTCAATTTGCGTGCTCGGCTTATTCTTGCCGGAATTTTATGTCTGATGGTTACCTTGGGGCTCGTGTTATTCTACATGCCCAGCTCCAAAACGCCTCCAAAAAAATCAGAAACAGCAGAAATTCTCATGAGAAATCTCAGCTGGGAGACGAACTTGCAAAAATTTACTCCGTATCGGAAAAATGATGATTTGGAATTTGTGTTTATTTCCGAATCAGAAAGTAGCAATGAGGCAAAAGTAGATCTGTCTGCTCTTTCTGAAAAGTTGAAAATATCAGAAATTCTCATCAATGACGCCCCAGCAATCCTAGATAATTTGGGGAAAATTCAATTTGACACTACGCTAAAAATTACCGTGCGCGGTACAGCAAAAGAAGCGGTTCTCATACAAGAGCCACTGGAGTGACTCATAAAAATTGAATTCGAAAAAAAGCAGAAACAAACAGAAGCACTTCCTAACATAAATAAATCGGCACCGGAAGGCACTCCTGAATCTATCAGGGTAAATAGCGGTATATTGAGCTCTAACATCAACCAATTACTAGAAATTTCTGCAAGCAGTAATCTTGATACCATAGATAGGGTTATTATAGGAGAAAAAACATTTGTATGAGTGGTACAAGGGAAAGCGTATTATGTGACCATTCCGAAAAATACATTTTGAAATTGAGATTTTTTTCTTGGACTCTATTTGAAAAATGGTAAACTTGTTTCCACCGATGAAAAAATTTCCTTCGTGTACAATTCAAGTCCGATAAATATCGGTGCCATAACACCAACGGAAATCAAAAGTGATGCTGATCGGTATGTAGTAGTACAAGGGAATGGCTTTGAAAAAATCATTTCTATACAACTCTCCAACAATCTTATTTTCAAAAACACACTCTTCACCGTGGTAAATGATAATGTGGTAAGTGTTAAAATTCCAAAGTGACTCCAGACAGGAGAATATTACTTCAATATCATGGACACCGCAGGGATCTATGAGGCCAAAAACATGCCATTTACTGTGATACCATAATATATTGAATATGAAAAAAAATATCTTCGCTCTTGCCCTCCTGCTCCTTGCAACCATTTCCCTGCTGAGTGTTTCTCAAGTTAATTGAGCCTATATTGCGAATGAACTCGCGGTAAAGCGAACCGGTGATTTGACTGACTCAAACAGCATTGCTGTAAATTCAAGCGGTGGCTTGGTCGATTTTGTTATAAAAATAATTGTAGATGGAGACCAGCCGAGTCGAGAATATAGAGTAGGCCTTCTCCCCCTTCCTTCAGGTCTCACCGCAAGCGGATACACAATCGAATCTGATGACTGTACGGACATCAACGGAGGTACTACCGGAAATCTTGCTATAGACTCACTGAACAATGGGAATTTTGTATTCCGATTCCAGCCAACTGGAGCAGGTATATGTGAAAATATCGTTATTGCTCACTATAAAACGTCGGGTATTACAAATGGGAATTATACTTTAAATTATACCCTTACCGACTCGGTAGATGGAATATTTTGAAATGGGAATGATAGCGCCAGTACATCGAACAATATCACTATGACAGTACAAAGTACGGTTTCCATAATAAAGGCGCGATCATTTGATACCAATGGGAATGGATATGTAAACGGATATAATGTAACTTTGAACAACCCACTTCCCGCAACCTTGCTTACCCCCTCCCAAATCGCGATCACGAGCCCTGGTAAAACTGCAACGGGTATTTCTTTTGAAGGCACAACTGGCTCCTACACCGGAAGAATTCTCTGGAGTGACGGATTATTTGACACGGGAATTACACCACAAATTCAAATATTCTGAGATAGCAACTATGAAAGCGAACAACTATTTGCAGGGGTGGTAGAAGATACGGCAGGACCTGGGATATTCATTACCCCAGCTGCAGGAACATACACCGGAAGCCAGACGGTAAGTGCCAGTATGAGCGAGACCGGTTCGATTCGTTACAGTATGACTGGAACCGCAACCCAAACTTCTCCTACCTATACTGGAGCATTCACGATCAACTCCCCTGTAACTCTCAGTTTTTTTGCTTCTGATCTTGCTGGTAATACGACAACTACCAGTAGAGCGTATAGCTTTTCTTGCAGTAACAGCGCCCCAGCAAATGGTACCATCAGTGCATATCCGAGCTGTACGATCGGATGTAACAGTGGCTATGATCTCGCAAGTGGAAGTTGTGTAGCCACCTATGTTCCACCTTCAAGTGGAGGAGGAGGTGGAGGAGTTGGAGGTGGAGCTATTATAATTCAAACTCCAGATTTTTGTCCGAGTGGAGATGTGTCTGGTAGTTTGTATGACAAAATCTGTACAAAAACCCCGGTAAGTGGCACATGAAGCAATCAAACATCGACAGGAACATCCAATCTTCCTAGCACAGAGATCCCACTCACCCAAAATCCAAACACCAAAGAAATTCCATGGCTTCCTGAGTGACCTCTCGCCAATCCCAACATCCTGCTCACTGACCGCAGTAAAATCAACGACATATATTTCCGCAACATCGCAGAAGCACGATCGTTTATCCATGCCAATATAAAAAATGATGCCACAAAAAAAATGGTAAATACGTATGCTGCTCGGCTCAGTATTTCAGACTTGGACTATTACCTCAGTTTCGATCGCGAATTGTTTAATGAATATCATCGAGCCATGAACGCGTATGTCATTTATGTCACGAGACAAGATGCTTGGAACAGAGGTGATCGCAGTATTTTGGCAAAAAACGACATAGACTCATCTCTTGCAATCCTTAAGGAGCAGATAACTCTCGTCAAAAATCGAGATCTTCGATATGTAAGTCGAGCGTTGCGAAATTCTCAAGATGTGTATGTATATCGAACAAAAACCACAGACAAAAGTGATTTTTTCAAGGCTCAAAGACAAGAAAACAAGATTATTTCAAAACTGTACCGACTGTGAACGACGAACAGCATCACTGCAGAGGAGTATCAAAACTCTTTGCGTTCCTATAATTCATATATCCTTCACCTAAACATATCTCAGGAATATCCAAATTATTCGCAAGCAAAAGAACGGGCCGATCTCGCGTACGCAGAATTGATGAATACCTATGAGAAACGGGTAAAATTTACCCCAAAAACCAGTGTGAGTACATCAGATAGTGCTTCCCAGAAGAGCGAAAAAACTATTTGAGATTACTACACATTCACCAAAACTCTCAAAGAAGGTGACTCAAATGAAGAAGTGGTAAAACTGCAAGAAATTCTTAAAAGATATGGGTATTTTGAAGGATTAGCGCCTACGGGGTATTTTGGATCTATCACCAAATCCTCACTCATAAAATTCTCCAAAGAAATTCTTGGCATCAAAAACCCTACCGGCACGCTTGATGATGCAACTCGTCAGAAACTTCTGAAAGTTATTTGGAAATAATCTCTTTGGGGAGACACGCCAGTGACATCTTCAGGCGCTCGTACTAGTCAATTACAGAAAAAACCTCTTCCAAACTTGTTTTCCCACGCATTGCTTTTAGAACACCGTCTTCTCGCATTAAGATAAGGTCATTTTTTCTGGCTTCCGCCATAATTTCGGCAGGACTCGCTCCATTTCGTATGAGAGCTCGAATAGGGTCGCTCAAACACAAAACTTCGTAGATTCCCAGTCGACCTTTATATCCGGTATAACCGCAATGCTCACATCCTGAAGCTCGAAAAAGTTTGAAGCCTCATTTTTTTGCTCGTGCGACCGCATCGATACCAATATCTTTCATCATCCATGTGATGGTATCATTCTGCGCCTCGTCAGCTATATAACTCTCCGTACAATGAGGACAAAGTTTTCGAACGAGTCGTTGTGCAATAATAATATCTATGGCGCTCGCAAGAATGTATGGTGGCAGTCCCATATTTATGAGACGCTCGAGAGTTTCAGAGGCAGATTTGGTATGTAGTGTCGAGAGTACGAGGTGTCCTGTCAAAGCCGCCTGTGCGGCAGTATTGGCAGTTTCCAAATCACGGATTTCTCCGATCATGATAATATCAGGATCTTGTCGTAACAGAGCTTTGAGTCAAGAGTGAAAATTGTACCCGTTATTCTCGTTGACTTCTGACTGTACTACTCCCATGAGCTCGTACTCGATCGGATCTTCGAGCGTGATAATTTTGCGCTCTGGGGTATTCAGCTCCTGCATCATGGAATACAGCGTAGTGGTCTTACCAGATCCGGTAGGACCAGTAACTAGCACCATGCCAGACTTCTTTCTCAAGCTCTTGTCAATTTGTCGCTTGGAAGTCCACACAAAACCGAGTTCTCCAACCTTTGGAATAGACTGAGTAGAGTCCAAGACTCGACAGACAACATTTTCTCAAGTCCGAACTGGAAGCGTGGAAACTCGTACGTCTATATGCCCTTCTTCCACCTCAGTAATTCGATACTTTCCATCCTGTGGCACATTCGTGATATTCAACTTTAACTCTGACTTGTACTTGAGTCGCTCCAAAAGGAGTTTATATTCCGGACGAGAAAGACGAAAAACTGTCACCAGCGAGCCGTCTATTCTCATTCGGATTTCTGCTTCGGTTTCGGTCACGTCGTAGTGAATGTCCGAACTTCCAAGACCCAACGCCCCTTTGGTAACGAGGATAAGTGCGCGCTCAGAATCTTGAGCCAAGAGAGATTCATGAACGTATTTTTCTAGTTCTGCAAATTTTTCTTCCTGACGAAATGCTTTTTTCTTGCCAACCATGGTGTCTTTGATTTCAAGAAATTGTTCTTCGCTTTTGATCGAAGAACTGACCTCATCCTCAGCGGCAGAAACAACCGCTGTGTCGGTGGGGGCTGAAGTAACTCAAGTGCTATCAACAAGAGTAACTACCGCTGTATCCATAGATTCTGGTGCAGCTCATAGGCTTTCAACCATGGAAGCCACGGCTGTTTCATCGATAAGAGTGGTATTTGTAGTCATAACCCAAATGTAGCATATCTCGTATTGAGTTGCAAAATTGGTTTATACGAATAGCATCGACACATGGGATTTATTATGCGAAATGAGTCATTTGTATGCGTAATCTGCGGAGCAGAAGTTTCTGAACACCCCGGCGGATCAGCGAGAAACCACTGTCCAAACTGCCTCTCCTCTCTACATTTGGATGAAAAAATACCATGAGATCGGGCGAGTGCCTGTAGTGGGGTGATGAGGCCTGTCGGATTTGAAGAACGCAAATGAAAAGGAATGGTAGTGGTTCATCAATGTCAAACATGCAAAAAACGAATGGTAAATAAACTTGCACCAGATGACAAATACCTTGATATAGCACGAAAACTCAGCGAGATCCAAGCACGCGAACTTCTTGAATAATCCAGTAGCACATGGAAAATTTACGGCAACACATGACAAAAATATGGGAGAAGTATGAAATTACGACTTCTGATTGTGTCGTGCTCGGAATTTCTGGAGGAGTCGACAGCATGGTCCTTCTGGATCTTATTGCCCAAATCCATCCGACCAACAAAATTATCGCCGTTCACATTGATCATGCAATACGAACAGAAAGCGAATCTGATGGGACATTCGTGCGTCTCAAGTGCGAAAAGTATGGCGTTTCGTCTGATCTCATGCGAAGCGACATTCAAAAAGTTGCCAAAGATGAGAAGACAAGCATAGAGGCAGCTGGAAGATTGGTGCGATACTGATATTTTGAAAAAATTCGTGAGCTGACTCAGTCAAGATTCATCATTACCGCACACCACCGCGACGATAATATTGAAACCGTATTGATGAATCTCATTCGAGGAGCACGACTTCGTGGGCTATCATGAATGATGGAACGACAAGGCGTGCTATTGCGCCCATTGCTAGATTGTGCCAAATCCGCCATTCAGACCTACGCCTCGAGTATGGACATCGAATATCGAGAAGATTCCACCAATACGGACTCCCGCTATTTGCGAAACCGTGTTCGAAACGAAATACTTCCTCAAATGGAACACATTAATCCAAAAGTCCGCGATACTCTTGCGCATTTTGCCACCTATGCCGGACAGTTGGACCGTATGATGGAAGGACTTCTCGGAGTATATCTCTCTGGAAACTCTATTCGTGAAGAAGATTTTGCAAAATTGCCAGAGCTTCTCCAATTTTCTCTCATAGAAAAGATCTACGCCTCAGTACATGGGGGTACTATCGGCCTTTCAGGAGGAAACCTTGAAGAAATACGCAGGTATATTTTGGAAGCGCGTGGCGGCACGACAAAAGAAATCGGGAGGCTTCGTCTCCAGAAACGAGAGCG
>JBEICN010000046.1:0-6978 GCA_040383945.1 Candidatus Peribacteria bacterium | reverse complement strand
GAGGAGCTCATGCAGTTGTTGCAAGGACATCTTGATGCTCTGACATCCTGAGAGATGAATGAGAAGATGCAACAAATTACAGTCATGTTGAGTGAAATGAAGCTCAAAGAAAAAGCTGAAAAAGAAGCATATACTTGAGAATTTTTTTTCTAATATGAGTACTGAATACATGCGAAGTCCTGAAGAGGCAACACAAACATTTGAGACTCCCACGCTTTCTCAGTCTGCGAAATTGTGAGAAAGACTACACAACTCTCCGCAAGGAAAGGAACTTGCAAAAACAAGCCTTGATGAGTATTCAAAAAAAGCATTTTCCGATACCTTGCAAATTCTAAGTCAAACTTTCAAGGCAAAAAATATACCTTTGGATATGGCTCGAGTCGAGTCAAGAATTCGATCTGCCATAGAGCAAGTTATGCTCAATCCTGACATCCCTAATTTGGCAAAACAAAAATTTATCAAGGATATTACCGAGAGGCTGCTGCTTTTGAAAGATTTGAACATGTCGGATGTAGTGGCGCTCAGAAGACGTAGAGCGGTTGAGTCATTTGGAGTAGAGCCCCTTGAACTGAATCAAAAGTTTGGAAACGACGAGACAAAGAAGCAGCAATTCTACCTTGATAAGATTTTTGATGAAACGATTGCCAATTATATTGAACCCGTTTCATACAGCCTGAAAGAGGTATTTTCATGAGATAAAGTCACAAAGATCACTGGAAGAGAGTATCAGCGAGAAAGTATCGAAAAGACCACGCGATTGCTTACTATGCTGGATCAAAGATACGGGTTGAATTTCGCGGGAGATGCACAAATTCTTTCATTTTTGGATGGAAAGACGGATGCGAGAACTAAGATTCTTGCTGATATTCAAAAATGACTGCTCCAAAAGCATCCCAATGGTATTTGGCTTGGAGAAATGCTGAGAAACGGAGTTATTTCGGATGCCATCAGAAAGTGAGCGGAGATTCAGGTACAAGGGAAAACGATCAACATCATTGATGCGTATCAGCAGTATCATAGTGTGATTTCTCAAGCGAACGCAACTGAGGTTGAAGCACGACAAATCCGAAGTACTGCCCTAGATACCTCATTGACTTCTCGAGTAAAAGAAGCATTTTCCATGGATCAGCTCAAAAGCGAATTTGATCGAATCAAGCCAGCAGATATACAGGAGAAGATCAAGGGAAAGTCGCTTGCTGATATGGTGATAATTGCTACGCAATTGGCACAACTTGCCCCTGTGGTAGGAGATATTTGATGAGGTTTAGACGGAATTGTGACATCATATACTGGAATGAATGTTGACTGAGTAAAGATTCAAGCACTTGATCGAGCATTGAATGCTATTTTTTGAGTACTTTGAATTTCTGTTATATCAGGAGTTGCTATTGGTGGAATTGCAGCGCGTGCCATGAAGGCGCAAAAGCTCAAATGACTTCTCAGCTCGTTCGAAATTCTCAAAAAAGAACTTCCTCAAAAGCTCGCTGAATTTACAAAGTCAGGCGGTGTTATGCCTGAGGCAGCTCAAAAGATGCTCGAAGCACTCTTTCCTGCGATAAAACCACAGCATTTTGTAAGCCCCGCACCGAGAACAAATGGTTCCGAGGTTCGTAAGGTTGCTCAAAATAATTGACCAGATGCCTCAAAAGTTCAAGCAGCCGAGCGACGATCCGGCATATCTTCCAGTGAAGTTATGGCCAATGCAAAATTGTGAGATGAGGAGCGTTTGAAGCTCGCAGAGAAGTTATTATGAGGAGCAGTTGAAAAGATGAGCCCAGACGACAGAAAAATTTTATACAAGACGATACTCGATCTTCACCATAACACGAGCAGAGGGGTGTACCAAAATACTACTTGGGAACTTCGCATAATGGCAGAAGAACTCAGAAAACTCGGTATCAATAAAGCGCAACTCCGATCACTCATGGAAAACGGAGTACTTGGCTCTATTGGTGAAACCAAGCAAGCTGCCGCCTCAGTTGGAAAATCTACAGAAAGCGGGGTGCTTCGTTCTACTGCTGAGACCAAGCAGGTTTCTTCTTTGCCCAAAGTCTCAACAGATCCAGATTTGAAGGCAGCAGTTTCACGCATTGGTGTTGACGGAGTCGTGGGATACCTTGAAAAATTCGAAGGGAAGGAAATCAATCAAACTACCCTGACAGCCGTCATGATTGAGTTACGAGGATCAGAACAGGCAAGTACTCCGCAAAAGCTGATGGACTATTTGAAGGATGGCTTTGAAATTCGACTTCCTAAGTGATCCGAATCAGAGATGATGTTGCTCGCTCAAAAAACCGCAGAAGCTCATTATATTGAAACGTCCATCCAAAATATTGGCAAGGTAAAAAATGCCGATATGCAAGCGCTATGCTTCAAGAACGGCTCGCTTGAGCATGCGTCATTATTTCAAGAGTTTCTCAATAAGGGTGCTCCAGAAGAGGTCCAGGCATTTATGAATCAAGCTCGAAAGACTTGAGAGAATTTCTTGCCGACTATCGCAAGTCACCCCCAGGCATTGAACGCATTCACTACAAAGATCAGCAAAGATACGGTACTTTTTGATCAGATGATTTTGCCACTCATCGACGCTCTTCCAAAGTCTGCTGACCCATCCACTATCAAAAATCTGAAGCAAGCACTTCTCGATGCAAAGAAGCGAGGTACTTCCATTTCTGCGCCTTTACTACAAGGAGCAGAGGCAAAGATGGAATTGCTTGCCAAAGCGAATTCTCCCGAAGCTAACTTAAAAGCATTTATGAACGGTTTGTGAGATCGAGAACTGCAACTAAAAAATTTGAAAACCCCACACTCTCCAATGCGCAATATATGGAATAGTGATTTTGAACTACTACGCGGAGTAGAAAATTGACTATCGAAACAGATAGAAATGATCAAGCGGTGAGAACAGTGATTTTTCTCTGAATTTAACATGTGAAACTTTTTTGGCTCTACTTTTATGGAGTTGGAAAAATCTACTCAGAAGGAACTTGTCGCTCTGATGAAGTCTGACGGACCATATAGTGAAATTCCTCGTAGATTTGCAAGTTTTAGACGCTATGCTACTGAAGAAGGATTGCTATAAACGCCTACGAATTTTGTGCTAAAATACTTTGAATTCTTGAGCGTTATCTATACTATGACGCTTCGAATTCTCCAAAATATCTATGTCAAAATACGAAATCGTCATGGGGCTTGAAACCCATGTCAGAATCAAGTCCGCTACAAAAATGTTTTGTAGCTGTGCGAATGCTATTGAACTTGCTGACGAGCCGAATCTCAATGTTTGTCCAGTATGTATGGGAATGCCAGGGATGCTTCCTGTGCTTACGAGCGGGGTAGTAGATCTTTCTGTACGCGCAGCGCAGGTGCTTCGTATGAAGGTGAATGAAACTTCAATTTTTGATCGAAAGAGCTATTTTTACCCTGACCTTCCTCAAGGCTTTCAGATTACTCAGCTCTATCATCCTATTGCTGAGCACGGGATCGTGAGATCCTATATCGATTGAGCACTCAAAGAATTCCGTGTGAATCGACTCCATATTGAGACCGATGCGGGTAAGTTGATTCACTCATGAGCTCGTACACTCTGTGACTACAACCGTGCTGGATCTCCGCTTATGGAAATTGTCACGGAACCTGATTTTCGATCAAAAGAAGAGGTTATTGCCTATTTGGAGGAGTTACAGAAGCTCATGCGTTGGTGTGGAGCATCAGATGCAGATATGGAAAAGGGACAACTCCGCTGTGATGTCAACATCTCGCTCCGCCCGGTTTGATCCACCGAGCTCAGAAACAGAGTTGAGCTCAAAAATATCAATTCATTCTCTGCCATTGGAAGAGCTATTGATGCGGAATATCTTCGACAAGAAGAAATCTATGAATCTGGAGGTTCTGTCACTCAGGAAACACGAGGTTGGGACGACGAGCACGGGGAGAGTCATTCCCAGAGATCCAAAGAGGATGCGATGGACTATCGTTATTTTCCTGAGCCCGATCTTCCCCCCCTTGTTGTTACTCAAGAGTTCATTGATGAGCGTGCTATCGCTGAGTTACCGATAGATCGAAGAGCAAAATACCTCGAGTCGTTTGAACTCTGAGCTGATGATGCTCGTATTCTCAGTAACGACCGAATTATTTCAGACTATTTTGAAAATTTGGTCACTCTGACGAATGATCCTAAGAAGTCATGTTCGTATATTACGACGATTCTATTTTCTCTATTTGAAGAACATGGCTTAGCGGTCGATCTCACTACCTTAAAATTTGCCCCAAAAGAATTGGCTGCGATCATCCAGCTTGTTAATGACAATGCTCTCTCAAGTACGAATGCAAAGGAAGTGCTACGAGAATTGTTTACAGACTGAGGAAGTACGGCAGAAATCGTAGAGCGAAGATGACTTACGCAAGTCAATGATACGGCAGCACTAGAGTCCATAGTAGATGAAGTAATTGCAAGCAGTTCTTCCCAGGTGTTGGAATACCAATCTGGTAAAAGTGGATTATTTGGTTACTTTGTTGGTCAATGTATGAAGCGGTCAAAGGGGCAGGGGAATCCAAAAATTTTTACCGAACTCCTCAAGTCAAAGATCGGCTAGGATTTGCACGCAGTAGGCCTACCACCCATAGCTCAGTTGCGTGGGAGGGTACTGTAAAAGTGGTACGATACTACTGTTCGCGCCTGCTTTCACCACTGATTCTCAACTATGTTAGATGAAGTTCTTGGTTGCGGTAAGGATTTCATATCCGTCTTCCGTGACGAGTACAGTGTGTTCAAACTGCGCTGAGAGGGATCCATCTTTTGTTCGTACGGTCCAGCCATCATTTTTGTCGAGCTTGGTCTTGTAGCCCCCAATATTTATCATGGGCTCGATAGTAAATATCATCCCTGGCAACATGGTAGCTCCAGATCCTTTTGGCGCACGGTGAAATACCGCAGGCTCTTCATGAAAAAATATGCCCACTCCATGTCCAGTATATTCTCGCACTACCGAGTATCCAAGGTCCTCGGCATACTGAGAAATGGCAAATCCGATGTCTCAAAATTTCCCCCCAGGGCGCACTTGGGCGATACCAATATCCAATGATGTTTTGGTAACACGAATAAGGTCTTGAGCTTTCTTTGAAACATTACCAACAGTGTACATTCTCGAACTATCACCGATATATCCATCCAAAATCGTCGAGGCATCAAAATTGAGTATATCTCCTTCTTTCAAGACTTCATCTTTTCTCGGCACGCCGTGACAGATGGTGTCATTGAGCGAAATACAGGCAAATTTTCCATATCCACCTGGACCCCATTGGTTATTTCCTCGATAGTTAATGCAGGCTGATGTGCCTCCGTTTTTCAGTACAAAATTATTGGCGATATGATCAAGCTCCTCGGTAGAAATTCCAGGCTGAATATAACTACCGATCATGTCGAGAACCGCAGCATTGAGTGCACAGGCTTTTCGAATACCCTCAATTTCTTCGGGAGTTTTAATAATTATTCCTCTCAGGTCTCTTTTTTGTGGCATAGTGTGAGTTACGATCAATACTTTACTTTATCAAAAAAATTCGAAATTCAAAAATATTCCTCCAAGATTTTAGCTACACACTCAAGGCAAGTTTCAGTTACTTTACTTGTTTTAACACTCTGACTGCATGTAGCTTCTTCCAAAGTTTTAAGTCATCTAGAGTGCGGAGGAACGGAAAAATAGAGAGGAGTTCGCGTTTTGGTGGGGCCTCTAAAGCGAAGAGACGAAGGGGGAAAGGGACGAATTAGCCCTGAATGCAACGAAGGGAAAAACCGAACGCCTTCGAGAAGGATTGGTTGTACACACCTGGTAAGGCAAAGCTAAGACCCCGCTTCATAGCGCTTCACCCAGCAGCAGAGGACGACCAAAAATCAGCTTGGTAGGTGCGACTGAAGTAACTACCAGTATTGGGGTCGCGCTGGCCCGAAGGTTGAGCGGAGAAGCCTGAGGTGTTGGTAGCGGCGTTGAGTGGTGATCCTGCCCAATTTGTTGCTATGGCAAGCTTGCTGGCAGCTCCTTCGCAACCGTATCCCCAGCCTTCACAACCAGGTGTTGCTTGTCACTCTATGAGTGTTTTCCACTCAGCATTCGTTGGAACATGCCATCAGGTTGGACATATTCCTTGAGCTCCTTCTGTAGTAGATCCATTCATGGCAGCGGACCATTTGTAGAGCATGCCGTAGGTGGTGGCAGATGCACAGTCTTCTCCAGTGTTTGCAGCGTTTGGTGGACAACTATATAGCAATCAATCAATTGCAGCCCAGCCTCCTCCGCCTGCAGCAGCAGGTCCCTTGGTGATAGATGTTCCATCTGGGTTTTTGGTAGTACGAAGATTTTCTTTCATCCAACACTGCGATCCGATTTGTACAGTATTGTAGATGTTACCTTCAATATCGGATACGGTGGAGGTTCCACAGGTGAAAGATCCTCCACCACCACCTCCACCACCACCTCCTCCTCCACCTCCTCCACTACTCGCAACCGCCGTAGTGATCTTCCCTCCGAGTTGATTGGTTACAATAGCGGTACCGAGGTTTTGTACAGCGGAAGTTCCGTTGGTAGCAAGAAGACTTGAGATATTGGTGTTTGTTACAACATCAGTTCCAGAGTAGGCGGATTTGAGATTTGTGATGAGGCTTGTGAGTTGTCCGTTGGTATCACTCGTGGGAAGTGAAGCTCCGGAGAAGACGACTCCACTGTTTGCTCGAGTGTTCGGATTGTAGGTGGCAAAACTGGCAGTGGGTCTATTATGAAAAAGGAGTGTTCCGGAGAGAGCGTTCTGTTCTATTCTGAGGAGTCCTCCTGCGGTAGTTCCAGTACTCGTGATAATGCTTGGAAGAGCAAGTACATAGGTGAGTCCTCCCGTAGTAGTCTTTGCGGTGAGTCCTCCGTAGTTACCTTGGATGTAGGCTATGGTAGGATTTCCTGGAGCGGCGTAGGCTGGAGTTATCCAAGTAGG
>JBEICN010000045.1:0-7147 GCA_040383945.1 Candidatus Peribacteria bacterium | reverse complement strand
CGATATAGAGAGCGGTTGCCTCTCCTTCGATATTTGGATTGAGCGCGAGAATAATCTCACTGATTTCTTCATCTCGCACCCGATCAAAGAGTTCTCGAAAGCGAAGATCTGAAGGTGATTTTCCAGAAATAGGGGAGATAACTCCTCCAAGAACGTGATACCTTCCAAGGTGTACCCCGAGTCTTTCTATAGATACCAAGTCCAAATAATCTTCTACCACACATAATACCTCGGTTTTTCTCACGGGGTTACGACATATTTCACAAGTAGCATGGTGAATATCCGTAAGCGATCCACAGGTTTGACACTCATGAATGGTGGTTTGTAGCTCGGCAAGTATTTCAGAGAGTTTTTTGATGTAGCTCGGATGCGATTTCAGAAGAAAAAAGGCGAGCTTGACGGCAGTTTTTTCTCCAATTCCCGGCAAAAATCCTATGAGCTCCGCTAATTTTTTGAGTATTTCAGGCATAGGATGGACAACGGAAAACTTTTATTTTTTATACGTATATAGTGAGTCTTTGAGTACCAAGTAGGTTGGATTTTCAATTTGCTCCATTTCGCTCGCAAAGGACGAGTTCGCAAGTGTGGTAAGCGACTGAGCTTCCGCAATTCTGATATTGAGCAAACTTTCTTCAAATTGGTAATTTTTTCGCGCGATTTCTATAGTTCTCAGGTTATATCCTTTGGTCGCATTTACATTGAGAATAAAAACATAGTAGATTCCCAGAAGACCAATGAGTCAGAGAGAGAGTATGTACGTCTCGCGGAGGGAAAGACGATAGTTTTCACGGGTAGTTTTTCGACTAGACAGGAAGGGGATATTCCCAGTTTTCATGACGAGGAGATTGGCGTTCATGATGAGTTAGATTTTTTTGTAGATACGGAGTTTTGCGGACCTAGACCGTGGATTTGAGGTTATTTCCAGAGGGGTAGGCTCGAGGGGTTTTTTGGTGGCTTTTTTTATAACAGCAGGTTTCGTAATTCTTCCGGTCAGTCAATCGATTTCAGGGGTTTCGAACTTTTTGCAAAGCTGTTTTACGATTCGATCTTCAATAGAATGAAAGGTAATTACCGCAAGTATGCCGTTTGGACTGAGAATTTTTATGGCTTGCTCGATAGAAGTTTCTATATGTTCAAACTCGTCATTGACTTCAATGCGTAACGCTTGGAAGACTCGCAGTGTTGATTTTTTATCAAAACTAGCATCTTCAATAATTGACTGCAGCTGTTTGGTGGTGGTTATCGCACGAGTTTTCCGAATTTCGCAAATCGCTTTGGCTATAAAGTAGGCCTTGGGCTCGTCTGAGTAATTTCGAAAAATGGTGGCGAGCTCGTGTTCCGAGTAGGTGCGGACAATGTATTCGGCTGTTTTTTTGGTTCCTACAGTATCAAATCTCATATCGAGTGGTCCATCGGAACGAAAGCTGAAGCCTCGATCTCATTGATCATAGTGCACACTTGAAACACCAAGGTCATATAAGATACCATCTATGGCATGTATATTTATGTTTTCTAAAGCTTCTTGCAAATGGGCAAAGCTAGAATGAATCGACACAAAATTTTTGCGAAGACCTATCTTGTCCTGTGCTATTTGCAGATTTTTTGAGTCCCTATCAAAACCGATAAGGCGATCTGTTGGTGTGATTTTTTCGAGTAAATGAGAGCTGTGTCCTCAAAGTCAGAGCGTGGCATCTACAAATACTCTATTTGAAGCACTTGGCACGGAGAGAATCCACTCCAGGGATTCTTCTAATAATACTGGCGTATGTAGCTCGAACACCATTTGTATTGATTTTTGTCAAAAACTACTCCGTATTCCATGTTTTGAAATACGCAAACAAAATACTCGTTTTTCCTTTATTGTCAATTTGTTTTGGGGATTTTATTAATGTTTTTATTGGTACTCACGAGGAGTAAAAATGAGCTGAGTTATTCACATTTAATGTGAATAACTTGGTGAAGATTGTGTGATTTTGTCAAAAAATCGATGGAAACCGCTTGATTTTTGCGATGGAGTGCATACTCTCACATCAACAAAGATAAAATTTCAAGTATAGCCTCGTCTTATTATCACTGCCTCAGCATGAAATCACTTCCCATGTTCCTTGGAGCCTCTCTGCTCGTAGCCACACCCTCTCCAGCTCTTGCCAAAGAGCAAGAAGCATGACGAGAATTAGGTGAAGTGCTATCTCACACTATTACAGAGCGAGTTAAGGAGCAAACCGCCGTACTTCTCGTCTCTTCTCCACAAGCTATTCAGGCAATTACCCCCGATCCAGTAGCTGGAGAAGTGCGCGTATCCAGAGATGCTGATCTTCCACCGTCCAAGATAACTGCAAAAAAGGTCTATCTCAATACCATACGACACGACTTGACCCCTAATTCAAGATTTGTTTTAGGGAATTCCAACGGACTGAGAATGGGGATAGAATTTAATCTCTCAAATAGTCTCGGGAGTACCACAGAATTTGGTAACGCAAAACTCGGAGTTGGGATTTTGAAGAATGGACTCGGAGTACAATATGTTTCCAGATTTTAAATAGAGTAATTTTAGAAGTAAGAGTCTCACACTCGATTTGGTGATATCTGCACTTGTTTCTCAAATTTATGAAGATAATCCAGTGCCATTAGATATATCAAGGGGCTCAGTGCAGGTCATGTTTGGTGGGCTTATTTTTTTTGGGCTTTCTTTCAAAAATACTAACAAGCTCAAAAATTTTTGGGAAATGTTCATCTCACCCTACTCGATTTGCCTTTTGCGCATTTCTTCATACAATTTCGTGGTTATTTTTTTGAAGCCTTTCTATGAAAACCACCCTAAAAAAACTCCCGAATTGTATTTACGAGGTCACTCTTGAAGATACGCCCAAAGAATACGAATCCTGCCGAAAACTCGCGATCGCGAAAATCTCAAAAGAAATCCAAGTGAAGGGTTTCCGAAAATGAGCTACTATTCCTGAAGCCATCGTGATCAAAGAAGCAGGTGAATCTACTATTGCTGACGAAACACTGGATTTGTATCTCAAAAAAAATTACTCAAAGGTGCTTGAGCAAACCAAGCTAGTTCCCGTAGCACCAGGGTCCGTCACCAATATCGTTTCCTATGACCCACTGGTGATTGTTCTTCAAATAGAAGTGTTGCCTGAAGTAACTCTTGACGAAAAGGCTATCAATACAATTAAAATCAAAAAAACAGAAGTAACAGAAGACCCAAAAGAGGTCGATTCAGCTATTTCTGAAATCGAAAAGCGTTTCACTCATTTTCACGACGCTGCGGTAAGTCATGCTGATGGATTCCAAGCAGCTCACCCCGATATTGAGATGGGAGACCGAGTGACTCTCAATACTCAAGGATATGACAAGAAGGGTGGCGTTGCTATTCCAGAGACAAAAGTCATGGAATTTCCTCTTGTTATCGGAAGTGGTCAATTTATTCCCGGATTTGAGGAAAAATTGGTAGGACATAAATCGGGAGAAACCGTAGAGTTTGATATCACATTCCCAAAAGATTATCATTCGGAAGCCTTCAAGTGACGCAAGGTACACTTTGTTACAGAACTTACGAGAATCGAAAAACCTCATCGACCAGAATGGACGCCTGAGTTCATAGAGCAACTTCGAGGCGTAAAGACCGATATGGCAGGGTTTCGAGAAATTATTACCAAGGAAATTCTTACTGACAAGGAGCGTAGAGCTCGGGAAGTCGATGAAAAACAGCTGCTCGATGAATTGAACAAGCATGCGACATATGAGCTTGGAGCGAGTCTTGTAGCTCGAGAGATCGAGTCCGTATTCCAAGAGCAAAAACAGACAATGGAAGCCCAAGGTTATAACATGAAGACCTATCTTGATCACCTCAAGAAAGATGAAGCAAGCTACAAGGCTGAAGTCATTGCACCGGAAGCACGACGAAGAGTGAGCGCAGAATTGATTCTCAAAAAACTTCGTGAGCTCAAGAACATTGAAGCAAGCAATGATGAGATTCAGATCGAGATTAACGGAATTATTGCTCAATATCAAAACCCAGAGGTTATCGCTCGACTTCGTGCAAAACTTGTGCCGGGTGACGGATACTATGAAGATATTCGGGTGCGCCTTGCTTACCGCAAGGTGGTCGATGGATTTTTTACAACCAAATAATGATCGAAACACTTATCAAGAAAATTTTTGGAGACCCCTCTGAAAAGCGTCTCAAGCTGTATCAGAAGGAATTGCTTCAGATTCGAGCACTGGAAGAGGACATTATTGCAAAATATGACTCCATAGTATCTATCCAAGCGCGAGTTGCCGAACTTCGCGTATGATTTGCTGGCTTGGACTACAAAAAACCAGAAGATTATGACCAGATAAAAAGGCAACTTGATGCCATTAAATACGAAGTTTTTGCCCTGCATCGACGCGCGGCGACCTTGATTTTTTGAAAGAAATTTATTCTTTCTGACGGGCGGGAAGTTGTTTGGAATATGATTCCGTATGACGTTCAGCTCCTCGGAGCTCTCTCGCTTCATGACGGAAATATTTCCGAGATGCGAACGGGAGAAGGAAAAACCTTGGTTGCGACCATTGCTGCTTCACTTAATGCCATCGCAGGATATCCCGTTCATATCGTTACGGTAAATGACTACCTTGCGCAGCGTGACTCTGCCGAAATGCGAGTGATTTATGATGCGCTCGGACTTTCGGTTGGAGTGGTAATACATGATCAATTGCCACGAGAAAAACAAGAAGCCTACCGATGCGATATTGTCTATGCTACCAACAATGAACTTGGGTTTGACTATCTCAGAGACAACATGGCGGCAACAGTTGAGCGTCGTGTCATGGGGCCTTTGTTCTATGCGATTGTCGATGAAGTCGACTCGATTTTGGTCGATGAGGCACGGACTCCGCTCATCATTTCTGCGCCAGACACCGAACCAACTTCCAAATATATCAAATTTGCACAAATCGCCAAAAATCTCTTGAATGTCACGCATTACAAGATTGATGAAAAGCAAAAAACAGCCACTCTTACGGAAGATGGGATTCGAGAAATTGAAAAAATTCTCGGGGTTGAAAATATTTATGCTTCCGATCAATATAACGATATTCACCACATTGAAAATGCTCTCAAGGCAAGCTCGGTGTACGAACGAGATGTGGACTATCTGGTACGAGGGGAAGAAGTTCTCATTATTGACGAACACACAGGACGAGTGCTTTCTGGGCGAAGATATAGCGATTGACTCCATCAGGCTATCGAAGCCAAGGAAAATGTAAAAATTCAACAAGAAACCAAGACGCTCGCTTCCATTACGTTTCAGAACTATTTCCGACTCTACAAGAAACTCGCAGGAATGACCGGAACGGCCAAAACCGAAGAAGAAGAATTCTACAAAATCTATCGACTTGAGGTAATCGTGATTCCTACCAATCGACCATTGATTCGAAAAGATGAAGCAGATCTACTCTTCAAGAATGAGACGGGGAAGTACGAGTTTCTCGCTGGACTCATTCAAGAATTACACAAGAAAGGTCAACCAGTTCTTGTTGGTACGGTTTCGGTAGCAAAATCGGAGCTTTTATCGAACAAGTTAGCAGCATTGGGGATTCCTCATAAGGTACTCAACGCCAAGCAGGACGCACACGAAGCTGATATAATCGCTCAAGCGGGACAAATTGGGTCGATTACCATAGCAACCAATATGGCGTGACGAGGAACGGATATCAAAGTTGCTCCGGAGGTCGTGACACTCTCTGGTGTGTTTGAGTACAAAGGAAACGAATATCCACTCGGAGGACTTTTTGTTATCGGTACAGAAAAACATGAAACACGACGCATAGACAATCAGCTTCGTGGGCGTGCATGACGACAAGGAGATCCGGGATTTACTCAATTCATGATTGCACCTTCAGACGACATCATGCGAATTTTTGGAGGAGATCGACTGAGTTCCGTTCTCAATTCTTCTCTTGCTGCTGGAACCCCAGATGACGAACCGATTATGCAGTCATCATTTATCACCAATCGTATCACGAGCGTTCAGAAGCAGGTGGAAGGTCGGAATTTTGATATCCGAAAGCATATTCTCGAGTATGATGATGTGCTCAATCAACATCGATTGGTTATGTACGCCAAGAGAAATAGAATTCTGGAAGGAGATAATATTGAAGCGGAGGTACTCGCGATGTTTGATCATGTAGCTGCAAATTTTGTTCAAAAAATTGACTTTAATCCTGAATTTCTCGAGGACTCACTTGCAGAAACTGTACAAGCTCTCAATCATTTTGCTGGAACTGAAATATTGCATCTCGAAAAACTTGATTCCATCGAGTCAGACATCCTTCAGCAAATCATTCGTGAAGCACTCCTCACTCCCGTGAAAGAACTCCATCAAAAAGTAGGAAATGAATCGTTTTTTGACTTCGAAAAAAAACTCGTACTGAGTTCATTCGATGAACTTTGGATGAGTCATATCGATCGTATGGCACATTTGCGAGAAGAAGTAGCCTTTGAAGGATATGCTCAAAAACAACCACTCGTTGTCTACAAAGAACGAGCCTACGATCGCTTCTTTGAGCTGGTCCAAGAAATAGAATATCGCGTCGTTAAGGCACTTGTCGGTGCTCGAGAAGTTCTTCAAATAGCTCAACGAGAAATCGCTGAATCACAGCTTATCATTTCTCATCAACTCGACCCAGTTCCTGAAATGAATCTCGATACTCCGGCTATTTTTTCTGAGCCAAAAAGTGAGGATGGAATCCGTGTTATACGGGTAGATAACAAGGCCCAGCTTGACCCGGCACTTACCAAAAATGTGGGTAGAAATGAGCCTTGCCCATGCGGAAGTGGTAAAAAATTTAAACATTGTCATGGCAAATAAAGATTTAGAGAATTCGACTCCAGAAGTCGACACCACTCCTGTTGCTCCACTCGGCACGAATACTCCCGAAGCTGGAAACTCTCAGTCAGAGTCTCAACATAAGCCTGACTCACTTTTGCGCGAGTCCATACTCTTTCTTCGCGATATCTGTATTATTCTTGTGGTAGTTTTGATGGTGCGTGCGTATTTGGTGGCACCGTTTCGCATCAGTGGTTCTTCCATGGAAAATAACTATTTCAACGAAGAGTTTATCTTGGTGGATAAATTATCATTTACGGATCTTG
>JBEICN010000044.1:0-7196 GCA_040383945.1 Candidatus Peribacteria bacterium | reverse complement strand
GTAAAATAGTGCAAGTGGAATTACTGCCGAGGTGTAAGGAATATTCATGTTATCACCTTGATAGATAATGCCAATAGGAAGACTGGTAGGCCGTCCATAAATCTGTCATCAAAACAATGCGGAAAAATATCATATAATTGCCGCGAAGAAAAATGCCATGACTACTACATCAAGATATTTTTCATGAGTTTGTTGATATCGATAGATTTTATAAAATAACACCAGCATAAAACCAAACACCCCACCGATAAACGAGAGATTGTAGTCGGTCATCAAAAAGAAGTTAATGAACCGGTCTTCAATGAGATATTTGTAATCTCGCCATTCTGCAATAACAAAGAAAAGTCTAGAAAAAAGGAAGGTTGAAACCACAAACAAAAGTGCGTTCCCTGCAAAAAAATTTTGATTCACTCCAGTCTTCTTGCTCATCTTTTTGAGCATGTAGATAAAGGCTATAAATGAGAGAGACAGTCCGAGTCAAAAGGTATAGATTTTGATTTCGGTGAACGGAAGAAAAAAGTACGGGTACATGAAATTTGAAAATTAGCGAGCATATTCAATAATTCTTTTTTCTCGAATGAGGTTGACTTTAACTTCACCAGGATAACTCAGGTTTGCCTCTATTGATGTGGCAATTTCTTGAGCGAGCTTTTCTGCTTCGAGATCTGAAACCGTTTCTGCATCAACAAATACTCGTACTTCCCTCCCTGCAGAGAGTGCAAATGCCTTGGAAACACCACTAAAGCTCATCGCAATGTTTTCCATCTCCTGGATTCGCTTTATGTATTCATCTGCGTTCATTCTTCGGGCTCCAGGACGAACCGCGCTTATCGCATCTGCAATCTGCACGATTTTTGTTTCGATACAGATTTGTGGAACTCCATCGTGATGACCCTCAATGATATTTACGAGTTTCTCGTCGAGACCGTATTTTCGTGCGATTTTTCCACCAATTTCTGGATGAGTTCCTTCTATGTCGTGGTCGAGAGATTTTCCCAAGTCATGAAGGAGTCACCCCTTAAATGACAATGCCGCATCTGCACCAATAAGTCGAGCAATTGACTCGGCAATATAAGCCACTTCTTTGGAGTGCATAAGAATATTTTGCCCATAACTCGTCCGGAAGCGAAACTTTCCAATAAGAGGAACGATTTCATCTGGAATTCCCACAATCCCCATTTCGCTTAGTGTTTTTTGTCCGAGATCATAGATGAGTTTCTCGGCCTCCTTTTGATTTTCCTCGACGATTTCTTCAATACGCGCCGGCTGAATACGCTTGTCCAGTATAAGGGCTTCGAGTGATTTTTTTGCGATATAGCGCCGAAAAAGGTCAAAGCTTGATATAAATACGGTATCCGGCGTATCGTCAATAATAAGAGAAACTCCGGTGGCGCGTTCAAATGCGATAATGTTTCGTCCTTCTTTTCAGATGAGCTTACCCTTAATATCATCTGATTCCAAATGAATGAGTGTTTGAGTGGTTTCCCCAGTGACGTCGCCGGCGTACTGTTGTATAGATTTAATGAGAATTTCTCTTGAAATTTCGCTTTCACGGATTTGGAGATCTTTTCTCTTTTTCTCTATAACCTTAAGAATATCCTGCTCGTAACGCTCCTCTGTTCGTTTGAGTAGCAGATTTTTTGCATCTTCTGTACTAAGTTTTGCAACTTTTGATAATTCATCTTGAAGCTCTTGGCGAACCTGCTCTTGGTTGCTCCGCTCTTTTTGCAACTCCTCTTCGCGAGCATGGAGTGCCCCAAATTTTTTCTCTATTTCCTCATACCTCGCTTCGATTTTCTCTTCGCGCAGAATGAGTTTTTGTTCCAATTCTGCGATTCGTTGATTTTTTTCACGCAATTCTGTGCGCTCCAAATCTACCTTCTGTTTATCAGTATGTATTTGTTCTTGAAAAATGGTCTGCTGCTCTTTTGCTTGGGATAGGCTCGCATCAAAAAGCTTTTTTGCTTGTTCCTCCGCGTTTTGTTGAATTTTCTCTATACGCTTCTGGTGTGTGAACTGCAGGATTACTCCACAGATGGAGGCTCCGAAGAGGAGGCTTAGGACAATTTCTAACATTTTTTCTTAACTAGGGATTGGTGCCGTAAAGGCGAACATTTCGATTCTATCTTACCAAAACAGAATATGGATTTTTCAAAAAAGTCAAAGCAACGATTGTATTGCATATTTTTCAAATATTCGCATTATAGTGGCATGTCAAAAGCTGTTTGTACGAGTTGTCACTTTATTTACGATTCACGTTTGGGCTTGCCTGATTCTGGCATTCATCCTGGCACTCCATTTGGAGCCGCGGACGACAGTGTTTTTGCGTGCCCACAGTGCAGCTCTTCCAAAGATCTATTTTTGGAAGTTGAGGAAACCGTACTTGAAGTGGAAGATCCGGCTGATCTTACCGAAATAGAGGCGGAGCATGTTCCTGTGTATTCCGTTGCTGATGAAATACTTACCGTTACAGTCTGACAAATCGGATCCGAACACCCCCAGTCCGCAGATCATATGATCGAATGGATAGAGGTTCGAGATGAATATGGTGAAATTGTCGATCGTGTCTATCTTGGCGAGAATGACGAGCAAACCGCCCTTTTTTCGATAGATACGGAAGACTTTTTTGAGGTATTTGCCTCTTGTAGTGAGCATGGTATTTGGAAATGAATTTCGTATGAAAGTACAGGTTTGTAAATGAAGAAGTTGTTCAGAAAGAGGGGCAGAGTACATAAAAAAAATAATCATATCTGATAATTCAAAATTCAATTATACTGTTTAAGTCACAGATTGTTTGTGTCAGTGAAATTGTAAAAATGCTCCAAATATCATAATTGATGGAGAAATGCTCGAGCGTTTGAATCCTGTAACCGCCAGTCAAATGCTTGCAAAAAAAGTTTTAGCGGCAAAACAAGTATTACATCAGTGAAAATGAAAGTAGGCTACGTTGCGATTGTTGGTCGACCCAATGCGGGTAAGTCTACTATATTAAATGCATGTATAGGAGAATCTCTTTCTGCTGTGAGTCAAATTCCAAATACCACCCGGCACGCCTTGCTTGGAATTTATACGGATGATTCGAACCAAATCCTGTTTATTGATACGCCTGGATTTCAGCAAAATGATGATCCAATGGGACGGCGACTTCGTAAGGAATTACAAAATTCTCTAAAAAGTGCTGATGTTATACTGAGAGTGCGAGATGTTTCTCGCACGGTTTGACAAGAAGATCTCGAGATCGACCGTCAGATTGAGAATCTCTGAGTCCCCATTTTAGAAATATTCACCAAAACAGATCTTCGGCACTCTATAGAGATTCCCAAGAATGCCCTCATAACAAACAAATCAGGTGTCCCAGTTGCTGCAATTTGCTCGAGCATTTCGGAGTTTCTTTCTGAGTGACCTTTGTTGTTTGATCCTGATGATTATACGGACACCCCTGTGTATGATCGGGTGGGGGAAATTATCCGTGAGCGGTCGAATTTACTATTGAAGGAAGAGATTCCCCATGCTCTCTATGTTCACGTGGAAGATGTAGAGGTGAGTGAATCACAGGTAAGAATTCTCGCATACATCGTTGTGGAAAAAGAGTCACAAAAACGAATAGTTATCGGCAAGTCTGGCTCTTTGATACAACAGATCGGAACGGAGGCAAGAATGCGGCTGATTGAAATATACGAAAGGCCAGTGCATCTCTTTTTGAGAGTGCGAGTTGAGCCAAATTGGACAAAAAATCCCAAAACCTTAGATGCTATTTTTAATTCCCATGCTTAAGCTTTCAGCACGATCGGAGTACGGACTCCTTTTGGTAAAATTTCTGCTCGACCATCCAGGTATCGTGCCATTAAAAAAAATTTCAGATTCTCTCCACATTCCAGAGCCGATATTGAGAAAGGTTTCACAACAGCTCGTTTCACAAGGAATTTGCACTTCTCAAAAGTGAAGAAATGGAGGTGTGGCACTTTTGTGAGAATCCCCAAGTGTGTACTCCCTGCTTGTGGCTCTCGATGAAGATATGAATATCGCGCTTTGCACACAGTGAAAACTTTGTCATCAGGAAAGTGGATGCGGAGTATCCCCAACGCTCAAGCGACTACAGCGAGGAATAGAGTCACTATTAAAAATTACAAAAATCTAGTGTACGATCCATTTGCCAAAGCGTTTGCGCGCACTCGAAATCGTTCCTGGCCAGATATCGACGAAGCCATATCTCTACTTGGTGATCATCGCATGGGAAGGGTTTTGGATATTGGCTGCTGATCTGGAAGACTGGCGGGTATATTGTCGAACTTTGACTCATATGCTGGCATTGATAATTCCAGAGAGCTTCTCAATATTGCCAAGGAAACCTACCCAGCGGGTCTATTTTATGAATGCGATATGTGAAGCATTTCGACATTATGATTGACATCGTTCGACACTATTTTTCTTGTGGCGAGTTTCCATCATTTGATAGAGCCAAGCTTGCAAAGACACGTACTTGACCAAATTCGCACCGTTTGTGCTCCCTCTGGAAGGATAGTGATGCTGAACTGGAACTTAAGAAGTGAGAAACATCGAGACCGGTATGCGGCGAATTGGGTTTCTGAGTCAGTGTTGAATATTCCTTTTTCTGGACATCCTCGAGAGTACTGGGCCTTTACTATGGAAGAGTTGGAGGGGATTTTTACCGATTTACCGCTGAAGATAATTCATCATAAGATTTCTGCAACCACGGATAATTTTATCAGCGTACTCTCGGTGAATTAGCTTTTGTTTCTCGAGGCTTGAATTAGGTCTTGAGGGAGTCGATATAAGTCTGCTAACAGTCTCACCAGCAACTTTGCTATTGCAAAAATACTGTCTAATGCACCGATTCAGAATCCTCCGATATCAAGTATAATATTTTCTCCAAGTTCAGAATTTTCGAATCTTCCGACTTTTTTGAATTTCTCGGATAAAAAAACTCATTTTCGGAGCTCTACCGGGGTATTTTTGAGCACCTCCGTGACATCAACTCGGAGTTCTTTTATTCCTTCAATAGCCCCTTTTCGGATAGACTCAGATATTTTTAGAATTTCTTTTAGCAATACCTCATCACCGCCTTGTCGGAGTCATTCGAGCTTTTCTTTGAGCGGAGCAAGATTCTTGGAGGTGTCTATCATGGCGATAAGCTCCTGAATTTCCTTGTGGGTCATTTCTTTCCCCAGCTTCTGCAAGCTTTTTGCAATGTCTGACTCTAACTTTTTCTTGTCAGACTCTTTTAGTTGTCCAACATGGACAGTATTTTTTGGGGCTTCCTGTCGTTTTTCAGAAGGAATGAGGTCTTGTTTTTCGTTCATAGTAGCGGTATTAAGGAGAAGATACGGTGATTGAGCTATTTGGCGTAACATTGTCTAGGATTGGCGATGTTGCGCCAGTCGTAGTATTGGATCAGGTGCCATTCGTGGGTATTTGGGCGAGGAGTTTTTGAGATTCTTCGGCGAAATAGCCTCACTGATCTATGGCTATCGCCTCGACGAGGTAGTCGCGAGCTCCCCCGTACTCTTGTTTTTGAAAATAAAATTTTGCAAGATACAGCGACACGAGGGGTTCTTTGGGATTGAGTTGGTGTGCGCGCAGAAGATATGACCTCGCTTCTTCCACATCCTGCATGCGCATCGAGGCTATTCCAGCATATGCCAAGATAATCGGGTCATCCGGAAATTTTTGCAATCATTTCCGACTCCAGAGCGAAACTTTTGAGTGTTCTTTTGCCTGCTCGGCGGTAAATAGCGCTATGTGATAATCTTCTGCGAGCACGTCAGGCTCGTCTAGCAGAAAACGAAATATTTTAAAAGCCCCAGCCGTATCCCCGAGAAGGACATAGTTATACACGAGGCGACGCTCAAGCTCTGTTTTGGGCATGTACCCATTTAATACGGCGCTGTTGAAGTATAAATTTGAGGTAGAATAATCCGATTCGTAATAATTTACAATTCCAAGCATATACGCCACCTCCACGTCTTCGGGAACGAGCGTGTAGTATTGCTCCAGGTCTTTTGCTGCTTTGGTGTAGTGTCCGAGCTCGTAGTTGCTATATCCGACGATTTTGAGTACTACTTTGTAGTTTGGGCGCATTTCCAAAATACTAGCTCCTATTTTTTTTGCTGTTAAGTAGGATTTTTGTTCAAAGAGTTTTCCTATGAGGAGGGCGCGAATGTAGAGCTCATCCTCGGAGGTGCCCTTGGCGCTTTGGATGGTTTCGCGCAGGCTCTGTATTCGGTAGTCTGTGGATTGGCTTGACTGTATAAGCTCTACACATTCAGCGGGCTTCTTGGTACAGTCGTCAATGAGGTAGAGGTAGGCCTTGGTTCCCTCTGTAAGACTGAGATCGTGAATTATTTCTTTTGTATTTTCACGAGTCTCATCGTACATAATTGAGGCGATAACCTTGAGTTTGGCAGCCTCATCAAAGTTGCTGAGATTAAATTTGATAAAAATATCTGCTGCCTTTCGAAAATTCTTAACTTCTAAATAGGAATTTGCAAGTCGGAGAGCGATTTTCGGGTCTTCTTGAATTTTTTCATACGCCTTTTCGTAGTATTCGATTGCGGTATTTGCATCGTTTCTAGCGCTATAGTAGTCACCTTTTCGTATAATGGATCTGAGAGCCACTCGCCTACGAGCGGCGTCAAGTTCTGATAGTCCGTGCTCACTTTCTGGGAGTGTTTCGCTATGAGGGGAGGTTTTTGATTCGCTGGGCTCGGCATTGGGGATTGTGTGGTATTTGCGCATCAAGATAGACTCAAGACTATGATGGTATTACATAAAAGCGCTCGAGTGATTCTTAAAAATGGAAAGTTCATGACGCGAGTGTAATCATAAATTTTATCTTTGCCAAGAAGTTTGTTTGACAACTTTCAACTCTTTTATACTATACGCGAGCTCCGTTTTGGAAAATTCGTTTTTCAGAATTTTGGAGGGATGGCAGAGTGGTTGATTGCAACAGTCTTGAAAACTGTCGTGCCGCGAGGTACCTAGGGTTCGAATCCCTATCCCTCCGCCAGTAGCATTTGAATTCCCCGAAAGGGGATTTTTTTGATCGAGAAGATGGGATGAGAACACGAGGTGTTTCGAACACGCGAAGCGGCGTGAGAAACAGAAAGCCAACGGTTTGGCTTTCGGCCGAGGGCGTCCGAAGCGAAGCGGCGGAAGAATCCCTCACTCACCGCCAG
>JBEICN010000043.1:0-7603 GCA_040383945.1 Candidatus Peribacteria bacterium | reverse complement strand
TGTTGCCTTTGCTCTTTTTTTGATCTAATAACTTCCGTATCTGATGCATAGGAAATTTCCATCTATGCACAAAATGTATTCTACCAGCTACGACCGATAGAGGAAAAACGGTTGCATTATTGAAAATAATTCCTAGAATAAGTTGTTAATTTCTAACTTGTATTCACATGTCACTCGTAGCACATACTACCGATGCATCATTTGCCACTGATATTTCAAAAGGACTTGTCCTAGTAGATTTTTGGGCAGTTTGGTGCGGACCTTGTCAGGTCATGCTTCCTCGTCTTGACGAACTTGCAGAAAAAGTAGCCGGTACAGCTAAAATAATGAAAATGGACGTAGATCAAAACAATGAAACTCCATCTACATTTGGAATTATGTCTATTCCCACCATCATTCTTTTTAAAGATGGGCAGATGGTGGAAAAAATGGTTGGTACAAAAGAAGTTACTGAACTGGAAGGTATTATTACAAAACATGCCGCATAGCTGAGCAAAATCCATACCAAAATTGGTATGGATTTTTTCTAGGGGTTTTTAAAAAAACCAAGTATACTAACAGAGCTTTACATTTGTTATATGAGAAAACGAGTGCCGATCGGTGTGATAAAAACTCGTGGGGTCATCTTGCATGAGGATAAGATATTTTTGTGTAAATTTGATCCGTCGGTGTATGGTGCGCCTATGAGCTCCAGTTTTTTTGGTTTACCTGGGGGGACGCTGGATCCAAAAGAAACTCTCAAAGCATGATTATCTCGAGAAATCATGGAAGAGCTCGGGGTTGAAGCGAAAATTTGACCATTAGTTTATACGCAGGAAGTGATTCGAGAAGATTCGAGCATGTTTGATTTTTGGTATTGGATTGAGAATCCTGCTGACTTTGTATCAGTAGATTTGAGTAGTGCATCGCATGGTCATGAACACCTTGAGGTGGGATTTTATACCATTGATGAAATAGTGCTTTCTTGAGATACCTATAAGCCAGTGGCGCTAAAAAAGCTCATGGCAACATGGATAGAACGAGGCCCAGTATTTATTGAAATGGGAAACGAGTAGCACATTTTTCTGCTTCTATTATACCTTTGAAACAGAAGCTCCTTCACGATTAAATTCCCGCATCCGATCTCGGTGAGTTCCTTTATACTCTTGTATGATATTCAGGATAATGCGAGCGTTTTCGAGTGGCTCAGGCGCAATTTGCATGTTGAATTCTGAAATATCCGAAGCGGTACGTATGGTTACGCATCAGAAATTCAAAATATTTTCCAAAAGACCACGCGCGAAGCCATTCACTTCCTGAACCTGCTCCAATGAACACTCACGAACGGTTCGATTGAGGAAGGAGAGCTGCTCGATTGCGATAATTCGCTCATTTGTAATAATATAGAAGTCCAGTTCATTATCTACCCAGTACACATAGATAAACAGGGTAAAAAACATGATAAATGTCAGGAGTAGCAGGGTCAAGAGTGTGCTGGGAAGCAGAATGGAAAGTTCCGTGTGGAACACTATCCCCAGTAAGGTTACCATCATGAGTATAAAAATGTACCCACTCGTATAGAGTAGGGTAATCCAATGTCGATGTAGGACGTATTCTATCCGTTCCCCCGGGCGTAAATTACTAATTTGCAGTTTTACTGGTATCATGAGAAGTCGGTGAGATGGTAATATTCGGCTTTTTGATATAAAGTGGATGAAGTATGCGTGTAGGAGTCCGGCGTAGTATGTCAGGGGGTAATGTGAGAATTTCTTCGTTAAATTGTATCAGAATTTCTCATTTCGCAAAATTTCATGTTCGGTAGTACCATGTTTTGAAGTCAACGGTTGATACATCATTTTTTGAAACGATTTCTATTTCGGTGTCTGCCCCTCGTTGAATGACGAGTTCTTCACGATTGGCTTCCATCGCCATCGGAAATGTATTTCCTGATAATGCCCAGTATTCAAATACCGTAATTCCAACGAGTTTGAGTTTTGGGTATACCAAAGCGAGTGATCCAAGCGTGAGCGTCATAATGCGTCATCCAGTAAAAGATACCGGTCCCGTAACCAGAAATATCGTGTCAATCGCGGTAATGTCGAGTTGATTTGCTTCTAGAAATTTTTCAAGAGTTGGGAGAAACATATCAAACTCCTTTCCTTGTATCGAGTAACTTTGGTGGGCAACTCGTTTATTTTTTTCATCGAATAGATACCAATGACCGGGGTCCGTCACAGAGGCAATCAAGAGGCTATTTGATGACATATTCCGAATCAAGTACATAGTAAAGTGTCCCGACCAAGTCACCATTTCCAGAACGCACATCGATGACAAAATAGTCACGCTCCGTGCGGTATTCCAATTTGAGATTCGGTTCTAGGAGGTAGATATTTCCGTCCTTGGCAATCCCATATACGGCAACTTTTTCAGGATTCGTGATAAATACTCCACCTGGAAGCACTGGACTGGTGCTAGGATTTTTTACCAAATTCCATCCTTGATCTGGTAGCTTCACTCCCAGACCTCATGCTGCCTTGATCAATGCGTCATTGAGATTGTCAACGGACTCTATTTTTCCAGCACTTCCGAGCGCTACTGATTGTGAGTACACCACCTGTCATGATTGTAGTATTTGAATGCGGGTCGGAGCATCAGCATTCGCGCCTACCACTCCTATAGCATAATCACCTCCATTCAAGGTAAGCTTTCCAGTTTTTTCATTGATTTTTGCAATTTCAGTTCCGTTTGGACCACGAACTACGAGGCCTCCAGAACTCGTGTTAAAGGTAGAGTTAAAGCCACCGTCATTTTTTGTTGGCGCATCTTCTCAGATGACTTTTAATTTTCCATTGCGGAATCTTACGATACTGACTGGCTCGCCTGCAAGTGTTTCGTTCAAATTTCCTTGAATTAAAGCGCCAGATTGTCCAGAAATATTCGGTACTGGGGCATAAATGGTGAGTTTGGTTTCCTTGCCTTCCAGGTTTCCATTTGAGTCTGATGCCCAAATTTTCATCTCTTTTTCAAAGAGTCGGTTTTGCGCTTTGATAAACCACTCAAGATTGGAAGCTCCTTGCCGCAAAATACTTGTTGGAGATTCTGAGTCGCGATCGTTGTCTTTTCTGCCATCATTATCCGTGTCCACAGAAAGATCAGTATCGATAAAGACATCAGTTATTCCTGAAACATCGGAAATTTTGTCGCGTAAATCGATGGCTTGCTCGATGTATACAGGAGCACGGAATCCTCAGCTGATTTGTATAAGCGGAGATTCTTTGTCGGCTTGGGATTGAGGAGAAAGTAGGGTTATTCGACTGTTTGTTCGTGCACTTGGAGATACGCTTACCAGTTGAGCATAGTACCAACTGTTATCTTGTCGTAGAGCAACATCGTATTCGTCAGATTTGGTTCCCAGGTCGTGACTTTCATAAAAAGCTGGCCCGTTCATAGTAAGATTTGCATTGTTGTAGTAGGCGATGTCGAGACGAGCTCCTGCAACGCTCACTTCTACTTTTTGATCAACGAGTACTGGCATTCCAGAAAGCTCTCTCAAATCAATTGGCCGAGGAGTAAGATTTGGAATATCTTCAACAAGAATAACATTTCCACTGATCACCTCTATGTTCATAGTGGTAAGAAACTTGAGTTCGCGAGAGTTCGGTATGCTTATGAAGCTGCCACTTGACACTGATTGAGTATCAGGAATTTGGTATCGAATACGAGCCCCGCCGCCGTCAGCATAGATGGATTTGTTTCCGGCAATTTGTATGGTGTTTCCAGTTCCTAGAGTTCGGTATCCAGGTCATACTATGGTTCCGTTTCCGAGACCTCTTTGATAGGTGGCATACGGCTTTTGCAGCACCAATCCAGTAATGCTGGTATCGGTAACAGTTTCATTGACCAGTTCTGGAACTAAGTCCACATAAGAAACTCGAGTGGTTGGAGTAATTTCTGACCATCGCTGCCCACTCATACGTCGATCGAACCGATCAATGTAATCGTAGAACTCCATGCGAAATATGGTGTCTGATTCTGTATCTGCGGGACGGAATTTGAAGTTTATCTCACCAGAAGCGGCAAATCTTTCCATGAAATGGTTCGGAGCTGTAGGGCGCAAACTTTCACCGCTAGGCAAGTCTATGAGGTCTGAAGGTGTAAAGGTTGGAATGCTTCAAGATGCTGGTCTTGGAACGGAATTTCCAAGTCGGGTTTTGAGATACACTCAATTACCACTTTGATATATGTATTCAAGAGCTCCGTTTCCGATTCGGTTCACTGGTATAGCTCGCTCATTTCCTACAAGTTCATCCGTATAGTCGAATAGTCGAATCTGGCGTTGATTGTCCATAGTATAGATACCTCGGTATTCATAGTCGGTCAAATTACCGTTCCCTGCAGTTGTCTCATTTGCGGCGATTTCTATTGAATTTTTTTCGACTTCCGCCGTGTACGCATTCATGCTATTCTTCAAATTTTCCCCCATTTTATCTAACTCACTTGGAGCGCGTGGTGCTGTCATTTCTGAGTAGGCTTGAAATGCCCGTTCGTTATATTTGGTGAAATCTGGCAGGGGAGTTTCTGTGCTATAAGGAGTATTTCCTGTATCCGCAAGGTTCGCATTTCCCGTATTTGCGCGCTGCTCAAAAATCTCAGAAAGTTCCATGTCACCTGTTTGCACGAGTCCGAGCTCGGCTTGTAGCTCGGTAGTTTCGTGGATTTCAGATTTTACGAAACGGTGGGCAAGTTCAAATTTTTCGTTATTTTCCGCACGTAGTGTTTGTGCCAGTTCTTGAGATTCTGCATCTCATCGCACTCGAAGTCATTCTCGCATTTCTTCTAAAATGGCGAATCCTGGAGTTCCTGGCGAAGCATGCACATGAGCGAGCTCGTTTGTGAGGTAATCTCGGATATCTTGGTATGCCGCTCGCTCGTTTGCAAACTTTTGACCTTGAGAAATGGTTGCCACGAAGGCTTTTGCCAAAGCTTGAGCATATGGTTTGACGAATTGACTTTCTGAATTCATGCCAGTCGGCCCTTCAATGTTGATTTCTTTATTACCTGGATTTAATTTTTTTAGATTAATATCGCCTGGAATAATTCATTGAGTGGCATTTGGTATGAGGTTCGAGAGATTGGAACTAAAGGAATTTATGGGCTCAAAGGTGGCCTTTGCCATTTCTAGAAGGAATTCCACTTGGAACTCAAAATTTACGAAAGTGGTAACTTTGATAGCATCCACGAAGCTCGCATTGAATTGAGGAAATTCGATATTTAAGAAGTCGATTTTCAATTTTCCTTGGCGTTCCGTAATTTGGGCAATTTGATCTCCCGCTCTCCACTCAGGAACAAATGGATTAGTTCGCATGATGCAGAGTACTTTTGCAACAATTTTGAGAATATTTAGGGTGAATTTTATCGTGCCAAAAAGTTTTGGAACCGTAGGTGGTGGGGGTAGCTCAGGGAGATTAATAACCGGAAGCGTTGGAATGTCTGGTAAATTTGGCAGTGGTGGCAAATTTGGAAGCGTTGGAATGCTCGGCAGTCCTATTCCAAGAGTAGGCGTACCAGGAAGTCCAAGTCTTGGGAATTTTGGCAATACGATCGGAGTAGGCCGAAAAACGAATTCCGGCATAGCGATCCGAATACCAAGACGCACATTGTGTAGGTCCAAAATAATATCTGGCCATTTTGGGAATTTGATAATTGGGAAAGGTGGAATCACGGCTTTGATAAGCTTGAACATGAAATGTTTGGCATCGTGTCGTTCATTTCGACATACTCCACATTCTGCCTCATGAGCATAGAAAAGACTCGGGATCAGTTGCCAACCCTTAAGAATATTTTTGATGAGTTCGTAGAATTCTATCCATGCTTTGAATCGAATAGTATTTCTCGTGATAAAGTCATCAAGCACTCCTTGAATTGCTGTTATGTTACAAAGCAGTTGTGTGGCATAACGCTCTTTCCAGGTCAGGTATTTGGAAAGCTTTTCTGGGAATTTTTTGTACTCCTCAACGGTTCTGATGTTTTGATCAATGCTTCATACTAGACCTTCCGCGCGCACGATAACACTCGAATCTAGCCCCTCCTTTGTGGCAGTTTTTTCGTAGAGAGCTTTTTTGCTTGCTATTTCTTTTTCCCACTGAGATTTTGTATTTTTGAGTTCGGTCAGTCCCTTTTCAAGGTCCTCTCTCCCAATGTCAGGATAGGTAATATCCAGAGTAGTTTTTTCAAAACGTATGAGGGGAAGTCGAGACATGAATTCATATGCAGACTTTACTCCAGATATGCTTCGCCCTACATTTTCATTACCAAGTACCGGGCTACCATTTTGCTTCCCGGTTGCATAATTTTGTTCTAGTCTATCAGTAAACCCACTCCATCCAGTGTCGATAGCACCTCGGAACTCCGGTTTTATAATATAGAGTGTGGGGAGACTCGTGAGTTTATTGGACACTTCTTCCAATTGTCGATTTACCCAGTCCATGATGAAATCAGGAAATGCTGACACTCTCTCGTTTTTGATCTTTTCTATTTTTCCAATATCGAAATTTTTTATATCGGAAGCATTGATGTTGATTTCGTATCCTCCAGCTCCGCCTCCGAGCCCCATGGTCAGAAGAGGTGATCGTGGGAGTTGGAATGTGCCTCTTCCATTCGCATTTGCTATAATATCTTTGGCGAACGAGCTGTTTCCAGAAACGTAGGACTTGATCAAGGCCCGGTCGGACTCTGAAAGCGTGGCTGTGGAATCTTTATTCTTACAAGAGCCTGCATTAATGGTTCCGTTGTCACTACTCCCCAAATCTTGGAAATTACCGTCAGAGCCATCATCTTTACAGCCAAGTAGTGGTTTGGCGGCAACAATACAATTTCCTCCTGGTACCAATGGAGAAACTCCTTGAGGTGGGACTCTTCCCGATACAGCAGAAGTCCCTCAAAAACATGCTGCAACCCCCACGGCTCCCGTAATGGTAGGAGTGATATAGAATCGAAAGGTGTTCGTAGGCGCCCAGGTTCCAAGCGATCCACCGGCACTCGAAGATCCACAGAATGGTCCAGGAATATAGGCGCGTTGGGATGCTGGGAAGACCGTTGGAATACAGCAGGGGAACTTTCCACATTTCCTCTGAACTCCCGTCAGTAGGCTAAATACTGGGTATCCGGTCGAAGGACTGAGTCCCCCAATCGGATGCCCCATGACTACTGGAGCTGAACCTGGAGCAAGCGGTGCCCAATTGAGCGGTAAAGATAGACAACTTCCTCATCAAAATCAGCACCCAAGTCATTGAACGAGTGTATCTAGAGCGCCGTTTACCTTTTCTATATTATCATTTGACATGCCACCGATATCTATCGTTCCACCGAACAAACTTCCATTGTTACTGAACTTAAACAAGGAGCTTCCTTGAGGCTCATGGCTGTCAGGAATTCCCAAGTCTGTGTTGATAATATTCGACTGTGTTCCTCCGAAACTAAAATGTCTGAAGGTAGATTTGGTGAGGATTTTCCATCAGAGATCGGTTACTGTTGAACCGTTCCATGTGGGATTTGAGTTAGAATCAATCCTAATTTTACAATTTTCCGTACTTACAATACTGCCAGAAGCATTTACGGTGTTTGA
>JBEICN010000042.1:0-7719 GCA_040383945.1 Candidatus Peribacteria bacterium | reverse complement strand
TCACTCCAGAAATGCAGGGGTATTTTATCATTCAAAAATCTTTGAAGCTACTCCAGGAGTATCTGCAAATGGACTATGCGGGCATTTGGTTAAAAAAGAATCTAGAATTTGTTATTCTTCACGAAAATGGAACACTCCATGAGAATGCTAATCACCAGGTCATCTATTCACAGATGGCGAGAGCCGAGGAGGAGACAAAAGAAGGCAATGTAGTATATCTCTGTCCATCTCGTTCCGACGGTGGATGAGTGGATGCGGTATTTGTATTTCGAAACCTACAATGAGTCCCAATCGGCTACTTACTCCTCGATGATTACCATACAGAAAATACAATTCCAAACGCCAAACTTGGCTCCGTAGTTCATATATTTTATGACCGACTCAAACATCTCGTGTACGAGCTCGAGTTGAATTTGGCAAAACAAGAGTTCAGTAAGGTGCAATCTCAGCTTGCCAATATGGAAGCGGAGCTTGAAAATGCGCAATACGATAAACTTACCGGACTTCTTCTCAAGCAGTACGGAGAATTACATTTCCAGAGAGATATCGAACGGATTCGACGATCAAAAGGCGAAGCATTTGGCTGCATTTGAATACTTGATATTGATTTTTTCAAAAGAATAAATGACACCATGGGACACCTTGTGGGTGATGAGGTTCTTAAGAAAATCGGAGAATTATTGAAATATGGGTATACTTGCGAAAAACTCTCGTATCTTCCACGAAAGACGGATACCGTGTGTCGTTGGGGAGGAGAAGAATTCGTTTTTCTATTGTGGGATACAAATGGAGAAGGAGGGAGAATATTTGCTGATACAATTCGGGAAGTTATCGAAAGTGTCGTATTTCAAAATACGGACGGGAGTGAGTTTTGAATAACAGTAACAATTGGGTTGACCGAGATTTCAACGAGTAATGCGAGATTCCCTAACGCTTCCATGAAAACGTACTTTGAACAAGCAGATAGGGCTTTGTATACTGGAAAAACAACATGAAGAAATCAGGTCATATTGCACTTGGAATCATAATGTAACCAACAAAAAACTATCAGTCGCGGTAGTTTTTTTAAAAATCTTGTTTCGAATTGTAAAAATATACTGTACAATAGATTCATGAAAAAATTAATATCCTATGCGGGCAGAGTAACTTTGGCACTCGCTATATTTATTTTGGTTGAGACATCGTCAGCTTTTGCTTTTTCCAAGATAAATTTTGAAAAAAATACTCAATTGGCTCAACGCTATGACAAGTCAGTGCAGTCATTTCGTGCTCAGTATCAAACACTTGGAATCACTGCGAACCGCCGTATCGTTACGATGGAAAAACGGATATCTTTGGCATATAAAAATTTGACCAAGGCGCGCACGGTTGCTCAGAAAAATAGGTTTGAGGCAATGATTATTCGGTACGAAAAAAACTTATCTACCGAGTTACTTCGTATACAAAAATCAAAGCAATCCGTTCCGACGGTATCCAAAATCGAAAGTTCTTCTCCACCTCCTCTTCCTCCTCCGACAGTTACGCAAGTTTCTGAAATTCCTACATGGGAAAATGTTACGCCGGCTGATTTTCTTTATTATGCCAATAGTTTTGAATGAGGCAAAACCGCCAATGGCAATACTTTTCTACATGCAGGCTTCTCTGCGGCAAGATGCGATATCCCACTCAATACACTACTCCAGCTCAGATATGGCGATATTGGGGTAATTGTCAAAGCAAACGACCGTCCTAACTGTACTAAGCATGCAGATATTGTAGATCTTACACGCACCGCCTTTATGACGATGTGACCGCTTTCACGCGGTCGTCTGTCTGGAACGGTTAACACTTTGGGAACCATTCCAAAAGAATCTGTTAAGCAATATCTTCCATGGGACTATTTCAAAGATCAGGGAATCGAAATGGATGCCAATATCCCAAATATGTATTTACCCAATGAAACTCTCAAAATTTCCTGAGTAACAACAAATGGTGAAGCAGAAACGCTTATTTATATCATCACACCTAGCGGTAAAAAAATTTCATTCGGGCTTGAATCGACCAATCCTCCTCGCTTTGAATACTATTACCCTTTGGTTGAGGTGGGGTATTACGAGTTTGTCATTGCATCAGGGAGGTGATTCTCTGGAGTTCGTGCGCTGAGCTTTACCGTGCTTGACCCACAGGCATTGAACTCAAAACAATATTTTGTATCTGCTCCCACGAATACCGTCACTCAAATTCAATCAGAACGACGAGAGGCGGGAGATCTTACTGCTACGCACGAGGTACAATTGGAGAATGTTCCCAATGGAATATTCCGGTGAATCACTATTGAGTCGGAAAGTGCCAAGGTGAGTCGTACGGGTATGAGCAAGCTTGCTTTTCTGCCAAGTGAGCTCGAGGGAATTACACCTGGTCAAAAGGTGCAAGTTACGGTTACGGGGCGGACGAGTTCCACAGCATTTTCTCACGATACCTACAGCACCTCATCTGTGCTGTATTCAAAATCAATGATAGCCTGACCGCTCTACCGACCTGAGCGTAATATAAAGTTCAAAAGTTGGACCGTAGGAAATACCGCGAATTTTATTTTGAGCGAAGAAAGTCTTCAAAAAATTTCGGGAACGATCGATATCATTACGCCCGCTGGAAGAGTGGAAAAGATTTTATTCCCAAAATCCTATATAGGTACCAAGGGGAATCTTTCTACTTCACAGGGGGCCAGTTTTTCCTATGTGATGAGAGAAGTGGGCGTATACCTCTTCGAGGTTAATTATGAAACAGGGTTTCCTGCTATTATAGAGCCGGTGGTTAATGGAAATGTCCTGGCTATTCTTCCGAATGAATTCGATTTTGTGGATCGCTCCATAGAATCTAGCCAATCTCTCGTCGTGAGTCAGACGCTTGATTCTATCAATAAGATTCGTGAAAAAGCATGACGTAAGTCAATAACAATCGATCCCACTCTGGCTCGCCTTGCCCAGTTTAAGGCTCAAGATATGTCGGATGGCGATTATGTTGGGCACGTTGACTCACAGGGGGGATATATATGGGATATGAGTAAACGGCTCGGCATTGAAGTATCAGGTTCTGTTTGAGAAAATGTCGCCGGAGGTACGGTGAGTGCTGCATATCTTCAGGCAGGACTGAGTTTATCCGGAGGACATCGTGCGAATATGCTCGGAAACTGGTCCAAGGTAGGTATCGGGGTGGTCATCAAAAATGGGAAAGTTTATCTTGCTCAAGTTTTTGGAGAGTAGCTCCTTCACACCCCCTTCACACGCTCTTCACTTTGGTTTCACACGACCGCTCTTGTATTCAAAATATAACCGTTTAAAATATAGAAGTATTTTCTAAAAACTTCCGTATGAATACATTTCGCACAATTTTACGGGTAGCTCTCGTAACGAGCTTGATTGCACCTTTGGCTGCCCCAGCTCTTTCTGCTCCTACGATAGATACAACGCTTTTGTCCCCGACTACCACCACTCCGGCTCCAGATTTTGCTATGCATACATTTGCAAGCTGTAATGATATGAGGGATAAGATAGCTGATTTTATGGAATTATATTATCTCAAATATCCACCATATAGTTGGGGCGGAGGAGGGCTGTATGACGATAGGGTCATGATGCCAGGACTCAAGACACCTGAAGCTCCCGCTACTTGAGCTCCTTCTGTACAAACAGAACAGAGCAAGTCTTCCGATGCTAGCGTGCCTGGGTCCAGTGATGATTTTTCTGCAACCAATACTCGAACACTTGGAGTAGACGAGCCAGAAAAAGTAAAAACTAACGGGAAATACCTATTTACTGCTCGCATAGAAGATAAAGCCATCTATATCAATCGAGCAGACGACAGTTTGGAACTACTTTCCAAAATAATGCTTCCCTCGGAGTTTACTAGTGCCGAACTCTTCATTGAAGGTAACAAAATGGTGGTAATAGCTGGCAAATATTACTGGAATGCCAAAGCATACTCAAATGCATGGATTGAGCGATCAAATAAGGCTATTGTCATAGTATATGACATATCCAATATTCAAAAACCGCTCATCGAACGATATTCTCAAATCGATGGATATGTGAGCGAGGCGCGTCTCACACAATGACAGCTTACCGTCATGACTTCTACATCATTCAAGTTTCCCATCAGTCGCTATATTCCAAAAGTAAATGGAGAAACTTTGGATTTGGATTCCGAGGCGATTGCAGCGGATTTCAAGGCATCCAATGTATTGCCAAAGCGAATAGAATTTCGGACTCCTCGAGTTTCTGGGGATATCAATAAGTCGTTATCAGAGGCAAGAAACAAGCAACGTTTTGTAGAAAAGGACGCGGTCGCTTGTCAGAATATCAATTATGTACTTCCAAATGCCGACACACTTGATAACTATAATTTTAGCCCGAGTTTTACTACTATTACCAAGATAGATATCCGAAATTCGTGGAAGGCTGCCGCGACAAGTATGATGTTTGGAGATGTTGGTAAGGCGTATCTTGCCGCATCTGGTAAACTCTATATTACTTCCAGTCTGTATACCAACCAAGGCACGAGTCCATGTCCACCCGGCGCTTACTGTATCATGAGATGGATTGAGCCTGGAACACAAACCATCATTCATCAATTTGATACCAATCCAGCACGCGTAAAATATTTGAGAACTGGACTTGTCCCAGGGACGCTAATTTCGGATTATGCCATAGATGAAAATGCTGTCGGGGAAGTACGACTCGTTACTCAGAAAAATAATGATGTTCGTGAGTCTCAGCTATATATCCTCAACAGCCAACTTGGAAAAATTTCTGAGCTTACTGGACTGGGCGTGGGAGAAAATTTCCAATCTTCCCGATTCATTGGAAATCGACTGTATTTGGTAACATTTCTCCAAATCGATCCGCTATTCGTTATTGATTTGACTGATTCGACAAAGCCGAAGGTTCTAGGTGAACTGAAAATTCCTGGGTATTCTACCTATCTCCATCCTTACGATGATAATCGTCTCATCGGGGTCGGTTATGATACCATCACGAACCAATGGGGTGGAACGCAGAATTCTGGTATAAAAATAGATCTCTATAATGTATCTGATGTTGCGAAGCCAACTCAGGAAGCGACCATGACACTCGGGGGTGTCGGAAGCTTTACTGAAGCACTCAGTAATCCACGCCTATTTGTATGGCAAAAGTCCAAGAATACTCTCTATATGCCAATGCAGTTGAATACGAGCAAGGATAGCAAAAATCCATACAACTATAGTGATATTTTTCAGGGACTGGTTTCTATCAAGATAGACGCGAACTCTACTGGATCAAAAATAAAAGAAATAGCTCGTGCCAGTCATTTGGAATGGAATGATGCAGAGCTTTTGAAACAGCGTGAGAAGGATTGTGAGGCGTATCGTCCAAAGGAAAAAGTATGTCGAAAACTTACCACTGGAGAGGAAGTTTGTACCGATAGCACAAATTCCTATGTTCCTGAATACTGCTATGCTGATTCTGGATTGGGAGCTTACAAGGCGAGTGCGATCTGGCAACAGAGTCATCAATTCATTGATCGAGTTATGTACGCTGGAGATCGCACCTTCACATTTTCTCGATATGAAATTCGCTCATACGATAACCGAGACTCGCTTGTTAAGATGTGAAGCGTTATTCTTCAAAAAAATCCAAGTACTCCAATAATGGAAAAACCGATGCCACTACGATAATCAAAATAGGCACGCATGCCGTGTGTATTTCTGTGGAAGTTATCAAGAGCATTTCTCTTCTAACTCTCACTATAAATCCCTCCGAATGGAGGGATTTATAGTGAGAGTTACTATTATTTTGTTATTGATTTCTTCTTTTTAGGCGTTGGTTTTGCATCCTTTTTCGTAGATTTCTTTTGGTCTTCTGTTTGGGCTTTGGATGTCGATTTTGCCACTGATTTTGGAGTGTTCTTTTTGCTTTCTGTGGGAGTTTTGCCACTGATTTTTTTGTGGTAACTTTCTGTTTTGTGGCTACTTTTTTTGATGTGGCAGGGGCTATCTGCTCGGTTTTGCTCGTTTGAGCAGGCGTTGAAGATGTAGTCTCGGGAACCGTTGCTCTCAGGATGTGGTAAATAGAAATATACACCATGAGCATCACCCCATTGACCAGAAGGAATAGAATAAACTCTAGCCCTACTTGCCAAATGATGTCCATGGTGCTGTCTAGAGTTCCGCTTATCATAATGTATGGATACATCGACTTTACGTATTCCTGGTCAATTCCATCTGTTTTTACAGCGAAAGCATTATTGATGAAGAGTACGCCTTTCTTTTCTTCCTCGTTGAGTCGTGAAAGCGAGAGGTATTCATTTTGAATATATACATGATCGTTAACAAACGCATTTGGATTTTCGGCAAAAGCTGCGTTACCGGCTTGTGTGATCACCGAAATATCCCGATACTCTTTGACCGTTTGGAAAATTGCTCCAGTCATAGCTATGGCTATGGCAAAAGGCAAAACTAGGGAAATAATTTTTGGGATATTTCCTTTTGTTAAGGCAATGGATCGTTTTACTAGAGTTCGAGCCGGAGTCAAAAGAGCATCTGAGTCGAGCATCATGATATACGAAAACATCACCCGAATAGCCATAAAAATGAAATATGCAAAAAATGCGACGGCAAGTATCCCCACAAGAGTTCCAATGGTCATTTTTGAGGTAATTATGCCATTGTTGGTGAGAAGCATGAGTATGCCAAGACCTACCATTCCGCAAAGAAGAGGTATCATGAGATAGAGAGAAGACCAACCAAGAATCCCTAAAAACTTCAAAATATGTGGAATACTAAAATAGTCATTCTTCAGAACGCTGAGAGGTGTTCCATCAAGGTAAGACTTATATACTCGGCTCGATAAGTAGTAACCATAGGTCATCATACTGGTGAGTATGACAAAAATACTCGCAGCGCAGAAAATGATCGCTCCAAGAGCCCAATAATTCGACATGAGAGCGTTGAGCATGTCTTCTGAAATCGCTCCTGATACCAAAATGTCTTGCAATGATTCTGAGCCCAGACCATTGACCATATCGCTCAATAGGTACCAAATTGCACCAAGAAAGGGAACTGAAATCAGTATCGCCACTACCAGTGTCACGACCAAAATAACAATTTTGGATAGATTCCAATGCCAAAAATTTTGATAGAGTCGAAGTACATCATTTGCAATAAGTCGGAGAGAAAGCCAATAGGATTGAAGCATAGTAAAAAAGAAAATTTTTTCTATTCTATGAGAATGACTCGGTTTCGCAATGGGAATTCGGAGGAACTGTCATATTCTTCCCGCCGATTTTTTCACTTGAACCGATTCATGCCTCGGGAAATATTTGAGGTAGGAGGTCGTGCTACTGATGGTTGCATGAGCACATCAACCAATGTTACAAAACCTTTTTTCCCACGTCCTTTTGCTTTTTTTCATATTTTTCCCATAATACCCACGTTTTAGCGCGGGTTACCGCCCTTTTTTATCGTATACATATGCACAGAAGCCATACTTGCGGAGAACTTACTGCAAAAAATATCGGACAAACCGTTACACTCGCGGGATGGGTAGCCAATCGCCGAGACCACGGTGGGGTTATTTTTATTGATATGCGGGACCGTTATGGTATTACGCAGACGGTCTACGATCCAGCAGAAGGAGCTACTCCGGAGGCTATAATGCTTGCCGAGACATATCGGTCAGAATTTGTAGTCAAGATTACCTGACT
>JBEICN010000041.1:0-7849 GCA_040383945.1 Candidatus Peribacteria bacterium | reverse complement strand
CTATCTCTGCCGCAGGAGGAAAGTGAGGTAATGCTTCCTATGGAGGAGGAGGAGGTGGAGGTGGAAAAGTCACCATCAATGTCGTTACCAACTCTCACACCGGACAAAAACTCGTTGCTGGAGGAGCGGGAGGAACTGGAAGTAATAATGGAGCTGCTTGATGAAATGGTTCTATCAACTAAAGAATGCAGCACTCAAGAGCTCGCATATCAATATTCATATTTTACTCGGAAATATTCCTATTTTTCGCTAAGGCTATGATGTTTTGAAACACTCTCGCTTTTGCTATACTATATACGTATACCCCCTGAAGTGCTTGTCTGAAGTTTAGTACCATATACAAAAACGCACTCCTAGGGTGCGTTTTTGCTTGATTAATTGAAATGGTGGCGAGGAGTAGAATCGAACTACCGACACAAGGCTTTTCAGGCCTCTGCTCTACCACTGAGCTACCCCGCCAAGGGTGATAAGTGCGGGTATCTTATAAAAAAGAAGTCGTTTCGCAAAACTTTTTTTGAGATTGTCTTCTTTCTGAAACTATTTTTTACAAAAACGTGCAAGTTGATATTTTCTTGTATAATTCGAATCGTATTAATTTTTTTATGAACCTACTTCTCCTCTTCATTTGAATGTATCTTCTTGTATCTATTGCTATAGGTATCTATGCTGCAAGGAGAGTTCACGGAACTACGGATTATGTTTTAGCAGGAAGAAGTCTGCCTATCTACATAGCAACGGCGACCGTCTTTGCGACATGGTTTGGATCTGAGACGGTGTTGGGAACTTCTTCGACTTTCTTGAGTGATGGACTTTCTGGAATTGTCTCTGATCCGTTTTGAGCGTCGCTATGTCTTATTTTGGTTGGACTATTTTTTGCAAAACCACTGTATCAAAAGAATTATCTAACGATAGGAGATTTTTATCGGGAAAAATACGGGAGAGAGGTAGAAGTAATTGCCGCAATTTGCATCATTATTTCATATCTTGGTTGGGTGAGTGCTCAAATTATTGCTCTCTGAGTCGTATTTCACGCTATTACTTCTGGAGCTATGAGTATAGATATGGGAATGATTCTTTGAGCCAGTATTGTTCTCATTTATACACTGTTTGGAGGTATGTGGTCCATCGCTTTGACGGATTTTCTCCAGATGATGATTATTGTCGTAGGTATGATTGTGGTAGGATATTATGTGACTGGGTTGCTTCCGGATAACGGCAATGTTTTGACCGTTATTGAACATGCTAAAAATGCGGGCAAACTTGAATTTTTCCCCGATTTCAAAGTACAAGATGCTATCAACTATGCAGGAATTTTGTGATTTATTTCAGCGATGCTCACAATGGGCTTTTGATCTATTCCTCAGCAGGACGTCTTCCAAAGAGTCATGTCGTCAAAGAATGTTACCACTGCTCAAAATTCTGCCATTCTCGGAGGATCACTGTATTTCGTTATCGCATTTATCCCGGTGTTTCTCGCGTATAGCGCCTCTTTGATTGACCCCAAAATGGTGGAAATGGCTCTTGCAGAAGGGGGGGATACACAGCTCGTGCTTCCAAATCTCATACTTCAACACACTCCGGTGTTTGTTCAAATAATATTTTTTGGAGCACTTCTTTCCGCTATTATGTCGACCGCATCTGGTACGCTTCTTGCGCCATCCACCATGTTTGTTGAAAATCTTATCAAACCCATGTTTCAAAAGTTTTCCGACGAAGTTTTTTTGAAAATTATACGAGTGACAGTAGCTATTTTTACCGTTATTGTGACACTATTTGCTCTCAATAGTAATATGAGTATTTTTGCAATGGTCGAAAATGCGTACAAGATTACTCTCGCAGGAGCATTTGTGCCTTTGGTATTTGGAATTTACTGGAAAAGAGCCAATCCCCTCTGAGCTTTGCTTGCCATGGTGCTGGGAATCGTTTCTTGGGTGGCTATGGAAACCACCAATCCGGAAGGTATCTTCCCACCACAACTTGTTGGACTGTGTTTTTCAGTCATAGGAATGCTTTTGGGCGGATTCATGCCGGGGCTATTCAAGCTCAAACTTAGACCTACTACTTCCTCAAAGTAGTGCCGAAGTTCACACTTCGAGTGAGCTTTGGCATGGTAGCAAAATAGCGCAGCCATCTTCCAGCCTAAAAAGTGATTATTCTGGCCAGCGAACCTTTGCCCAATTTTTCAAGTCTTTTGCCTCCTTTACTCCGAGTTTGGTATCGATGGTATTTCCAGCCACAACAATGTGCACTGGAATAACTCATTCCTGCTGTCGCAAGTATTCTTTGAGATCGAGAAGATCTTGCTTGTTGGCCTTACTTGGGATTTGGAGGACCAAAGGTGCATGATCATGTTTTTCGGCTAATTTTTCAGGAGTGTTGAGTTTCTTTCGTACCTTGTGCTTGGCATCAAAAAGATTCATTTCCATCGCTTGGGCACGAAGCGCAGTGATGGTAAATGTTTTTACTGCTTGCGCGACAATCGAGATCTCACCATTGTCTTCGTTGCATTTGAGATTGCCTTCTACGACAGCAATCAAATTTTCTTGCAATACATTTCCCATTGAATCATAGTCCTTCGGAAATACCACAATGCTGAATCGGAAATGTATCCCATCGCAGAGTGCTACACACATGAGCTTCCCGCTTTTGGTTTGAATTTTTCTGACAGATTGTATGTATCCGACATACCGAACTCGAACGAGCTTTTCCTTTCCTTTTACCTTTTCTGAATTTTTTCTGGAGTCGTCATCGATCGGAAGAAGGTCACTTTTTTTGGATTCTTGTGGCACTCACGTCAATGAGACATCTGATCATTCTCCGTCGGAGGGTGCTTCTCCTGTTTCAGAAGGAGTTTCAACTGCTCGTGTGAGTTCGGCGAGCTCAAATTCTTTGAGAAATTGCAAGGCCGCTTCTTTGCCGATCGTACGTTTTTCAATGAACGGTCCAAGTCCGTCAAGTCCATGTCCAGAAACGCTGTATCCGATGCTGAGCTTTTCTCCAGTAATTTTCTCCTCGTATGACATTGCCGGAGCTTTTTCCAAGCTGAATTGCAAATGAGAGAAGTCATGTTCGCCGGAGCTACCCATATCGAACAATCCTATCTGAGAGCTCGCCTTCTTTGCTTCAAGCTCCTTATAGTATGAAATCATCGTTCCGACAGATTTGAGTAGGCTACCTCGCTCACCATACCGATCCAGCGCACCAGAGAGAATGAGTGCTTCTAGAGATTTTTTATTGATCACTTCGCCGGAGGTTTGAGCCATGAGTTCCAGCAGGCTTCCATATGTCTTTGTTTCTCGTCCCTTTTGTATTGACTCGATCGGTCCGTCGCCCAGTCCTTTGATAGCCTTGAGGCCGAACCGTATATTTTTTTTATCGATATAGGTAAAATGTTTGCGGGATTCATTGATATCTGGGGGCAGTATTTCAATATTTTTACTGGTACATTCTTCGATTTCCATAGTAATCCGCTCCATATCGTCCTCGTCAGAGACCATAAGCGCGGTCATAAATTCTGCCGGAAAATACGCCTTGAGATAGGCCGTCTGATACGAGATCATAGCATAACACGCTGCGTGCGATTTGTTGAATCCATATCCAGCAAACGGTTCGATAATTTCTTCGAATATGTATTTTGCTAGATCAGTACTATGACCCTGCAAATTTGCTGCTTTTATAAATTTTTCTTTCTGCTCCATGAGCAAGTCAACCTTTTTTTTACCGATGGCTCGTCGTAGAATATCCGCTTCTCCAAGAGAAAATCCCGCAAACGCTTGAACTAATTGCATTATTTGCTCTTGGTAGACTGCGATTCATTGGGTAGGCTGGAGTATGGTTTCGAGAGACGGGTGAGGATAGGAGACTTTTTCCTTTCCGGATTTTCGAGCAATATACGTGGGGATGTATGCCATTGGACCGGGTCGATAGAGCGAGACCATCACAATGATATCTTCAAAAGTATTTGGCTTGAGTTCTCGGAGGTACTTGCGCATCCCAGCGGATTCGAACTGAAATACTCCCGTCGTGTCTCCATCGGCAAAGACTTTGAAGACTTTTTTGTCTTCCATATCAAGTTTGAGCAGATCAATAGAGATGTCGTGATTTTCCTTGATAATACGAAGACATCGCTTCATAATAGTGAGATTTCGAAGTCCGAGGAAGTCCATCTTGAGAAGTCCGAGTTCTTCGAGTGGATACTGCGAAAGTTGTGTTACCGTGGTGGCAGTGTCCTTTGGTGGATGCTGTAATGCGCAGTAGTTGGTGATGGGTTCTGGGGCAATAATTACCGCACATGCGTGAACTCCGAGTTGGCGAACGGAACCCTCGAGTTTGAGCGCTTGGTCGACAACTTTTTTATACCGAGGATCACTCTCGTAGGCCTGTTTGAATTCGACGGATTCTTGGAGTGCGTCGATAAGTTTGGTTCCAGGTCGAGAGGGGATATAGCTCGCAAGCGTATTCATTTCAGAGAACGGTATTCCAAGAGCTTTTCCAGCATCCTTGACTGCTGCTCGTGCCGCCATAGTACCAAATGTGCAGATTTGTGCTACTCGGTCGCTACCGTACTTATTGCGTACATACTCGAGTACCTTATCTCGATCTTCGTCGGCAAAGTCCACATCGATATCTGGCATGGATATACGAGCCGGATTGAGGAACCGCTCGAAGAGAAGTCCATAAGGTATAGGATCAATGTCCGTGATTCCAGAGACATATGCAAGAATCGCCCCTGCAGCAGATCCTCGACCCGGTCCCACCGGAATTCCATGATTTTTGGCCCAATTAATAAAGTCAGATACGATATTGAAATACCCATTGAAGCCCATGAGGTCCACCACGGTGAGTTCATATTCCAGACGATCTATCCGATCCTGCTTAAAAGCATCCCAACTTCGGATAATTTCTTGCTTTTTGGGAGTCTGCAGCACCAGAGAGTAATCAATGAGTTCCTGAAGGCTCATTTCCGACAATTTTTTATCTGGTGCAGTAGCGATTTTCTTGTGAATGAATTCGGTAATGATCTCCTCAGAAATATTGAACTGGTAGCGGTAATTCAGTCCTCGATAACAAGTACGGCGAAGATTCCAGTCTTCCGAGCTGAGTGTTTGAGTGTTTGGAGGAAGATGTCGCAAGTAGGCTTCGTATTCTGCCTGCACGCTCGGGTCGAGCTTGAATTCTGGAATAAGCGTTTTTCCGTATTCGATTTGAAGATTGATGGATTCAGCGATTTTGAGAGTATTTTTTACAGCTTCCGGGACATGTGCAAAAATTTCCGCCATTTCTTCTGGGCTGCGAAGCGAATAATTACCTTCTATGAGCGTAGGTCGTTCGGGATCTTCTATGGAGCGTCAGTCGCCGATACACGATAGCAAGTCTTGAGCTTCGTTGTCCTCTGGAGTGAGATAGTAGGAGTCATTTGTGGCTACCAGAGGAATATGATATTCTCGGGAAATTTTTACAAGCGTATCGTTGATTTTGGTTTGTGCGCCTCGATCTGGATGTTCGATAATTTCTAGGTAAAAATTCTCTTTGCCAAAAATTTCCTGATAAAAATTTATGCGTTCCAGCAAATACTCGGTAGATTTTCCTGTGGTCACATGCTGGGCGATTTCTCAAAAATGATTTCCTGAAAGCGCTATCAAATCTGCGCCATACTCTTGAAGTAGTTCAAAATCTATCCTCGGCTTAAAATAAAATCCCGTCAGGTAGGACTCGCTGACCATGTGTATCAAATTTCGGTACCCGTTGATGTTTTTTGCAAGCAGGACTATTTGGTAGTTGGAATTGTCTTTGTCGTGATTGATTCTTCATTTGGAAGCGATCGAGCATTCTACTCCGATAATTGGCTGAACCCCTGCCTCCTTGGCATACTTATAAAATTCGAATGCGCCATACAAGTTTCCGGTATCCGTAATGGCAACTGCTTTCATGCCAAGTTCTTTTGCTCGGGCAACCAGTTTTTTTGGGGTTCCGAGTCCTTGGAGAAATGAGTAGTGCGTGTGATTATGGAGATGAACGAAGGTCATTGATTGCGAATTTGTTTTGAGAATTGCGAAACTCGATTGTAGCTGTTTTTGCAGGAATGAAAAGGGGATTCAAAAATTTGAAAAAATCTTCAAAATGCTACTTTGAGACAAGATGGGGGGCCTTTTTTGGATGAAGGGCAGAGTATTTGCTGACCTTTGCCTCCTGCTTTACTTGAAGCATGTTATGGGGCGTGAGATTTATTTTCTCTTTTTTATTTGTGAAAATTCTCTATCTCATATACTCGATTCATGCACTCAAAAACTACTGTCCGTATCATCACCATTGATGGCCCATCCGGTTCAGGAAAAGGCACTGTTGCGGCCCAAGTTGCCGATCGACTTGGTTGGACTTATCTCGATTCCGGCTCACTGTATCGCCTTACGGCATTGGCAGCCATGAGGAGTAAGATTCCGTTTGAATCTGAAATAGAAGTATCAGAACTGGCAAAAAATTTGAATGTACAATTTCTCGATCGTCGTATTATATATGACCATGAAGACGTAACTGATGTTATTCGAACAGAAGTTATAGGAGAAGGGGCTTCTATCGTCTCCAAACTCCCCATGGTCCGAGCAGCCCTCCTTGAGCGACAGCGAAATTTTGCCGATGGAGGTGTTGGATTGGTGACAGATGGTCGTGATATGGGATCGGAAGTATTTCCACATGCTCGCCTCAAAATTTATCTCACGGCAAGTATTGCAGAACGGGCAAAGCGTCGACATTACCAGCTTTCCAGCAAGGGCATATCAGCGGATTATGATGAAATCTTCTCCGCCTTGGCTCAGCGTGATTTTCGTGATAGTAATCGGAGTATTTCACCGCTTTACCAGGCTGATGACACTCGTTTGCTTGACACTACAGACCTATCTATCGAACAAGCAATCCACTGTGTTTTGCAGTGGTGGAAGGAAACAGAAACTTCTTTGTAGTCTTGCTTAAATATACCTTTTTCGTAACTTTTTCTTTTCTCTCCAAAAAATTTCAGATACACTTTTTATAGTTTATAACAGCACTTTATGACGCAGTCCGATTTTTTACGTTTCATTTCTCAATTTACGTCTTCACTTTCAGAACAAGTATTCGGTCAAGAAGAACTCATCGAAATATACCTTCTTTGTGTTCTTTCATGAGGTCATCTGCTCTTGGTAGGGCCACCTGGTGTAGCTAAGACGAGGTCTGCAAAACTTGCTGCACAAGCACTTGGTATTCCATTTAAGCGCATTCAGTTTACTTCCGATTTACTCCCATCCGACATTCTCGGCGCAGAAATTTATGACCCAAAGGAGCGAGAGTTTGTTCTCAGAAAGGGCCCCATCTTCAGCTCATTCATATTGGCTGACGAAATCAATCGCGCTCCACCCAAAGTACAATCCGCACTTTTGGAGTGCATGCAAGAGCAACAAGTCACCATCGCCAATGCTTCGCTTCCGCTCGATGATCCATTTTTTGTAGTGGCAACCATGAACCCGTACGATGGGGTCGGCACATATACTTTGCCAGATGCGATGTTGGACCGTTTTTTGCTTTCTTTTGAGCTTTCGTATCCAAGTATTGATGTCGAGGCAAAAATTCTTGCAAGTACGAAAGCCCAGGAAATGTTGGATTCCATAAGCGCACCATCAGATATACAAGCATGGAAGCAACTTTGTATCAATGAGACATTTGTTGACGATAAAATTTATCAATACATTGCACGCCTCATCGACGGATTTCGAAGACAGGTTGGTGCCAAATTTACACATGGTATCAGTACGAGAGCAGCTTTAGCACTTGCTGCGAGTAGCAAGGTATTAGCCCGTATCCGGGGGCGAAATTTTGTCAT
>JBEICN010000040.1:0-8035 GCA_040383945.1 Candidatus Peribacteria bacterium | reverse complement strand
GGATACTCACTTACCAGCATTACTTTGGAAAATTATTCCGAGCTACTTGGCGCTATCCAAATACCAGTTGGATCAGGCTTATATGAAAATATGTTGGTCCGGAAATTTCCCAAACTCTCGCGACTCGAAATTGAACACATCATGCAGAATGATTCGGATCATCATTCTCAAGATGTCAAAAAAATACAAAAAGAATTTCTAGAACTTTTGGTGCGCTCCATAGTTGTGGGACTCAAGATGATTTCCAACACCTACTTACTCAAAAATTTCTATATTTCCTGAGGCTTGGCACAACCATCTTTTCTGCGTTTGTTTCAAGAACAATTCCATGCACATACGGGAAATACAAATGTAAAAGTGCTTCCACTTTTGCCTATGGAAGTCCAACTGGAGTCAAATTTCTGAGTTGCCTATGCTCTCGCCAAAACTACACAGGAACTCGTCCGGTATCAAGAAGACCCGATAGCTCGTATTCTTCGTCACGTCATCTACCGATATGAATAAAGACCGAATTATTGTCGATCCTCGCTGGGACCTCGTAGAAGCAATTTCTCAAATTGAGAAGCTAGAAGAGGCGGTAATCACCTTGGAAATTTCAGAGCCAGGGGTCTTTCATAATAGTTTTGGGTTGCGGTTTCTCATGGATCGATTTCCGAGCAAGAAATTCCAAATTGTGAGCTCTGATCTTGCAATAAAACGAATTGCCGAGCGGATTGGTATTCGTGTATATCCCAAAGCGGAATCCATAGAATTCGAGCAAGAATACTCCAAGATTCATGTACTACGACATAATTTTACTTCGTTTGAATACATTTGGTACGAGATAAAAAAATCATTTTCAAAATTCAAGTATCAGGCAAAAAAGAAAAAATCCCCGTTGCTACGCTATAATCAGGGATGGAGTATAGAAGCAAACTTTGTTCTACTCATATCAGGCCTGGTAATTTCGGTGTCGCTACTTGCATTTATTTTTTATTTTGCGGTGTCCAAAACTTATGTGTATATCACTCCAGATTTTGCTGTAAAAACAGTATCACAAAATTTACTCTACTCTGAGAACGAGGCAGAGTCCGTTCTGGATACGCGACAAATCATCCCTGTAGAACGCATGGAAAAGACCGTGCAAATCAGTGAAATTTTTAATATCTCTACCTACGACATCGCGAGCGTTCGGGCGGCTAAGGGTGAGGTGGAGATATTCAACGAGTTGAATACCGAACAGGTTTTTCGACCAAATTCACGATTTGTCACCACTGACGGACTGCTCTATCGAAGTCAAGAATGGATAAAGGTGCCTCCAACCAAAATAAATGGGGAAGAGGTAGCAATTGGAAAAATTAAAACCACTCTCGTCGCAGATGGATATGATACTTCGGGAGAACTTATCGGAGAGCGTGGAAATATTAAAGAGGGAACCATTCTTGATATTCCAGGTCTCAAATTTAATCGAGACAAGATATACGCCAAGACGCTCGGGGATTTTACGGGCGGACAAAATCCAACGCTCAAAATAGTTACCGCAGAAGAGCTTAAGCGTTCACAGGCCATTCTTGCTGATAAAGTTCGTCGTCAGGCTTTGGAGGATCTTAAGTCCGAAATTCTCCAAAAAAATTCGATTTCTGGAAAGCTCCTGGAGGTGCTCGATGTTCCCGATACTATCAAATATAGTGAGCCAAAAGTTGAAATTCTTGATGGAGTAAAAGTGGGAGATAGGCGAACTGAAGTCCGAATGAACGCCACCATTACGATATCGGCGTATGTGTATAATAAAAATACGGCATTGAGTTACTTGCGAGCCCTCATGAATGAAAGACTGCTTTTTGGTACGGAAAGACTTCATGAAATTTTACCAGAAAGTCTTAAGGTTACCACGATTCTCAATCGTACGGAGAATCCAAAATTCATTCTTCGTGGAACTACGGAACTCTCGGCAACGATTTCATATGATTATGAAGATGATGCGAATGCTCAAACTAAACGACTCAAAAATATCATAGCTGGGCAATCTACTGAGCAGGCTCTTTCCGTGCTTCAGTCTGATTCGAGTATTGCGAATGTCAAAATTAGGCTTTCTCCATTTTGGCTTACGAGCGTTTCTTCTAATATCGACAATATCAAGTTTATCATCGAAAAGTAATGCTCCATCTTGCTTTTGAAACCTCGTGTGATGATACCTCGATTGCCCTCATGGAAGACGATCGGGTGTTGCAAATGGTGACCCGATCTCAAATAGCTGAGCATGCGGATACTCAAGGAGTAGTGCCGGAGGTTGCGGCACGCTTGCATGCCAATGTGGTGTTTGGAGTTCTGGACGAGGTGTTACGCTTGGGCAAAGTTTGACTCACAGATATCGAATACATCGATTGCACCAGCGAACCAGGTCTTTTGCCTTCATTGCTTGTAGGTAAAACCGTTGCAAAAACTCTTGCCCAGGGACTTTGAATCCCACTTCAGTGGATTCACCATATCGAAGGTCATATTTTTGCAAATCTTTTAGAGCGAGATGTGAGTGAAATATCTTTCCCTGCAGTTGTTCTCACGGTTTCTTGAGGACACAATGAAATGTACTTGTGGAAGAGTCTGTATGAATGGGAACTGCTCGGTCAAACTCGCGATGATGCTGCAGGTGAAGCCTTTGATAAAGTAGCAAAAGCCATGGGACTCGGTTTTCCCGGTGGACCGATAGTAGCAAAATACGCAAGTGAATATACCGGTGCGTATGCTTGACTCTTTCCTATTCCACTGCTTGAGTCCGAAAGCTTAGATTTTTCTTTCTCTTGACTCAAAAGTGCGGTACGACGAGAGGTCGAATCTCGAAAAGTCAATAATCTTGGTATTTTAAGGCAGATGGATCTTCGAGAAATATCTTTTGAATTTGAGCAGGCCATCGTAACGGTTCTGGCCACTAAGCTCAATCGTGCTGCCAAAAAAACCTGAGTCAATTCTATCATGTTAGCAGGTGGCGTGAGTGCGAACGATCTTCTGAGAAACACTCTGGAGCAAATGGCAAAACAAGAAGGATATTCGTTTTTGGCTCCAGTTAAAAAGATGTATAGCATGGATAATGCTGCCATGATTGGAATACGGTGACATTACGAGCGCAGTCGATTTGCGAAATCATAAAAATTAGATACGATTTGCTCAGATTTATTCTATATATTATCTTTATGGCTAAAACAACAAATACTGAAACGAAAGGGAAGACCACACAAATCAAAGAAAAGACGGCAGAAATCAAAGAAAAGACAGCAAGTCTGCGAGCCGCCCCAGCTACTTCAGAAAGCACCTCATCATCATCTTCATGTTCCATGAGAGGATGCGGCAAAAGCTACCTCGCTTTGATTATTGTGATCTGTACACTCCTGAACATTGCCTCCAACTGGTATTTGGCTCGCGGAACGGTAAATCCATTTGCGTCATCAAATAGTTCCACTGATGTGAGCAAAATAGCTGAAGCTCTCAAAGAAATTCAGTACGATCAAGCTGGAGGAAAAGATATCTATGACCTCTACATGAAGCTTCAAAAGCTTCAAGCACAAGAGCAAAAGTCCAAGCTTGAGTCTCAAATACGATCTCTTGAAGGTGCTGCCGGCACTCCCTCTAACCCTGGAGACACCCCAGCCCCCTCTGCAAATAAGACCCTTACAGATGCACAGTATGCTAGTCTCTTCAAGGATGCCTACGTTGAAGGAAATGCAAAGGCAAAAATTACTCTTGTAGAATACTCTGACCTTGAATGTCCATACTGCATTATGCAAAAGAAAAATGGAACCATCGAGAGTCTTAAGAAAAAATACGGTGCTTCCATCAATGTCGTCTTTAAACCTCTCAATCTTGCTCGACACTCTGGAGCTGATCAGAAGGGATGGGCTTCCCTTTGTGCTGGAAAACTCGGAGGGGCTGATAAGTATTCAAAATACTACAATGCGATAATGGATGGATCTGAGATTCAAGGAGCTATGTATTCGCTTGATAAACTTTCTTCACTTGCCAAAGAAGTTGGTGTAGATCAGAAGAAATTCGATACTTGCTATAAAGATAAGGAAACCGAAGCTATCTACAAGAGTTATACTACAGAAGCCCTTGGATTTGCGGTAAACGGTACTCCAACTACCTTGATCTTGAATAACGAAACAAAGGCCTACGATTTGGTTCAAGGTGCTGCACAGGCAACAAACTTTGAAACTATCATTGATAAAATGTTGTCTGCTCAATAATTCTGCAACATTCAAAAAATTCCTCTTGAGAAATCAGGGGGATTTTTTGTAACGCTTCTACACTTTCTTCAAAAATCCATATACTATCCATGTTTTTCCACTGAATTCCCACATGACCTCAAAAGTATCTTATTCTCAAATTCTCGAACGAACCGAATATTTTCTGGAACGAAATGTGACATCTATGAATCTCGCAGATGTGGAGGAATTGCAAGGGCTGATCCGCGTTCACAATCAGTGCTATTATCTAGAATCAAATCCAATTATCGATGACGCACAATATGATAGACTTTTCGCCCAACTTATCGCGGTAGAAAATTTGCTATGAGTGCATAATCCAGATTCACCAACACAGCGTATAGAGGTACTTCTTTCTCATCAATTTCAGAAAGGACTCCACCTCAAGCCCATGATTTCCCTTGATAACACTTACGATGTTACGGATATTCTAGAATTTGGAAAACGAGCCCGGAATTATCTCGGTCGACACGATCCTCTCGCGTGTGTTCTTGAGCTCAAATTTGATGGTCTCGGCATGTCGCTTTTGTATAGAAATTGAGAATTTGTCCGCGCGCTTACGCGTGGAAATGGGGTGGAGTGAGAAGATATCAGCATCAATGCTCTTCAAGTGAATGGAGTGCCCCGCATGATACCTTTTTTGTGAGAAATCGAGATTCGTGGAGAGGTAGTCATGCCACATGTAGAATTTGAGCGCGTGAACCGCGAGCGACTTGAGAGCTGAGACAAACTTTTTGCCAACCCAAGAAATGCCGCCTCCGGAAGTTTGCGACAACTGGATCCAAAAATCACCAAATCTCGAGGATTACAATTTTTTGCTTATAGCGTGCCATATCTTGAAACAGAGTACGATACTTTTGGCATCAAGACCTATGATATGGGCATTGCCAAATTGTTTGATTGGGGATTTTCTATTTCTCCTTTTTTTGAACGCTTCTCGACCATCGAGGCTTTGGCGGAGCGAGTTATGGAATTTGCTTCCAAGAAACCCAAGTTCGCTTTTGACATCGATGGCCTCGTTATCAAGCTTATGGAATATCGGCTTTGGAATGAGCTTGGATCCACGGAGCATCACCCGCGCTCGGCAATTGCCTATAAATTTCCACAAGAGCTGGTTCGTACTCGGGTGAATTTTATTGAGCATTCAGTGGGGCGTACCGGGATAGTTACTCCAGTCGCGCACTTGGAAGCTGTGAGTGTCTCTGGAGTGGTGGTGCGACGAGCCACGTTGCATAACTATGAAGAATTAGAGCGCAAAGATGTCCGTGTAGGTGATCAAGTATTTATACAACGGGCCGGAGAAGTGATTCCAGAAGTGGTTTCAGTCATCACAGAAGCGCGTAATGGCTCTGAAAAAATCGAAGGTGCTCCAGCGATATGTCCAAGCTGTAGCACTCCACTCATGAAGGAAGCAGAAAAGGTGGCAGTTTTTTGTCCCAATCGCACATCTTGTCCAGCACAGACCAGCGGCGCTCTCAAAGCATTTGTTGGGAAACATGCCGCCAATATGGATGGATTCGGTGAGAAAATGATCGACCTATTTATTGAAAAATGATTTCTTACCGACTTCACTTCTATATATCGGTTGCAAGATTTTCGTTCGCAAATTTTGGAGCTAGAAGGTTTTGATCTCAAGAAAACAGATAATCTCTTCAAGGCAATTGATGGAAGTAGAAATATGGAACTTTCACGGTTTATTCTGGCTCTTGGAATTCCACAAGTTGGTCGAAAGACCGCGAAAACACTTGCTCAGCATGTGATATCACTACTGGTTACGAAGATGGATACCATGTCTGAGCTAGTTGAAAGCAGGGGTCTATCGGAGCAAGAAATCAATCCGATCCTCTTTGAGGTGTTTACTTCTCTTACTATCGATGACTTGATTCATATTCGGGATATTGGCCCAGTAAGTGCTGAAGCTATTGTGGATTACTTCACTGATAATGCGGAGCTGGTAAAATCGCTTTTGGAACAAGTGAAACCAAAAATATCTTTGGTGAGATCAGGCGGAGCTCTTGAAGGGAAGTCCTTTTGTGTCACAGGATCTTTTGAGAGCATGAGTCGCGATGAAATACATGCAAAAATCGAGTCTCACGGTGGCGAAGTTCGCAGCGCTATTTCACCCAAACTTACGTATTTGATTGTTGGGTCAGATGCTGGCTCAAAACTTCAAAAAGCACAAGAAATGGGGGTGGAAACGGTCACTCTCGAATCCTTTTTGCAGATGCTGTAACGAGTTGCTCGAGAAATCCTTGAGCGTTTGCTAAGTCGCGCTATTTTCCCGTGACAAAACTCACCACCAATCCAATCGAAGAAAGAATCATTCCAATGAGCCAAAAACGCATGACCACGGTTTCTTCTGACCAGCCTATAGCTTCGAGATGATGATGAAAGGGGGCGATTTTGAATATTTTTTTCCCACCTCTGAATTTTTTGGAGAGGAGTTGAAGAATGACTGAAAATAACTCTAGCCCATATACAAGAGAAATGATCATAAGTACAATGAGCGTGTCCGTCATCATGGCCACAATCGCTAGATTTGCTCAAAGCGCCAGCGCTCCAACATCGCCCATGTAAAATTTCGCAGGTTTGATATTAAACCACAGAAATGCTATAAGTCCTCCAACTATGAGCATGCAGAGGGCTCCAAGCAGAAACAATCCTTTGAAATAACATATGCAGGCATATACCGTGTAATTGAACAGTAGTAGTCAACCCGCAAGTCCATCGAGTCCGTCAGTGATATTTACGGCATTCGCCATAGTCACTATTACGAGCATAAAGAGAGGAATGTACCAAAAACCGAGATCGAATGCGCCAAAAAATGGCACATCTACATGAGTGTAACCGAGCTTAACATAAAACCAGTAGGCTCAAAGTCCCGCAAACAGAAGTAGTAGTATCATTTTGACTCGAGCTGACAACCCCTTTGTGCGACCTATCCCAAGGATGTTCATGTAGTCATCTACTACCCCAATAGCTCCTACGGTGGCGAGAGTGAAGAGTGAAAGGTAGGTTTCGTTACGATTCCAGAGAGAGTAGCGGAGCGACCATCCAAACCATTCTTGAAGCAGGGGTGATATCCAATGGAGCAGAACGGTAATACCAACGAGAAGAAACACGGAAAAAAGAACAATTACCATACCCATGGTCGGTGTGCCAGTCTTGTTTTTGTGAAGTTTTGCAAACTCGGTTGCCTTACCAATAAGTGCCTCTTGTCGGATAGTTTTTCCGAGCTTATATTTCCAGAGGAGTTTGATGAACGGGGGAATCAGTACCATGGTTGTTATGAATGCAACCACGATGCAGAGTACGAGAAAGGCAAAATTACTCATGTTTGTGCGCTAATGTAGAATGAATGGAGTATATGTGAAAGTGTAAAAATACAAATGTCCGCTATATTTTCTACTTTTGGAATGGTGTCATTTTATTTATTGGAATGATACCAATTACATATAAATTTCTCTTTCTCAAAAAACACTATAAACTTCCACAAGTATGTATCATACTCCACTATATCTACTCCTTCCCCCCATGAAACCCACCAAAAACCACCCACAGAGTCATAACCATACTCCCAACAACATCACAGAGACTCCCATCCCAAATTCCACTCTCCATCCCACCCCCAAATCCAAACCCAAATTCCACGGCTTCACTCTCGTAGAGCTCATCGTCGTGATCACGATACTCGCAATACTCGGAACCATAGTATTTCTCTCCATCGGAGGATACTCTTCTCGAGCTCGAGACTCCGCACGAGTCACCGATATCGCACAAATCCAAAAATCACTCGATCT
>JBEICN010000039.1:0-8095 GCA_040383945.1 Candidatus Peribacteria bacterium | reverse complement strand
GTAGCGGCTCATTTTTCGAGACCAGCTCCTCTACGAATGGCTCGGTCAATATTTTCATTGGGCACATTTTCTTTCTTTGCCTTATAAATCGCTTCTGCAAGACTGGGATTCTGTGAGGGGTCAGCACCTTTATGTGCGGCAATCGCAATGAGCTTGGCATGTATCGTAAAAACCTTTCCGCGTTCTTTCGCGGTTGCTTGTTTCTGTCGCTCGATTACGGGTCCTCGTCACATACCTATGGCAATTAAGAGATCTATTGTATGAGAATTTAAAAAAGTGTAAATCCGAACTAGAAAATAGGGCTTACGTTACCGAGCATTCCTGCGTTAATGTAGGGGTCGAATTTTCCGAGCTCAAAAATTGAGGCAAGCCAATCGCAAACAAAACTTCTTGATTTCCAGACTCACCAATTAAGGACGACTCATGTTGATACAAAACAGAAACTCCCGAATCCGTAAGCCAAATTCGAAAATCTCGAATTGATTTTACTCGAATTTCCTCAGACTTTGGAATCCCAGTTTTTCTCAAATTTTCTTGTCCAACTTCAAACTGAGGCTTAAACAGCAAAATACAAATGCCGTCTTGGGATAAAAATTTCAAAATAGGAAACAGGACTTCTCGAAGTGAAATAAATGAAACATCTACGACAATTCGAGCAAATTTTTGTTCACTTTTCCAATGTCGTATATCGGTATTTTCCAATGAGACAATTCGAGTGTCACCGGCAAGTCTTGGGTGGAGTTGAGAAGTACCAACATCAAGTGCTGTCACTCGACTCGCTCATCGCTCGAGCAAAACCTGAGTAAATCCACCAGTGGATGCTCCGACATCGAGACATTGAAACCCTGAAACAGAAATATCTGTAAATTCCAAAAATGATGCAAGCTTTTCAGCACTACGGGAAACGTAACGGATTTGTGGATGACTCGTGTCGATGTGAACGTCTGCATTGGGAAGCACTTCCAAGCCACATTTTTGTGATACTCTATCTGCGATAGTTACAAGACCATGCTCAATAAAAAATTTTGCTCTGTTCCGAGATACTCCCAAAATTTCGGCCACTCGAAGATCAAGTCGCATGTTTGCCGTGAAATTAGATGCGTGATTTCATAAATTCTTTGAGTTTTTCTGCGAGCTCGGGGCGCTTGAGGGCGTAATCAATAGTCGCCTTGAGAAACCCAAATTTATCACCCGTATCATATCGTTTCCCTTCGATTTCATACCCATATATGTCTCGTTCTTTGAGCATTTCCACAAATCCATCTGCAAGACGCCGTTCTCCGCCAGCACTATTACCGGCAACTTTTATATAATCAAAAACATCAGGAGTCAGTACATATTTTCCTACGGCTCCCAGTCTCGAATTCGTCTCAGTAGGTTGTGGTTTTTCCAAGAATTTCTCTACTCGGTGGGTTCGTCCGTCAGAATGACTTGATTCGATAATACCATAACTTGAAACGCGACTATCAGATACGCGTTCGATACAGATGATGGGAGATTGCTTTCGATAAAAAGCATCGATGAGCTGCTTGGAAGCTGGAACATCATGCATGATGAGATCATCTCCAAAGAGAAGCAAAAATGGCTCATCTCCGAGGAAATGTTGAGCGTAGAGCAATGCATCACCATCTCAACGAGGCAATGGCTGTCGAACATACGCAATATTCGCGAGCGAGGAAACGTGCTCTACTTGAGCCAATTCTTTGGTTTTTCCCTTTTCTACGAGCGTTTGCTCAAGTTCAAATGACTTATCAAAATGATCTTCGATGCTACGCTTCCCTCGACCAGTTACAATGATAATATCGCGAATTCCCGAAGCAACTGCCTCTTCAACCAAGTATTGAATGACCGGCGTGTCAACTATCGGGAGCATTTCTTTGGGTTGTGCTTTGGTGGCAGGGAGAAATCTGGTTCCATATCCAGCAGCGAGAATGACGCACTTCGTGATTTTCTTCATAGGGAATCGGTAAAATATCGTGCCCTACTATAGCGAAAACTCTAGAAAATTCAAATCTACCACTATCTACCGCCGTGGTATCGGTTTTGCTATCGTGCAGGTCTCAAGATGTCGCCAAGTATATACGGAAGCTCAAAACATTATCATAACTCCAAGAATTCGGACCTCGTATCCGAGAAAAGGAAGGCTCGAAAATATACCGGAAAGACCCAAATATGATGCCAAAGTGATGCTACAAGCAGGACAGCCTGCCACCACTATTGACAAAAACGAACCCACTGCACCAAAAGTTCCGCTCTTTTTGCTATGAGAAATATGTGCAAAATACCAAATTTTATAAGCAGACAGCCCAAAAAATAATCCGCCAGACAGTACCGTAGCTATACTCACTGCGTATTCTAGCCAAAGAGTCGTTTCTCCAAAATTAGCACGAATGATTTCGGTATTGGTAAAATGGTAGATAACGGCAAATAACAGCGCACCACCGACAATGAATGATATCCAAAATACTGTGGATTGCAGGACGTTACGAAGCTTTGTTGAAATCATATATTCACAAGGAAAAATGAGTATATGGAACAGTCCATAGATTTCAATACGGCAAGATCTCTTTGTCATTTTAAAAGTTAAAATTCGCAAGATGAGAAAGTAAAAATTACTTTCTCATATCAAACAAGATCTCTATTCTATTATGATGACAATATTTCTACTATATGTGATCCTACAACATGGTATTACCCCGTCGGCTCGGACTCTTTTCTCCGAAAAATGGACATACAAAATCCCATTCCAGCACAGGCAATTCCGATAATACCAAGCGCGACCGGATCTGATGGGGTCTGTTGATTTTGATATGATGGCGATTGGGTAGATGCTTTTACCGAAGGAGCTTTTGGGGAATTTTGAGGGCTCGAGGCCTTGCTGGTAGTGGTCTTTTTTACGGTAGTGGTCTTGGTAGACGGATTTTTGGGCTTGATAGAGGCCTTGGAAGAAGTGGCTTTTGAAGAGATGTTCTTTTCTGCAGATGGCACAACAGGGGTTTTCTTGGTAGTAATGTCAGAGGGGTTTTTGGGAGAAATTTTTTGGGGCTTTTGTAGGAGATTGGCACTTTCCTGAGAAACCATTGAGGCTCATGGCGGAATTTTGGGCGTTTGAGAATAGGGGGCAATCTGGTAGTGCAGGGTCTTAAACGGAAGTATTCCAGCAGAATCAAGAAGAGTTAACGCGACCGTTCCACCCGAAGCTCCCAGCGATACCGCCTTGGGATTGCAACCATCCAATATTTGTGGCACTCCAAAAATAGGAATCATTTGCCAACGGCACATTTCGAATTTTTCCTGAGCCACATGAATTACATTTACCTGACAACTCGCTTTTTTACAATTTCACTGAGCCGTGACTCCGGATTGAAAAATGATCTTAGGATCAGGGAGTATTCGAAAGTGAGTATTTGCTCAAGAAGAAACGGTGGGATTATTTGGAACTGTTACGGGACTATTCGTTGGAACACTGGTGTTGGAAACAACGGTAAGCACTCCAGATATCGCAGTATTATAAATAAACTTTCCATCGTATCCATCAAAAGACTGAGTAAATGTAAGCGGAAGAACCGGAACACCAAAAAGACTGGTTAATCCAAATCATGCCAAAGTTTTGAGTCGAAGATGACTCTCTGTTGTGTTCGATATTTTCAGTGCCAAATTGTAAATATTCTGCTCGATGAGATCAATCTCTAGCATTGAGCCGGAATACCCAAGACTTCTCACTACTCCAGATGATGTTTCCATTCGACTATCTGCCAGACCTCCACTCGCTGAATATAGAATAAATTTTTCTCTTTGAAGGACTCAACTGAGCGTACCTGAATACTCAACCCGCAAGTGATCTATCTTACCGTTATTATTTGAGTCATAGAGAAAGAGTCGAAGAGGAATAAGGATGGTTGAATCTGACAGAGTGACTCATCAAGCATTCGTAGTAGTTCCGGTATAACTTGGATTCAAGGGATAGTCAACCATCCCCCCAGAGCCTGATAATGGCGAGCTGAGTGTAGAGAACAAAGAGCTTGTGCCAGAAGCCGTTGGTGCCAAAACTGTGCCAGAGCCTATATCATCTCAGATTTGAACAGTGATTCATTCTCATAAAGATATCGAGCCCGTGAGTGTCGAAGCCGGTACAGAATCGAACGAAGAAGTTGAAGCATTGGAATCTTCAGAAGAAGTCTCGCTCGATCCTGCAGTAGGAGCGCCACTGTTTGTGATTTCATATAATGCACCTGAAGAAGCAGGTACCAAAATCGCGCCTGAAAGCGTGCTGCTAGATGGCGTGAGATACTCATTGCCAGAGTTGGTAGAGAGTGACTCCACAGCTAGTAAGGTCGGTTCTTCAATAGAATCAATTTCTGGAGAATGAGTTTCAACCGTGGTTTCCTCTACTGTCGTTACTATCTGACAATCGGGAATTTGTACTGGCCATTCTATTGGAATATCTCTGGTGGAAGTAGTATATTTGATATCATGAATCATATTCCCGTAAGCATCGAGAATTTGCAATGATTCATCAGTATTATTCAAAATTATTTTTGATTCAGTACGCATCACTTTACGGTGAGCGGCAGGCTCGAGTGTACCCCCAGAAAATGTAAATGTCTTCCCTGAAGCATCTCGAAGAATTACCCCAGCAAGATTAATAGATTCACACGAATCATTGTAGAGTGCGATATACTCCATATTCGCATCGTCCGCCGTATTTGGGAGTACACCAAATATGACAAGCGCACTTGCGACGGCGGAGCCAGCAAGAAAGAGCAAAGCTATGCTCCAAAAATACAAGGTTTTTTGCATGTAACCTTTGTACATTTTGTGAGTACGAAAAAAAGGAAAATTATAAGAAAAAGAGGGCCTCCCCTGCCCTCTTGTATTTCTATAACTCAGTTATTTTACAGTGAACCCCTTTGGAGGACTGGAAATGAGTCTTGGATCGTAGATGACTACCATAGGCTCAGGATATTCTCCAGCATCCGCACAGTCACCGTCACTATTTTTATCGCATCATACCGCACCCTTTCGGAAATAGTTGAGATCATAGATCATGGCCTGCTCAAAGTCGGTGGTACCTTCTATGCCGAGACTCTTTCCTCAGCTGAGGTTTGTGGCTCATCAGATGGAATTCGTCGTAATAATACTTCCATTGATAATGAGTTGCCGGTTTAGAGCCGTATTTCTGCTGGTGACATCATTTTTGTATATGACTCCATTTTCATCCGTTGAGAATAGTGCTCCGTCAGCATAGAGCAGTCCGTTAATACTCGTTATATTCTTACTGATAAGAATATTTCCAGAATCTAGCACTGGCCTCGATTTATCATGTAAAACGACGAGTCAGAAAGTTTTTGCTTTTTTCGGAATATTATCTTTGATGAGAAGATTCCCTCCATCGATCACTATGGTTTCAATTTCGGCATTAGTGATATCCGAAGTAGTAAGTGTATAGTCTCAAGTTATATATTTTACTCCGTTTACTAGAGATCCATTGGTTCGTGCTCTCGTTGTAGTAGCTATATTTTTTCTAATATCATTTCGAACCGATGATTGTACAACTTTGAAATAGAGTGCCTCTTGACGCCCACTGGTTATAGCTGCTTTACTCGTTCATTGAATCTGTCAGACCACACGAATACCTATGAAACTTGATCATCATAGCTCGATGAAAGGAGTGGTTACTGGATCAGTGGAACTCGTAAGGGAATATTTAACATTTTTACTCGAGAGACTATAACTGATTTCTAAAGGTGATACTCGCACGGTTGGTGCGGTAAGAGACTCGGACGAATCAGAAGTACTCGTATTGATTCTTCCCTTAAAATGAATGTCTTTGGTATTTAATGAACTGTCTACTATTTCTACCCCTTCCACGACTTGATTGGTGGTGTTATTGGTAGATATAGCTGATGGAGGAAGCTTGGTAACTGTAGGAATACTAGAAACAGAACTGGTGCCTGTAATATTGAGAAGATAATCATAGGATGTTCCTACGCGTGGGGCAGCATCCCAGGTTAACTTATTATTATCCGAGGCTCGTAGCGTTCCGTAGAAAGGCTTGGTAAATTTGTAGTTAATATTTGTTAAAAGCATACTATCCGAGATTCAATTGAGCGAATAATTGAGCTTGAGAGCGCCATTGATTACAGAGAATGGAGAGACGGATCGGATGTTTGGAATAACAATTTTATAGTTTCCTGGGCCTCCAGCGAGTCAAATAGTACTGGCAGCCGGAAGAATGAGTGCGTTATTTGTGGAAGGATTAGTATCTCCGTCGATTCTATTGGCATCTATTCATGATATGTCTTCAATCGTAGTAAATGCGACACTTGTTAAACCTGTGACGGGTTTGTTTTCTATGGTTGGAGTTGTGATGGCTATCTCCATAGAGCACGGATCTATGGAGTCAGCTACTTTATTGACACACGAAGAAGATGTAGAGCTTTTCTGTATGGTTATATTGATGGTCACCGTTTGATCTGAAGGTTTTGCCACATCAGGGAGTGGTCAACCATTCTGTTCCTTACGAATTTCCACACCATCCTTAACAACTGGAGTGAGAGTGTAGTATCCGGTTGCGTATATTGGGTTATGTGTTTGAACCTGCGTACATTGATCCATGCTGGAGTTTAAGTTGTTGCAATCACTCCACTGACTGGACCAAGAGCTGATGTACGTGAACTCTATAAATACAGGATCTCCAAAGATTTCTACTCCGGCGAAGGGGTCATAGCCTCATCCATCAAACCCTCAGCCTCAACCTCATCAATCTCAACCTGCACAACCACCAGCTCAACCCCCAGCACAATCAGCGTAAGCTGACGGCATGAGTACCGTTGAAGATAGGTCAAAATATGACGAAATACCAAGACTTACGCCAGCGATAACAAAAAGGGTAGTAAGTCGAAAATGAGATACAATAGAGCGCATATGGGAAAATTAGTAAGTATATTACAACATTATAATGATATATGTCAATACTTTATACCCTAAGACTTCTTTTCTGTTAGACTATTAAATATACTTTCACTCCAAAAAAAAATCACTATTTCATTCAAAGCTGGCAAGATATTTTAATATATTTCATATATGAGGAACGATATTATTATATCGGGCCACCTGCTTTTCTCCATCAAATAGAATCAATGTGGGAGTCCATATAATAAGAGAGTGCTTACCTTCCAAAATCACTTGTTCTATTTTCTTTTCTGACTTTTCATCTCGCATACACTGGGTGAGTTCATCACTTGACACATATGCAAATGCAATTTTCTTCATCCAATCAGACGATAGATGAAACTTCGGGTACTCTTGACGCGCTTTTTTGAAAAAATCCCAGTACTCTTTCGGGTTTTTCTCGTATACACAGTGATCAATAAGCATTTTTTCTTTTACCAGAGAAGAAACTCAAGAAATTGGAAATTCGCGAACAATTACAGAAATCCGCCCGTCTAGCTCTTTTTCAATAGCATTTATGGTAGCATTGGCCGTGCGACAACTCGGACAGTCAAGAGAGTCGTACATGACAGCCGTAAACCTTGAAGATGAGCGAATTCTGTATTTGTCTCATGGAGTAATTGGACCTACTGGCTGAAGCTTTGGCGCTTCAGAAACCGATCAAGCTGCTGTGTGTTGTGCTGCATTGATATAATAAATATATCCGACCAGTGCTCATAGGACAGCGAGTCAAAAAAACAAAAAAAATATCAAAGAAAGTTTGTTTCACTTTTGTGCATTTTTTTGGACAGTTTTTGATTTTACCATTTTATTTCTTTTGTTACGGTAGGAAGCCTCTTTGCTGCCCAGTTATTTATCCCACCTTCAACATGTTTTAAGTTTGTAAATCCATGGAATTGTAGGTATTGGTATGCCACCGCTGCAAGTCTCCCACTCGTGCAGATAAGATAAATTTCTTTCCCTTCTCTCGGAACATCGCCACCCTTCTTATCATAGAGATCAGCGATAGGTATATTTATAGAGCCAGTTGCATGAAGCTCATTGTACTCTTTTGGAGATCGAACATCTATAAACACCACCTTGTCCATATCTATTCAGGTAAGATCTTTATAGGTCTGTTCCGGTGATACTACTTTCAGAG
>JBEICN010000038.1:0-10049 GCA_040383945.1 Candidatus Peribacteria bacterium | reverse complement strand
TAAATCTTATGTAGATCGATTGGATTATAGATTAAATCGATTTTTTCTATACCTTTTCCTAGGAATTCATCTAAGTAATAACGTTTTTCTTGACTGTTCACTTTAATTTTTCTAGCCCTTGGATAAAGGAGTTTGATAAGTTTTTTATAAACGAACCCACTGAAGCCCTTGAAAAAAGTAATGCTGATTTCAAAAGCTATGTTAGCATTTTTATTGACGAGAAGATTTACGAAGTTTGCGATCTCAAGGGAACTTATCCCGGTGTCGAAGCCTTTTGTATCCAGGATTTTCTTGAATTTGAGGGCGTAATAGGGGATAAGTAAAAACATGAGTAAATTACTTTTTACCGATGAAAGAGGAAGGTATTTCACATGTTCTGGTAATTCATAAAAATTCACGTCCTTAAGCGTTATTATCGTGACATCGTGTTCTCGTGAGAGGTATCCAGCAAGATTGATAGTAACTCTTTCCGCACCGCCTCATTCCAAGGAATTAATTAGGAAATAAATTTTCATATTATCTGCCTATTATGAATTTATCGTACCATATACCCGTCAAGATGACTCCTATAAGCAATCAGACGTTAATTTTCTTGCCCGATTTGTAGGCTTCATATAGTTTAGCGATTTCTAGGTGATCATAGTGTTTCAGGTATTTGGAAACGACGAGTAGGTAATATTCTGCTTTCGGGTTAGCAAGAATAATCTTGGTACTGTCGATGCCGTATCCGAATCCCATCTTCTTGTAGTAGATGAGTTCATTTGGTAAGTATTTTTCTAGTGTTTTTTTGAGAATTCGCTTGTTGTAGGTCGGGTCGGTATAGGAGACTATTTTCTCGGTGGACGGGAGACTGCAGGAGAAGTTTATGACGTCGCGGTTTAAAAATGGAGTTCGGACTTCCATCCCGTTGATTGAGCCCGCGATATCGTTCACAATCGTTATGGAATGTTCGTTCTCGATTCGGAGCCCAATCCAGGAAAACACGTCGATGAGGTCGCCCGAAGGGATTTCGGAAGCGTATTCCTCAAGGTATGGCCCATAGAGAAATTGCTTGTATTCCGATCGAATGCAGGGGTTTTTGATAAAACTATACCGGTAGAGTATTTCCTTGAACTTGTGATTTGGGAGTATCTTGCCGATTTGGATTATATCAAGAAATTTCTTAACGTCGCTGATCCTCGAAAGGAGATTCATACCATTATATCCGTAGAATAGCTCATCTGCACCATTCCCTCCAACTGCTACCTTGATACCGTCCTTTTTCATTTCTTTGAGAATGATATCTGCATAAATAATTTGCATAAGGTTGATAGGCTCGCCATACTGAATGATTACTCGTTCGATAACCTCAATAATGTCGACTTTTTCGAGGTATTCCTTGAAAAATATTTTCTTATTCTTGAGTCCGAGGCGTTTGGCGATAGCTTCAGCACGGACGATTTCAGGATCCTCTTCGTCGTATCCCAGAGAATAAGCTACAATATTGCGATTCTTCATTACAGAGGCTATCAGCGAAGAGTCGATTCCTCCAGAGAGAAAAATCCCCACTGGCACGTCTGCGTAGCACGTCTGCGCTACTGATCGCTGCAAAATTATATCGAATTGAGCTACAGGATCAGCTTCAATATCTACTTTCTTTACTTGAAAGTATTTATATTTCTTGAAGGAAAAGCTCTCGAGATCGAAAATCAAATTATACCCTGGCTCAAGCTTAAATATGTTCTCAAATGCTGTGAGCGGAGAGGGGATATGTCGAAAATTATATAGGTCGAAGTTTGAAAGCGCCAGATAGTTCGGCTTGATTTCCTTAGGTTTCAGATGCTCGATGATTGCGTGGATTTCTGATCCGAAAACGAAGATATTATTGCCCTGACAATAAAGCATCGGTTTTTCTCAAATCTTATCGCGTGAGAGAAACAGTTTATTCGCAACCTTGTCATGGATACAAAATGACCACATCCCGTCTATATGCTGTACGCAGGCTTCGCCCCACTGCTTATAGCTCATGAGAAGTACTTCTGTATCTGAGGTCGTCATAAACTTGTTACCAAGAGCAATGAGTTCTTTCTTGAGCTCGTGGAAGTTGTATATTTCACCGTTGAAAATAATTGAGTAATCTCCCATGAGAAACGGTTGGTTCGCAAAAACGCTGGTATCGACGATAGCAAGACGGGTATGACCCAGAAATACATTGCCATCAACGACCATACCGCTGCTATCTGGACCGCGCGTGTCCAATTTTTTGAGCGAGGATTTGAATTTCTCAAAGAAATTATCCTGTTTTTTCCGGGTTACGGCTCAGAGAATTCCGCACATGGGCTACTTGGTTACGATGAAATAGAGATGTCGAGAAAGTAGACCGGTTATAAAGTGAGTAAAAAATGAAATCTTCCCGAGCTTGAACCAGCTTCTATTGTCGATATTTTCCGCTTTGAAACCAGCTCTAACTATGAGTTTTTTTAGCAGCTTCTGATTAAAGAGTCTGATGTGCTCACCCATGGTTTCGTGAGATACGTCTAGGCTTGGCGTAGGGATATAGCCGAACAGGTACTTCAATCGCATGAACAGGTTGAAGCTGTTATGAGTCGAAATAAATAGCTTGCCTCATTTTCGCAGGACTCGGTATATTTCATTGATTGCATGCTGACAGTCGAATACATGCTCAATAACTTCGTTGAAGATTATAATGTCGATATTTCCGTCAACGATAGGAAGTTTTTCGCTTGAAATATCCACCTGGAAATTGTTCACACCTATACTTCTGAGGTATTCGAGGATATGTGTGTCGAGGTCGACCCCAAGGAGTTCAATATCCTGAATATCCATTACAAGCAATTGGAAGATAAGTCCGTTTGGACCGATTCCGACTTCCATCACCTTTTTTCACTTTAAGTCTTCCTTCCGAAGGTCTGCTAAGGTAAATTTTTGCCAATCGGAGAGGGAAGTTCCGAACAATTCTGGGTTGTACCTCTGTTGGTAGAATTCCGTGATTTTCATAGTTATTCGAATAAGGAGGTAAATGAATTTTCCCAAGCCTTTTCGGAGAATTTCTCCTCGTAGATTTTGGAGGAATTGACTCGCCACTGCGGGTAATTGAGAATGGCTTGTTCTATGGATTCGACGATACCATCCTTGAGTTTGGAATTGAGTACCTGCTCCCCTAGCTTTAATTCAAGGGTTGGAAGAATATCCTGGATATCTACAAACCCGTCTTTGTTTGGAGCATAGAATGGATGGGGGAGGACTCGTCCATTGTATCCATCAATGACCATCTCGGGGAGAGCATAGATATTTGTAGTAATAATACTCATACCCCGTGAAAGAGCCTCTAAAGCTACCATTCCAAAGGATTCAAGGTAGGTTGGAAAAAGTAGGACGTCGCAATTGGGCATATACTTATTCAAGATTTCCTCCCTCGGTAGTTTTCCCAAAAAAATAATTCTTGGATCAGAGCGGTATTGATTCTCTGTCACTGGATCATGAAAACCTATAATATTAAAGATTATTGAATCATTTTTAATCTGGTTGAATGCGGCAAGCGCTTCAGGAAGTCATTTGGATTTTCCGGCGAGTCCGACGAAGAGAAAATGGATGAATTTTCAGGAATTATCTCTTTGTACCAACGATTCTTCTCGGATTCTCGGATACAGCACGATAGTTTTGCTCGCGAGTTCGTTTCCTAACTCCCGGATAAGGCTTTTACGGCAGGCATCCGAAATACATACAATTTTATGACATTTCGAAGACATGAGTAATCGCTTGATAATAGGTCTATAGAGTCGGAATGCGAATGCATTGTAGAGAGTTAGTACATAGGGATTGTCAAGCTCGACCATATATGGCTTCTTTGGAAAAAGCGGAATATCCCCCCAGGTATATATTATGTCTGCTTTTTCCGAGAGCGAGGACATCTTTCGCAGATTGATAATAGGAATATTAGCAATAAGGAAGGTAATAGTCTTCAATACGAGCGATTTCTCCTGTTTTTTGTGCGTTGTAAGGTTATTGACGGCTTGCTTCAATGGAGAAATCACATCGAAAAACTTCGCCGCAAACTTCGCCGTATCGGCCTGACGTTCGCGGTGAAGGGGTTTTTGATTGAAGAATATTTTTAGTTTGGGCATGGGTGGTAGAAATTACTTCTTACCAAATGCCACGACTTCTTTCCAGAGGAACGGCTTTAAAAAGAAAAGCGGGAATCTCAGTATTGCTTGTAGTGTTTTTGGAAGAAAGCTGAGCTTTGGGTACATCCAGTCTACTTCACGAAATTCGAAATCTCGTAGGAGTCCAGGTAGGCTTCCGTGGTTAAATGGCTTAATGTGAGTCCATTCCGCATAAAAGAATGGGTTGTAATCAGTCGGGGTAATTAGAATAATTTCCCCGTCTTTCTTGAGAACACGATAACACTCGTTCATCAGGTTAATGAGTTCGGATTTTTCAAAATGCTCGAGTATATGGCTCGCGAAAATGCAATCAACCGATTGATCTTCAAGGGGAAGTTTTTCCTTGTCAAGATTAACCAGGTGTGCAGTTTGACCTTTTTTCCGTATGACATCGATATCTGATTGACTATAGGAAATTCCGGTGTACTTAGCTTTGGGATTCAGATAGTGCATTAGCCAGCCACTGGCACATCAAATATCAAGGACTGAATCTTTTGTTATAAGTATTTTTTGAATCTTTGGATTAAGGTAAGTAACATATTTGCTCTGAGCCCTGTTATTTCCACTATGTTCAAACATATTACTTTATTAAAAATTACTCTCAAATGAGCCAAAAAGATACGTAAAATCTGTCTTTTTGCAAAATAGTTTAAAAATCTTTGTTTTGTTTTCCGACAATATTTTTGAACACTTCATACATTCTCCCAATATTCCCCCTCGCATCGAACTTTTCTTTCACGACATTATACGACGTACCCGAGGTTTCCCGATATATAGAAAACATTGACCTCAATCCTTCCGCGAGCACATCCACATCTCCCGGAGCAATAATTTTCAAATCTTCCCCGTTGCATATTTCTCTGGTGCCTCCTACATCCGTCGCGACCACCGCGCACCGAGAAAGTAGGGCTTCCACGACCGTAGTTGGTAAACCTTCCTGCAGACTCGGATTCACGAAGATATCCGTCGATGGGAGAATACTCGAGAGTATTTCTTCCTTGCTTCGGAATCCTAGGAATTCGACATAAGCTCCGAGTGAATTCTCTTGTACGGTATTTTCGAGCTCTGTTCGCATTTCTCCGTCCCCAACGATACGACAAGAAAAATCGGTTACCCCTTCGGATACGAGTCGCTCTATGGCTTCTAGTAGATATGATACGCCTTTGAGATAGACGAGCCGACCAACAAAGGTAATATGAATTTTTCCATCAGTCGATGGAATTCTTGGGACTTCAGGTAGGCTCATACCTCGATAGATAACCGTGACTTCCCGATTGACGAATTCTTTATGTACAAATGCTTTGCAGGCTTCGCTGATCGCGATGACGTGGTCAGCATGCCTGAGTATCCACGAGCCAATGGTACGGTCGAAGAAACGTGAAAAAAATGTGACGAGTTTTTGATCGGAAACCACATATCCACTGCCATGCTCGATGTGCACCCATTTTTTTCGACGAAGTTTTGCGTAGATACCCCCGAGGAAGCTCGACAGGAAAAATCTCGTATGAGTTTGGACGATATCACCCCCAAATTCCCGTATTTCCCGCAATGCCTGCCAAAACTCAGGACTCCAAATCTTGGGCACCGGAAAATTCTTCACGAGGTCAAATGCGGGAAGCACGATCACACGTGCGCCATTGGTGTTGTATGAACCGTGAGATTGGAGCTGACCTACAGAAAAAGTCACATTGAGCACGTTTCCATAACCTGCAGTCTGGTACTCGGAACTTATCCATTCTGCGACATCTTCGAGTCCACCCTTGTGGGGTGGGAAGTAGGGGAGGAATTGGATGAGGTGGATATCTTTGAAGCGCATGGATTATGAGTTTTCGGATACAAATCTCCACGCACTCGCCACGGACTCCGCCACAGAATGCTCGGCCTTCCATCCGAGAACCTCAAATGCAAGTGCCGGATCGGTATACACGCTCGCAAGATCTCACGGACGTCGATCACAAATAGCATAGGGGATATCCTTACCGCTGGATTTTCTCACATGTTCAATCATTTCCAGAACACTGGTACCTTTTCATGTCCCGATGTTTATCGCAAGAAACCCAGCTGTATCAGATGTCAAAAGCTTCCTGATAGCGAGGAGATGGGCATTTGCCAGATCGTTCACGTCGATATAGTCTCGAACTCCAGTACCATCAATCGTATCATAGTCGTTCCCGTAAACACTCACCATTTCCCGCTTTCCAACAGCCACATCGAGCACATATGGTAACAGATTATTGGGAATACCACTGGGCCGCTCTCCGATTATGCCTGATGGATGTGCTCCGATGGGATTAAAATACCGTAGGGCAAATACATTCCACTGCTTGGCTGAGGAGAGGTCACGAAGGACGAGTTCCAGAGAGAGTTTGGAGCTGCCATAGGCGTTGGTGGTTCCGAGTCTCGAGGTTTCTACGAGGGGAAGCGTATTGTCCTGGGAGTACACCGTAGCGCTCGACGAAAACACGATATTCCGAAGCCCGATTTTTTCCAATTCATCAAACAAAACAAACGATCCACGGATATTGTTGTCGTAGTATTCAAAGGGGTTTGCAACGCTTTCTCCAACGGATTTTAGTCCAGCGAAATGAATCACTCCATCAAAGTGATGACTCGCCAAAATCGAAGCAATTTGTCCTCGATTCCGAATATCGGCATCATAAAAAATTGGACGATAACCCAGAATGTTTTCGATGCCAGTGAGCGTGTCGAGACTCGAATTGGAGAGGTTGTCGAGAAGAACAGTATCAAATCCAGCTTGTTCCATAACGACGCAGGTATGCGAGCCTATGTATCCAAGTCCGCCCGTGAGGAGTATTCGTGGTTTCATGAAGTAGATTTACTGATTTGCGTTAGCGTACCGTTACACTCTTTGCGAGATTTCTTGGCTTGTCAATGTCTCGACCGAGCGCGTCAGCTGCATGGTAGGCGAGCAATTGTCCACAGATGGAGGCGAGAAAACAAAAGAAAATCGGATGAGTCTTTGGAAGTACGATATTCCATTCAGCTTCGGGAATGGGACTTTGTGAAATCGCGCAGATTTTGCCTCCTCGCGCACGAATCTCGGAAATAGCGGAAGTATTCATATTGAAATACGTATCGTCTGGCACAAAAACAACACATGGACACTTTTCGTCAATGAGGGCGAGCGACCCATGCTTGAGTTCTCATATAGGAAGTCCGTGAGCGTGTATATAGGTGATCTCTTTGAACTTTAGGGCGGCTTCGAGTGCTACAGCGACCCCAGAACCTCTTCCCAAAAAGAGCATATGCTCATACTTGGCAAGCTCGATGGAAACTTTCTTTATAGCATTCGTCATGTCAATTACGTCTTTTGCCAATAGGGAAAGATTTTCTATGTTATCGAGGATGCATCGATAACGGCGGAAGTCAGCTCCGCTTTGAATGCTAAAATAGAGGCTGAGAATCAGGAGCGCTCCGATTTGTCCGATAAAAGTTTTTGTGGCAGCAACCCCGACTTCTACTCCAGCTCGGGTAAACAGGCCATGTCCAGTGAGTCGAGCAATCGTTGATCCTACAACATTTACAATTCCAAGCGTCACGGCTCCATGTTCTTTGAGGTATTTGAGTGGCTCGATAGAATCTGCAGTTTCTCACGACTGGGATATGAACACAAAGAGGGTAGTAGGAGAAATCCGTGGCGGTCTACTGAAGAACTCGCTCGCTATCGTAACCCCAGTATCCAAGTCAGAGAGTTCCTCGATCCAATAGGATGCCAAGAGTCCAGAATGATACGACGTACCGCAAGCAACAAACTCTACTCGGTCAAAATCCACATCTCGAAGGCTACGAAAGGCGTCCGTGGTTATGATTCACTCCTGGAATTGTATTCTTCCACGAAATACATCGACAAGCACATTGGGAGCTTCATGAATTTCTTTGAGCATAAAATGAGGGAAATCCCTTTTGTCTATGTGCGTCTGGGATACATCGATTTTTTCGTGACATCGTTGTACGGTGTGCCCGGCATGTTTGATGACAGCCTTCCCATTTTTGATATGCACCAAGTCTCCATCCTCTAGGTATACAATATTGCTCGTATGGCTCGCTATACAATTAACATCGGATGCAAGAAAAAAAACATTCCCTTTCCCTTTGGCAAATACGAGTGGACTTCCAAATTTCACTCCAACCATCTCCGCAGGGTCCTGATCGTTGATGAGAACGATTGCGTACGCTCATTCCAGTCGAGTGATAAGTTTTTCTACACGCCCAAGAAAACTTTCTCCGGTAATAGTAGCCAAGAGTTTTGCAGCAACTTCTGTGTCGGTATTGCCATAAAATTTTGTCCCGGCGATCTCTTTTTGTAGTTCTCGGTAATTTTCAATAATGCCGTTATGCACCATAAAAGCGGATTTTTTTTCGTCAGTATGTGGATGGGTATTTTTTAGGTTGACCACTCCATGTGTAGCCCATCGAGTATGACCTATGCCACTTATGTATTTTTTGTCGGTAGCCTTGGAGCTACTTACGAGTGTACTGAGTTGTGAAACTTTACCTATGGATTTATATACATCAATTCAAGATCTTCCATGTACGGCGATTCATGCCGAGTCGTAGCCTCTATACTCCAATTTTTCCAATCAATCGAGAATGATTTTTTCAGCTCCAGGAGTGGTTCCGACATATCCAAAAATTCAGCACATGGGCAGGTAGTTTTCAATTTAGCGCATTGTATGATACTTTGATTCGATGACAAGAAAAAGTGGGTATTTTCTTTACATGAAATTATTCTTTGGCAAGCACTTCAAGAAAACTTCTTTGAAATGATTTTTTTGTAAATTTCATGGCATGCTCGCGTATCTTTTTTGGTTTGAGTTGGAGTTTGAGGAATTTTCAGATGGCATCTTGTAGTGATTCTGGTGTTTGCTCTGGGAATATCACCCCAGTCACTGAGTCGAGTGATGTCTCGAGGGCTCAGGCTTTCCCATAGGCAATTACGGGAGTTCCGCAAAGCATTGCCTCCACTGGTACCATTCCAAAATCTTCCTCTGGAGGAAATATCAAAGCTCTGGCATTCTGGTATAATTCTATTTTTGAATCGTTGGTGACATCAAATACCCACTCAATATTCGGCAGCGATTTTTTTTGGAGCTCTTCTTGAAGTGGGTTTCGAGTGCTGGTAACAATTTTGAGAGGAAGTCCATTGAGATTGAAGGTCTCCACAAGCAAATCGAACCGTTTGTAGGGAACGATTCTCCCAAGCGCAAGGAAATAGTCTTTTTTTTCGACTTGGAGAGTAAATCTCGTCTCATCTATTCCAGGATGTATGATTTCGGATGCTCTTCGGTAGTACTTAGCGATTCGCTTTGCCGTGGTGGCAGAATTTGCAATGAATGTGTCCACCCGCTGGGCTGCGAGAAAATCCCACATTCGAAGCCGATGGATCATATACGGCATCAAGAGTCGAGCCACGGGGTTGAGCCACCCAAATTCGGGATTCTTCATGTATTGATGGGTATGACTCCAGTAATATCGTGTAGGCGTATGACAATAGCAGATATGACGAGTTTCGGTACCCGTTATTATGCCCTTGGATTCTGCACTGGAACTTGAGATAACTATATCATATCCGGAGAAATCCATAGACTCGAATGCGTAGGTGCGCAAAAATGGAATAAGCTTGGGATGATGACGAATCACGGGAATCTTCTGAATGAAACTCGTCGTGACCCGACCTTCGAGTTCAGGAAAATTTTTTGAATCAAAGGTAGGACAGAATATGTCCGCTTGAGGTACTACCTCGAGTATATCGTAGAGTACTTGTTCGGCGCCGCCCCAATCTTTGAGCCAGTCGCAAACGATAGCGATCCGAAGTGGTTTTACATCCATATTACAAATATATTTCGAGACAAAGACGCTTTGAGT
>JBEICN010000037.1:0-10069 GCA_040383945.1 Candidatus Peribacteria bacterium | reverse complement strand
GAGAAATTCCTAACCGATCGAAAAACTCAGATCGATCTCGTAACGAGATATCCGCATATGCAAGATTATGCACAAAATGTTTTGACGTATTACCTTTCACCTACAATCACTCCTCTAGAAATTTCACCAAAATAAAAAACTTGAAATTCAAAAAAAATAGAGCTCAATAGGTATGCTATATTTTTATTTTTTCGTTATGAACTCACATAAAAATACCACAAGCTCGCCTCATCGCTTTGTCGATACTACTTCAAATGAGCATTTGGTAGAGGTATATGAACAAAACGTTCGATTCAATTTTTACTTGCAACCATGAGAAAGACAAGTCTACCTTGACGCCATGAAAGCGCGTGGTATAGATATCCAAAAATATATCAAGGACGAAACGGTAGCGAGTCAATTCCAGGAAATAAATCCTCTGGCTTGATGTAGAACGGAAAACAAAATCCAACATCGAGTTGCTCGTGTTCTCGACCCTGTTCACCGACAAATGATTTTGACTTCTGCAGAATATCTGAAAGAATAATAAAGATTATCTATAACTTTTTTTCTATGAAACATACAATCAACACACTTACCGCTATCGCGTTTGTCGGAAGCACCATAGTTACATCCGTAGTATACGCTGATGCATCAAAGCCAAAAATGGAAACTGGAAGTGCTAATGGAAGTATGAATATGACAGCACCAGCTCCCAAAGATGAGGCAGCATATTGGGCGGAGAAAAAACTTGAACAACAGCGCAAATCTACGGAAATGCGAAAGCAAAAAGTGGAAGAAATGCGCGCGAAGTGAGTAGATGTTTCTGGTATTTCCGAAGATGTACTCGATGCAAGCAAAACTGACGAGAAAGTTTTCTGGGATACCATAAAGAAAACTATGCAAATGAGAGATGCTGCGAATCGAAAAAAAGTCGTTGAGGAGCTCCAAAAAGCAGGGTTAGACACGAGTTCTCTTAATTCTGATGCCTTGGATCCTGCCATGACTGATGAGGGGAAATTCTGGAGCATGGTCAAAGTTGTTAAAGAAACAAAAATACAAAAGATGTATGAGTCAATGGATTATCAAAAAAATATTGACTCCTCAAGTCCACCACCAAAAAAAGAAGAACCAAGACAGGAGATGAGGTATGAAATCAGACAGGAGAACAAAACGGGCATGAGTCCGGTAAACAAAGTAGAGATGAAGCCTGAGATGAAGCCTGAGTATAAAAAGGAGATGAAGCCTGAGATGAAGCCTGAGTATAAAAAGGAGATGAAGCCTGAGTATAAAATAGATATGAAACAGGAGAATCGAGTGGATGTACAGTCAAAGATGAAGCTGGAGAACAAAATGGAAATGAAACCAGAGATGAAGCGTGAAGCGGGAAAACTAGAGATGCAAAAGCCAGGACAAAAGCCAGTGCTTACGGAAAAAATGCAACAATCTCTTGTTAAGCGATTCTCTGCCATACCTGATGAAAAGAAAATGGCATACTACGAAAAAACAAAGGCAAATCTAGAAAAGCAGCTCGAAAAAGCTCAAGCAATGAAGAATTCTCGTCTAGCGCGAAAGATAACTGAAACTCTCGTCATTCTCGAAAATGTTTTGGGTAACACCATGGATGACGCTCAAGAAGATGAAATTATCAATTCTGCAACCGCTGAATAATCCGCATTATCATATAAATAGCATCTCGTATGAGGTGCTATTTTTTGACTGTATAAATACATACATGCGGGCGATGTTTCGGGCTGTAATACCAACTTAATTTTCCAATCAAGTCATACACCTCACCCGTTTGAGAGGAGCAGAAGTCTCATATCATTTCTAGACAAAATTTCTCGTATATTACCTCGCTAGGTGTACAGCAGAGAAAAAGATCCAAGTACCATCTATTCATGTAGCTTGGATCACATTTTTGGCACACCATTATTGGTGGCCATTTCTGGAATCATAATTAATTTATTTTTGCGCAAATTGCACAGGTAACGGTTGTTCGCAAGGTAGGCGTTACTACGTCACGCGTCCTACAGTGCCATCCATTGTTCGAGATTGGTCGATTATCAGTTATTGCCGTAGAATCTGAAACATCTCATTGACTACATCCACCTCAAAAAACAATGGTTCCAGCAGGACAGTATACATCAGTGTTGTAGTGAAGATTCTGATAACCAGAGCTATTGGTTACAATCTGATAATTACTTATCCTCCCATTTCCACCTGCCTCGAGAGTGGCGACTTTTGCATTGAGACTCGCAATCTTACTATTCACATCATTAAACCAAGCCGCACTCATGATGTCATTGTTTACGACGGTTGAGAGGTGCTCGTGATGGTGGTGGCAGCGTAGGCGAGACCACTCACGATGAGGGTGGTGGCGATAAGTGAAGCTACCATTTTGTTGAGTTGGAATTTCTTCATATACCGAAGAGGGTAAGATACATTTGCATGTATAATATATCTTATGATTGAGAGTTTGCAAGTCTTGAGATGAACACTTAATCACTCTATACTTCCATATCTCAAATCAGCTGAACCAGCATAAAAAAAGTGTACGCCGAAGCGTACACCCATGGATTCAAAGAATTCAAAGTGCCAGAATGTTGGAAACATCAAACACTCCAAGTTCCAGAATCAATTTATTGCGCAACAAATGCCGAAGCCGACCCGCAGCCGTCACCCGCCGCTTGAACCTTTCGACAGCCGAACTGGACCCGGTCCCGATAGAACCCGAGGTATGGAGCGTAAACAAAGATACCAGTACCCTCGGGACGCCACTCATCACCGGACGCGTCGATCCAAAGGTCGTGATAGATGACGAGGCGCTTGGGCGAGAGCAGGAGCATGACGGCGATCTCGTAGATACCAAGACCGAATTCCGCTCCGCTCATGACCGCACGTACGCGACGAACAGAGCGGCCGCGATGGCGCAGGCCGAACTGTAGCTCGAGAATGATGACGTCAGCACCTTGTTTGGCATGCTGTTCGTTCATCATGCGAGCCTTGCGTTCAGTTTCCCGGAGATGGTTATGGTCAGTGAGCCCTTTCGTGGAGTTATAGAACACGCCAGCACGAATGTCCGAGAGAAGTGCGAAGACTTTGGAAACAGCTTCACTGTAAGTGGGGGCTACCTTGCTCCAGTGCGGGAGGCACCAGAAATTCCGGTCTTCTTCCGGGTAACGCTTTGGGATATTCGAGAGCGTCACTTCCCCGCTTTCGATCTTTGCGACGAGTTCTGGGTTGGCACCACCCACTTCCGGGAAAAGCTGTTTCAGTCGGATGAGCTGATCATTGATACTTCCTGGACCTTGGTAGCCCGAAAGGTAGTAATGACTCGATTCGACTTCTTCGTCCCTGAACTGGTCGGTGAGATACAGGCTATTCAGGGAGACTTTGGCGGCTTCCTTGAAGTAATCTTGGAAGTTCTCTTTTAGGTCGATGACACGCTGTGCTTCTTCCTGGGAAAGATTCATGGAAGCCAAAACCTCCTGAACCACCTGACGCACGGCTGCTTCCGCAAACGTGCAGATTTGTGCTGTTTGTTCTGAAGTTATCCGTGAGGTCATAGTCCTCTCCTTTGGCAGTAAGTTAATCAACAGTGAGCTCACACGAGAACCAATGGTTCCGTGTGTTCATGTAAACTTAAATACAAAAATACTAATTTGTCAAAACTATTTTCCTACAATCCTGCCATCCGCCTTCAATTCATGCCCTCTCCATTACCAGATAATTATTGAAAGTACACGTGTATCTTCGGAAAAATAGCATTAAATGTTAAGAGATTAAGCCGCTTGCTCGAGATTTTGAAGTTCGTGAATAGCAACAAATTGCCCATTTGCATTCAGCCTTCCAAGGTGCCTCATATCCCGGTATGACTGAAGAGCATCCGGTTTTTCAAGTATATACGTCGTATCAGCCACATGCCACTCGCCCCCTATACGAATTTCATTCCAAGCATGTGCCCCACTTGGTCCGTTTACATCTTTAACGTATCATTTGCGAATAGATGTTTCGAGGCCGAGCTCATCTCACAAAACTTTCACAAGTAAAGCACGATGTCGGCATACTGCCGCTCAATCACGCGCGATAATTTCCCCAAGAAATTTTACACCATGAAGTGTATCGCTGTTGTACGCCGTATCTCACTTGATATGAGTGAGTTTTTCACTTTCTTCATAGACAAACCGAAGCATGGCCTGAGCTCGCTCTTTTGGATCAGCAATGGATTTTAATCGCTCCACAGAATGCATCATCTGCCTCAATAATGGATCATTCACTCTATCAACCACTATAAACTCACGATTCGAAACTCCATAGCTTCCATCGGGTAATTTTGAAACCGTATAGTACGCATCGGAATTGTTGGGAGTGCAATTGAGATCTCGTGCTATCTTTTCTGCAGCTTCTTTTGTACCAAAATACTGAGCTGATCGACCTCCATCTGCAAAACCATTTTCAATCCGTTCGCGATACGCTTGTCCGGTATTTCTGTTATACTCCTGAGCTTGTATAACTCCATTCTTTCATGGAGGCTCAACTGGCTCAACGTGCTTCAACTTCTCGGGGTGAATATTTCGTGTTTCATCCCCCTTCTTTTGTGCAGCTTTTAATTTTATAAAATCAGGGTTGAGTCGCTCAAACTCTTTTCTCGGTACCATTTTACTCTTCCAGTCATCAGCCACTTTCCAATATACTATCATACTTTCCTCCCCCTCCTTTGCCACGATATGAAAATCTCCCGCCTTCACTGCCAAAAAATTACCATTCGATCCGCGAAGATTAATTCAAGGAATCCCATTATCAAGAGCAAATCGCTGATAATGTAATTCTGGAGAGGGGGCAAGTGGTTCTTTATGGCCTTTCAACAACTGCCCTTTCATATTTCAAAGAACCTTCGTGATTTTTGCTTTTAATTCCAATCCTATCTTGGATTCCAAGCGTACTAACTCGGCAAAAGAATCTATTTTTTGGAGAATGCTCGTGGAATTTTCGCGAAGATTTCCCTTCAGTAGTTGTCCGATTTCATCAAGTTTGGGCTTGAATTTCTGAAGGCTTTCTCCCAGCATCCGCGCTATACTATCGATGCTTTCCGACATCCCACGAACCACTTCTATCAAATTCTGAGTGGTGTTTGGATTTTCGTCACGAATCACACTCTGTGTGTGTTTCGCTATTGACTCGGCTTGCCTCGCGAGTCTCTCCGACTCTAGTTTCGCGAGCTTTTCCGCTTCTTTCTCAAGCGCCAACTTCCCTTCCTGAAGATATTGTAACTGGATTGGACGAGTCTCATGACGAATGGAATTTTCAAAATGAACAATACTATTCTCGACCGCTTTGAGCTTTTGCGTTAGAGGAGATTGGCTTTGTAGGATAGCGGAAGTAGTTCGAAAACTTTTTGAAAGCACGGCTCCAATCGCACTTTCCATAGGACCATTCAAAGCCACATTTCCAACCTTCCATAAAATAGCCTTCGTGGCCTCTTTGGAAGCTGATATCGCTGCAGCTGTAGCTTCTGAAGCTGTACCTGAAAGTTTTAGTGTCGCTGCCGTGGTCTTCGCTCATTGAGTGGCAATTGCCGCTTTCCCGGTCATTTGCGCAACATACATTAATCCACGAATCGCCGTAAGTGCCGCGATGACATTCCCAGCAAATTTTCCTATCGCCTCAGCTTGTTGTTCCGGAGGTAGTGCAGCAATTTTATCCCACTCCTTCGAAAGAATATCTCCAACGATTCCCCGTGTGCCCGCGTAGCCATTTTTATCTACAAAGTCTTTAATTTGCTGAAGCTGCGCCCATACCGAAGCACGATACTTGGGACTCGCAAGGAGTTTTGCCGCACAAATCGTCAAATCTGGGATACTCGCGATCATAGATTGTAATCCACGGTATACTCACTGAGTCTGTCCCGATAACCCATATGCCATAAATTTTGCCGTTTCGGGAACTCCTCGAATGGAGTTTTTCACAGAAGTAATAACATTGGGATCTCCGAGTTGCTCTTGAAGACATTTTTCAAAATGAGTTCGAAGACGAAGGTATTGGATCCGCTCTGATTCAGTGAGAGTTTTCCCATCAAAATCTGCCTGAAGTTGCGTAATGGCACTTCGAGCAAGAGCTTGTACAGATCCAAAAGCAGCCTCATACGAAGCCTTTCCTGTACTTCATCCAAATGCCCCCACCACGTCGTCCGCAAGGACATTGAAAAATCCGGCATTATCATCTCGATGCTTACGAACTTCCTCAAATCACGCTTTGATTCTGTCTAGTCGAAGCTGGTACATGGAAAGTTTTTTTGTCGCATCAAACTGAGGCACTTTCTCAGTTGAAATAGCGGGAGCGGGGGTATTTTTGATGACTTTCTCTTGAGGTATGCCAGTGGATGATACCTGTTGTAGATTATGAAAAATACCCATTTTGGCTTGTGTTTGAGGCCCAGCAATTCCATCAACTTGAAGTCATTCACTTTTTTGATACTCAATGAGCGCTCCAAAAGTTTCCGGACCGAACTGTCCATCATCTGTAACTCTCAAGGCTCGCTGGAGTATTCTGACTCCCTGCATTCCGGCAAGGACTTTCTCATTTGCTGCACCATAATCCTTGACAATGAAGTCGCGTATCTCTCCTCGTGTAGCCTCTAGAACTGCTTGCTTATCCATATGGTAAGCATCAATAATCAACTGTTTTTCTTGCTTGGATAAGCGAGAATCCGCGAGAAGTCACGAAAAATCGAACCGCTTCTTTGGCGCTATCGGAGTATCAGTTGGGTAAGAACGTGTTTCTATGGTGAGTTGTGTGTCCAAAATACTACATGGGGATTCCCACTTTCATAGCAATTTTACGGTATTATGGGTTTTACCGCAAATATCGAAGTTTGATCTCGAAAAAATTTTATACAAAACAGATTATCACAAATTATAATTAACACGAACGAGGATCATTTGAATGAGAAATTTCCGGAATTCGTCCAATTAAGCAACTCGTGCGGGCTCGAGGAGTTATTCATGTAGCTGGCTGTTAATCTGTAATTTTATAAAAAAGCGTGTGCTTGTGCACACGCGTTTGAGTCAAAGAATTCAACTACAAGAATACCGAAGTATCCAGCACTCAAAATTCTTGGACTATGACGTTCGGAGAAATCCTGAAGCTGATCCGTATCGCTCGAGAACATCTTCCGCCATCTGATATATCAAAGAGAGGTAGGCTCCATCAAGCATGAGACAAAGATTACCGAAGAATTCTCCATCAGCAGCTGGCGCATACTCACCCCCAGGAAAGTTGATCCACAAGTCCTCGAAGTTTTGTAATCGCTTTTTGTGAGTAAGAATCATTTGCAGACATTCATATGCATCGAGTGGGAACTCGGAGCTATGCATGACCACACGGGCTCGTTGCACAGATTTTCCACGATGCTCAACTCCAAGTTGAGCTGGAAGCACCAGTATATCTGTAGGTCTTCCCTGAGACTCCCAAAGTTGTTTCATCTTCATGGCAGAAGCGAAACTCCGTCGGTAGTACTTATGCCCCAATTCTCCATCACGGTAGTTGACAACAAGCTTGTTACGCTGCTTATAAAGCATCCTTAGAACACGGGTGACTGGCTCACTTTGATCTACCAAAGGGTCATCCATAAAACTTTTGATCATAGTTGGATGATACACTACAACAAAGTATCCTTCACAACCCTCTGGAACAGACTGACTCAAAAGTTGTTGTTGGAGTAGATTAAGTGACCAGTCTACTTCTCGACCCCAGTCGTGCTGACGCAAGATCGCGATCTGCTCGTGAACAGGACTCGCTTCTCGATACCCCGAATAATACTGGTAAAGTGAGTTAACAACCTGATCTGCATAATCATTTGGGTTGGAAAGCTCCTTCACCAAATCCGCAAAAAAACCCCTCACTCGCTTCAGATGGTGGGCCCGCTCAATGATCATTTGAGCGCTAACCATGTCGGAACAAAAACGAAGTGATAATTCTCGAAGCTCTTCTTGCGAAAAAAAAGCGGATTGAATCAATTTCTGTACTTCACTCATTTGCTCAGATGTAGCCGGCAACACCTGTGTGTTACGATTTCTGGAGTTCATCAGCAGACTCCTTTCAGTTTGGTATTGATATTTTGAACGCTCACGATAATCGACGGTTATGTGTGTTCAAAATTATGAATATTAAAAAAGCTAAATTTGTCAACATTTTTGATAATGTTTTTGACATACCTATGTGCTTTATATATAGTTTAGTGCGGCTTTAAGTCGATTGAGGGTTTTTTGACTCAACACTCCTCAATCAGCCCTGCTGCACTGAGGACAACAAGGAGAATGATTATGAGCAATTTGGTTCGAACCGTTCAAGCATCAAATGTCCCCTATTCCATTACGCCAAAGATGATCCAAGTACCTACAAATGCACCATTATTTATGGTGCTTATGGGTACCCTCGACAAATGTGAATATGAGGCAGTGGCAGCGCAGCTCATCTTCGCAAGTCAAAAATCAAGCGAGGAGCAAGGCAAGTGCTCTTGGGTTGCGGTAGTTTTGGATCAGCGTTGTAATTACTCCAATATGATTCAAGACGGATTCATTACCGAACAAGCGGTGGAAGGAGGCTGGCAATATGAGCTTACCCTCAAAGCCATCTATCAGATTTACATTCGTCAGACTCAGCAACAGATTCGACAACTCACGAATACCCTGGCATCGAGAATGACGTCGTGAGGAAAATTCAAAAATTCTTTTGTTACAAATTCGAACTGAAACATAAGTTTCAAGCTCTAACCTCAGCTCCACCCTGCTGTCATAAAGACAGCAGGGTGTATTTTGTAAAATAACCGACCAAAATATGGCTGTGCTTACTCAGCCAAACATCACTCCTTCGTAATTGACTCAAAACAAAGGGGCGTACGCAAGTTGCGTAGCCCCCTTAACCCAGTGAACTCGGTAGTGCAAAAATAACCATGTATCAAGCGCTTGAATTCCCCGGTCTAAGACATTGGCAAGTATCCAGAAGCCGAACCGCAGAAGCTCGCGGGATCGTCAGAGGTGTAATTACCAAAAAATATAGCACCACTGCTGTATCCAATATACATGGAGTGATCAAACTCCAGAGTGGCCTTTGGCCTAAACTCACCCCCTGGAAGATTTATCCACAAGTCCTGATAGTTTCGAATACGATTTTCATGAGTCAGAACCATCTGCAATACTTCATAAGCATCGAGTGGAAATTCACTTCCTCGCATTACCACTCGAGCTCGAAGAACCGACTTTCCGGCATGAGACGCTCCGAGCTGTGCTGGAATGAGCATAATGCCGGAGGGTTTGCCTTGAAGTTCCCAAAGCTGCTTCAGCTTCATTGCTGAAGCATGACTGCGTCGGTAGCTTGAAGATTTCAGCTCGCTATCATCCTGCTTCGTAGCAATGTGTTTGTAATGTTTGTGCAGTGCTACAAGAACACGAATTACGGGCTCACTTTGATCCACCTGATGGTCACTCTGAGAGCATTCAAACATGGTTGAATCAGTGACTACCGCGAAATACCCTTCTGATCCTTCTGGAGCGGGGTTGGTTAAGAGTTGTTGTTGGAGTGGATTGAGCGGAAAAACAACTTCTCTTCCCCAGTCGTACCTTTCAAGAATTTCAATTTGTTCATTAATAGGACGAGCTTTGCGGTACCCTGAAAGGTAATGAAATTGTGAATTCACTACCTGCTCAGCATAAAGTGGCAGGTCTGACAACTCCTTCACTTTTTTGGCAAGAAATGGTCGTATCTCATGCAGCACATGAATTGATTCCGTGAGCCTTTCTGCCCCCGATGCATCGATACCAAGCCGAATGAGTAGTTTTTCAATCCACTTCTCATCAGGGAAGGCATCTTGAATAGCACGAACGAGCTCCTGCTTTTGAAATTCTGAGATTTGGGTCTCTTGCGTGTTCTCATCAGACATCGCAAGCTTCCTTTCATGGTAAAGTTTTGTATTTAGAACTTCCACAGTTACCAACGGTAGTGTGTGTTCATGAGAATGATGATTCAAAAGCAAAAATAGTCAAAACAAATATTGAGCTCTTTTTACAAAGTCAAAAAACTCTGTTATAGG
>JBEICN010000036.1:0-10279 GCA_040383945.1 Candidatus Peribacteria bacterium | reverse complement strand
TTAGCGTCAAAAGTATTATAAATGTTCGTACTCGTTCGAGTGCCTGGTCGAGTATTGTCCCAATAGGGCGAATAGGTGTAATTTCCACGATCATTGTGATGATAGTGGTACCAATTTCCCGTATTGTATCCAGTATATACAAAAACGAGATTTTGATTTCCTTGTCTCATGGCCCATGTAGGACTTGCAGGATAGATATCTCCTCGAGTCCCCTCTGGGTTAACATAATACCAATTATTTCCACTTTGGTATCCATTTCCATAGAAAGTATTTGGAGTATACCACTTGACTCCAGAATCAGGATTCCCCCACAAATCGTATACCGGATCATTAGGAGTAGTGGTGGTCATGTTCTGATACGATATCTCAGAAACATCGACTCTTGATTTTTTTGGAGCCAATACTACACGATTGTTACTAGTTCTTAATTCCCGACTATTCCCCTCAAAGCGGACCGTACCAGTAATAGCAGATTTTCGCTTGCTCGCGACAGCATATCCATCGACCGAGTACATGGAAAGATTCCAGCATGAACCAGATGGAATATTCGTATTCTGATAGGTGCGCTCTTCGATTTGACCCTCGTTGGATTGGAGAACGATGTTTAGTTTTCCGTTTCCTGTGCTCACATCGCCCTGATTACAAATCGTAAATGCAAAACTTGTAGCGCTTTCTTGTTTCAAAACATTAAATACCAGGTCGGGAGAACCCTGATACATCGCATCGAAGCTGTTAGCGTATACGCCATAAGTTCAAAGCGCAAGCACACCGGCTATGATTGAGGAAAATAACATCCCTACATGGCAATGTTTCATAGTAAAAGGGGGAAAAGAAGTAATTTGACTAAATTGATTTATAATTCTTAATCTAAGAAAAAATAATGAAAGTCAAAATAAAAAATAAATTTATACTTTTATCTAAACATTTGCTTGCTTTTTACAAAAAATTACTTATTACTAATAAAATTTCATCAGTTTTTATATGAAAACCAGCATCGCCACGGAAAGATTTGGAACAGACATGAAGTTTGAAAAACCCCTACATTGAGCTGACATTATACACTGACAGATCAAAAAAACAAGAAATAGAGTGTCGAACACCACACGATATGCCACCATCACAGAGCAGCTGTGCGAAAAAATACTCCGTATCTCAACTGGAGAAAAAATCCAATTTCATGAGAATTTCCCAGTAGAACAATTGGATAGCTTGTTACTGAATGCCTGCAAAAATGGCTCAAGAGCCTTGGTAATTTGTGCTGGAAGTGACGGAGAACTCGGTGCATCTCTTTTGTATTATCTCGTACAACTAAAAGAACAAAAATATTGCGGCAACTGTGAGATAGTCTTGGACGCACCAGGGATGCTCAGCGAAGATTTGATTCCCATGCTATTATATCCACATTTCCCAATGAGCGAGGAATCCATATACAAGGACGGGTATCGTATACTCAAAAAGAATGAGCGGGATGATTATTTTAGGGAACATCGCAGACAAGAGCATGGACGTAGTAGATCGCCATCGAGAGAGGTTCAAGAAGTACAAATTATTGTAACCATCTCAGATAATGAGAGTTCGTGTACTTCAAATGATTACCTCATTCGATGGTTGGACCATCCAGGTGCAGAATTTGCATTCATTGGAAATCAAGGCGCCAACCTCCTCAAAAAAGCTTTGGTGGAATGACAACAGACCGTTGCTATCAAATGACATCATCGTGAAGTTTGTGCCAAAATTCACCATCTCATAGGCAACTCTGAATAAATCAATGTAAAACAATACTCAACTTCATAATTCCCCATTTCATGAAAAAAATCGCAAAGAAATTCGAAGTCCCAGAATTTCCAACCGTTGCTCCCGAAATAATAACCTCTGTAAAAGAGACTCTAAAAAAATGAAGAGATTACTTTGAAAAAATTACTTGGACTTCTCACGGCGGGATCGGTAGCGCTGAAACATCTCTTACCGGGACACAACATCTCATACAGGCTATACGAGAAACCGGTGAAGAAGTAAATTTTATTCTCGACTGTGGAATGTTTCAAGGAAAATGACGAGAGAGAAATCCAAGACTTCCGGTGAATCCTGGGGTGATACAACATGTAATTTTAACGCACGCCCACTTGGATCACTGTGGAAGATTGCCGCTTCTCACCAAAGAAGGCTCAGAATTTACCGGGGAAATACACTGCACTCCGGTAACATGGGAGAGTGCCCTTATTGGACTCAAAGACTCGGCAAAAATTAGTGAAGATGGGTATGACGAAGAATACAGAAAATACGTGAAACTGGTTCAAGAAGTGCAAAGTTCTATAAAAATAGTTCGCAGTGCTGAAAGCAAAGGAATTCCTAAAGACAGAAGAAATGGGAACCGATTGAAAGGTACAGGAGAACTTTGTCCATCACAATGAGAAGGAAAAGGTGGAAGTAAAATCAAAAATCGCATCCGTGGTGGTGCGGCGATACATGATCTACCAGAATCCAAAGTACAAGAGGCTCGAAAAATACTTGCAGAAAACGGTTTCTATGATTTGAATACTCAAAGCTTTGTTACTGGAGCAAGTATCTCAAAAAATATTCCAGCACCGAAAAAAAATCTCTACGATCTCAAAGATGTAAACCGAGTGGAATACTTCATCAAGACTCACAAATATGATGAGAGATTTGAGTTGGAACCTGGAGTTGAAGCCACATTTTACAATGCGGGTCATATTGCCGGAAGCGCTATGGTAGTGCTCAGGTTCAAGATCGATGAACATAAGACCTACAATGTCATGTTTTCTGGAGATCTCGGAAGGCTTCGAGGAGAATTCCATCCCTATGGAAAGCCAAGTTTACCCATTTCAGAGCCCATCGATACCTTTGCGCACGAAACCACCTATGGAGGAAAGCGTCACCTCGCTCGTGAACTTGCGGTAGAAAATCTTGGTAGAGTGATACGAGAAGCATATCTCAACAAGCGGAAGGCTTTGATAATACCAACTTTTGCAATAGAAAGGTGTGCTTCCCTGCTTCACGCACTCATAGAATTAAAAAAACAAGAATATTTCGATGGGGAAATTATTTTGGACTCGCCACTGGGAATTCAACAAACCATGGTCGCCGGTCGATATGCTGAAGATGAAGCTTTTTGCGAAAACATCATGAACAAACGAGCGTATCGAATCACCAAGGGAGAGGATCGTTCTGGTCTAGATAAAACCAAAAAGTTCAGGGTGATTGTTACAGGATCAGGAATGGCTAATGGAGGACCTATTCTCGACTATCTCAAGCTCTACTCAAACAATCCAGACATCGAATTTGCCTTTGCTGGTTATCAATCAGAAGGTACGATAGGAAACGAGCTCACGACAGGGTACAAGTCCATAACCGTCGATGGACTCAAGCTCGCGGTCAAAGCAAAAATTAACCTGCTGATGGGATTTTCTGCACATGCGGATGAAGAAGATCTTTTTGCTATTATGGGCTACGCAGCACGAAGCAAGCGTTATGGAGCTCGCCACAAAGAAGCAAAATTGCTACTTATCCATGGTGAGCGTGACATATCGACGGCCGCTTTCGTCAATTATGTGGAACGGAGAGCTAGAGAAGGAAAACGAGGAATTCCAAAGCCAAATAATATCTTTATTCCAGACCTAGAAGAGCAGATCGTACTCTACGATAATACTCCAATATTGATTGGAAATGGTGACTAAAATAAAAGCACGGATTCATTTCCGTGTTTTTATAATGTAGTAGTCTAAAAATTTCGTAATTTTTTCTTTTTTTTCTTTTTCGACTGGTGTATAACGATTTTGATTTATCGCATCCATATGTTACACCCACTTCCCGAATCTCACCCATCATTGGCAAATACGCGGATGACTCCGTTGAGAGAACTTATTCTTTCAGAGCTTGAAACCATACAAAAAAGCCAAAATAGTCCTCTCGGAAGATTTGCCCTATACTGGAAAGGGAATCCAAAAATGAGAATTGCGGTCGGTCTCGGCCTTCTCTCCTGATGAATGCTTGCATCCGCAACAGGAGCGTTTGCTACGGCTAGTATTATTCTTGGCGCTCGGGCTGGGATAAGCGCGCTCGGAGCATTTACCGCAAGCAAAGGCATATATGAAGTCATACGAGGGGCAAGATCCAAAGGAGAAATCGAAAACTTAGTATTACGCACGCAAAGATCCCATGATATCAAAGAGCTTGAGCCAGTTATTGTGGAACTAGAAAACCGATACCCCGCCATATCACTCGAAACAAAACTTACGCAGTATAAAAAAGAGCGCCTCAAACATGAGCGCATTGCAAATATTATTGGAACTGTCGCTGCACTTACGGCTGGAACTCTTGGTCTTCAGAGAAGTTTCGAAGTGCTTGCAGAAGGAACTTGACATCTCATACCGCCAAACCATGTCATGCACAACGCCACAGCACCAAATCTTGGATCACCGACAATGTTTCAGCAAAACATGGATGCGATTGCTGATGATATTCGAAAAGATCATCCCAACCAAAAATGGATAACCCTTGAGCAGATGGTTCGTAGAATTGAAGGCTGAAAAATCGACATTGATCTCGAACATAGCGAAAAACTCATCCCTCTCAACTGAAGTGTGTCTGAACTTGTGCATAATCCAAATGGACCTATTGCACAAATTTTAAGACTCCACGGATATGATACTAGCCAAGGAATTGATGCGATCTGCAGAAATCTCAAAGAAAACGAAATAAAAAAAATTGCAGCAGACTACCTTGAAATGACTCTGCAAAAAATTACCACAAATACGGAGGTGGTCAGTCAGCTTACTCCACAACCAGACCTTACTATAGCATCGGAAGTTCAATGAGGTAAAAACTTTTTTGATCATAGCGCTCCTTGGATTGTTTGAGGTATATGACTTGGTGGCGCATCAATACTGGGCTATAAATTTTTGAGTAGGCATGAAAAAATTAGGGAGAGTGTGGTAGGTTCTGAAAAAAAGAGTGAAGCTACCGAGGTCGCATCGGAACACTTTTCTCACGCTCACACCACACCCGCCGAGGTCGCATCGGAACACTTTTCTCACGCTCACACCACACCCGCCGAGGTCGCATCGGAAAATGGTCGTGATATTCATTTTGAAACAGAAAAAAGTGCATCAACTTCTGAGACGCTTTTGGCAAACTCTGATCAAAGCAATGAAATACAAGAAATTTTGACCAAAACAATAGAGTGACCAACTCGCTTTGAATTACCAGAATCAGCCAATAGAGTGAGACAAAAAATACATGCCAACTTCACCAATCATTACCACTGGGAACTCGATGAAGCGTCAACCATTACCACAGAAGAAAAACTGGTGGAAAGCTACCAAGGAGTTACACTTGGAGGATCGTATTTGATCTATGTTACTTACACAAAAGATCAGGTACAAGTAGCGATGGTATGGTACGATCATAACGCAGCAAGGGGGCATGTGCTTTCATCTCCACTGTCCTATGATGCCATTCTCCATCCATTGGAACATGCTCCAACATTAGAATCTCGACTCGATGAAATATACTTTGAAATGCTTACGAAGCGAGAAATCATAAAACAGGAGGATATGAAACATATCCACACCATAAAAGTTCCATGATGATTCCTCAGGTCGATGTATGAACACATGGAACAGCCGTCTGTTCGGGTGCGAAATCTGGAAGTTCTTGGGTTTTGGCTCGCAAGTGCGTACAAGATTGACAACGGAATACTTCCGATTGATCTGAACTCCAATCCACCACTCGAAGATCAAGAAATCGGCCCATGACACTGCCGCCTGAAAAATAGAGAATTGAGTACGCAATACTATTTCTTACACCCCAATATTCTCATACAACGAACACTTCCTTTGAAAGAATCTGAAATGATTTTACAAAAAAGGCAAAGTGAAATCAATGATCCAGAAAACTGAGTAGTCGTCTTCACCGGAGCAAGCCGGTTGTTGAATTGGCACAAACATCCCGATGCTATGATTCGACCAAGCCCTGGAGATATATCAGAAGCAATGCGAGATCTCGATGTGCAATATCCATGAGTACACACCTATCTCTATACTATTGCGCATAGAATCACTGAATCAGAAATAGAAGGTCTCTCTCAAGACCCTAAGGTAATAGTTCTACCAAAAAGTGTATACGGCTGAGCATATAGCTACGCCTTTCGAAGCTATAATCTCATTTTTGAAAAAAATCGATATATCGGAATGCGGCAGCTTTCTTTGCAGCTAGAGTAAAAACTGCTGAATCCAAAACGAAGTATATCTGCTGGAGGGTGCGAGCGCTACCGCTCTCCATCAGGTATCCTTCATGATACCTGCTCATTAACATACACGGAGGATGTCATGCATTCATTTTGGAATTTAGTCAAAGCGGAATTCGTGGCTGACACTCTCACTCTCATTCTTTTTGGAGGGAAATATCCACGAATTTTAGCCGTATTTCTGGTGATTCTCTTAATTAGCTGGTACGCTTTTCGCGGTATCATACAACTATTTTTTGGGCTTATCTTCTGGGTTTTTGTGACAGAAAATATGAAAATAAAAAAACAATTGAAAAAGGTAATTCGCGTCGGGAAACCTTTTGGAGACTCCACCGAGAAAATCAGATATGAAAACTCATACTGGATACTTCGACTATCCAATCCCCAGTTTGGCAGGAATATTGAGCATATGGAATTCTGGGTAGCCAAGAAAACGGGGAAACTTCGGATATTTACTGTGCGAAATCAAGCAGATACAGATGAGCTCGACTATACCACACTGAAGCACTTGATTCCTCACGATCAACCTATCATGATGCATGCGGATTATGCTGCATACATCTACTCCCAACTTCGTCACAATTATCTGTAAGGAGATACTCATGAAAATCGTCTTCGTACTCTGCATGTTGTGTATTTTGGGATGTAGCAGCGTTGATGTTCCGGATTCTCGTGTAGAGTACCGAATTGAAAACGGGTTTTTGCGGGTATATGACACAACTCAAAAATCAACACCAACACCAACGCCAGCACCAACACCAACGCCAGCGCCATCAAACATTACTCCCACCACAGAACATCCATCAACACCAAGTGTCGTTGTTCCAAAAAAACAAACAACCATAAAAACTTCAAAAAAAATTCAGGAGCGACTGCAACAAATTCACATACTGACGGGGAAATGATGAAAAAAATCCATTCTACACACCTGATTCAAAGACTCTGGTTGAGAGGTGCGACCAGTGTGGTGATATTCTGTTTTTTGATGTATCCGCAAACACCAGCAAGAGCCGATACAAAAGATGATCTTCGAGCTCAGTCCATACAAATTGCAGAACAATACGCAAACGGGGAAATATCAGAAAAAACTGCGATAGATAAGCTGGATGCGATTATTCGAACCATACAAGCCATGGAGGAAAAGCCAGCAGCCCCTCGTACTCTGGAGGAAAATCGCACCACCCCTCAGGCCGTCAAAGAAAAGCCAGCAGCACCTCCAGTCAAGACTGCATCGGAACTCACAAAAACAGAAGAGCTCACAGGATCGGTGCTTTTACGAAAGGCAGTACTCCCATCCCTGTCACCCATTGGGATAATTTGGAGTATATTCAAACCGATGCTTTGGTTCTTTGGATTCATACTTTTGATATTGGGTATCGCTGTGGCTGTGTACGGATTACACCGAGTTCATACTTGGTGCCAAACACTCAAAAGAAGCATCGGAAACATGGGAAATATCCAAAACTCAAGAGATATCCGAAGTCATTCCTCACCGAATCAGCCACCACCAAGATCGCCGAGCTATACTCATCAAACCAATCGCCGAATCATCACTAACCCACCACCTCGAGAACCTCTCCACAGTGGAGAGGTTCCCAATCATCTCACTTAAGAAAGGCATCTATATGGACTTGAATGCATATCCCAATTGGGTTCACCACAATCCAGAGAGATACATTGAGAGGCTCAAGTATGAAGCCCGAGAACTCCATGCAAAATTTCCTCACATCGGTATATATCGAGAAGGAGGCACCATGTGGCTCGAAGGCCCGGTAATCACCATGAGTCGGAACAAATACCTCGTACGAATCGTGTACCCAGATCTGTATCCTTTGGTAAAACCAGATGGTTATGTTCGAGATGAAGATGTGGTGAATTTTTGCTGCAAATCTCAAAATCTAGGACATAACTTTCATAATTTTGGCTACCATACTCCCCACGGCCTCAAACTTTGTCTTATGAATCAAAACGACGCTATCAACAAAGGATGGACCCCAAATCAAACAGGGATCACCATGCTAGAGTACGCGATTTTGTGGCTTCATGCTTACGAATTCAAACGAGCTCGTGGCAATTGGCCACTTCCAGAGTAACCTAAGTCCGAGAGAATCACTCTTCAACCTTCACCAAGGAGTACATAATGAAACACGAACACAAGAGCGAGTACGTCATCCCCGGCATGGAAGATGTGGGGATTCCTGGTTATAGAAAATCCCCGAACACAAAGAAAATGGAGGAAATTATTGATATTTATACTGGAGGAAATGGGGCTGTCATCAACCATCATGGAATGATGCTAGCCCCTGAAGAAGCAAACAATACGAGTCCTGCGAATGTATCCCACTTGAGAAATGTTGTGACGAGCATGGAAAACCGTACAAAAAATCCATATCTCGAGCCGAACTCACGGCGAGACGCGCTCATTCCGGATCTTTCAACTGCTCACATCACCATTATTGGTCTTGGTGGCGGAGCCCCTATTCCGGTTGAGTTGGCAAAATGTGGGATCAAAAATTTTACCTTTTTTGACCACGACACTTTGGATCTCGGCAATCTTATACGACATCCATGTGGCATTGAAGAAATAGGGAAAATGAAAGTCGATGCCATATCCCAATACATGAACAAAAAATCAGGGGGTCAGCTGGCTATCAATGCCTACGCGGAGGATATTTTTACCTCGACTCATTTGCGATCAGAGATTGCCAAAAGCGATCTCGTAATCGTAGCAACCGATACTGAGGCCTCGCGCTTTTTCATCAATGAAATTTGCCAAGAAAAAGGTGTTCCAGCGATATTTGTAGGCATGTTTGAAGGTGGAATGGGCGGAGAAATCTTTACATTCGAACCCAAACAAGGGTGCTACTGTTGCCTTGCTGAACATATAGGTCGCAAACAATTCATAGAATCCTACGCCCGAGCCACCAAAAAAGGCGATTGCAGCTCAAAACGCGACACTACTGCCATGCCGGGACTGGGTATAGATCAGGGGATTCTGTGTCATATTGCTGCAAGAAAAGCGCTGGACATTCTCTTGAAACACAAAAAACATCGACTTCGTCCGGTAGGAAAAAATTGGATCATCTTTTCGATCTGCGGTGTGGAAAACATACTCTCAGAAACGCTTACATCGATTCAAATGGACATAGATAAACATAGTTCTTGCATGACCTGCAATGTTTCTGCTTATCAATAACTACATACTATTCACCCCCATATACTGGGGGTTTTTTGTGCCAAAATCGTCACTTCTGAAGTAGTTTTGATCATCTCATTTCAAAATTAAGAGATATGCCCACTCACTGCTACTGGCGCGACTAAAATTTTCCCCAAATGATACAAAGTTTCTCTACAAAAATATCCGCCGCATTGATCCAATAGCAGATTCACCGGGGATAAAAAATGGGCTGGTGGCTATGGTAATATAAGAAACCTGTTTTGCAAAATGCAGTATTACTCGCTTTTTTAATTCAAAGTCGATATCATCCAGCTCTTTAGAAAAAAAATCCAAATCCAAATTCAATATCGAATTTTTTCAGATAACACGACCCGATTCTCGAAGCAAATCCTGCTCTCATTCGATACGAATTATTTCCCCTATCAAGCCCTCTTGTACAGCAGGTTTTATATAGTTACCCACATTACAAGAATAATTCGCAAATTTCCAAACCTCGTCCAAATTGCGAGCACCTTCTGTCGAGAGCACATGTTGGTTTTCCCATAAATCAGAGTGCATATCGATATGTACCAATGTTGCCCCATTTTGTATTACTTGTTTTTTTCTGGCAAGATACCAAAAATAGAGAGCATGATTATGGTTATCAAACACCATCGTTGGAATATCTCAAATCGTGGTATCGATAAAATTTTGTAGTCCATTACCAGAACGGACCACCTCATCATCTGTGCTGATAAAGGCTATTTCTTCAGAAATTTTCACATCATAAAGACTGCCTGGTAGCACTGGAGCTATTCGCAAGCGAGCATCTATACCCTCAGGTATCAATAATCCAT
>JBEICN010000035.1:0-10824 GCA_040383945.1 Candidatus Peribacteria bacterium | reverse complement strand
ATACGCATTATATGTATTTTTCTTTTTTTGTCTGCTCCTTTCCGCTATTTCAAGCGGAAAGTCATATTTTCTGTTCTGCGTTTCGACACATAACAAAACGCAAAAACCACCGGGACACGCCCAGTGATTTTCTGCCAATTTTTCACATTTTAGGTCGGATTATCCATCGCCAGGATATCGAGCACCATATCTTTGGTGAGAAGTTCGAACTTTTCTTCGTGATAGATTTTCTCGTTTTGGTTCTTGGGATGTATCTCGAACAGTCAGAGTTCGGATGCTTTGGAATAGATGATACGGGCCTGCCATTGTTTCGTTCATAACGCATTCACCCTGCGAACCGAGAAGTTCTTTTCGTTCAGCAGGTTGGTTATTCATTTGAATATCCTTTCTTCGATGTTGGATATATCGGGAACGATACCATCGTTCAAGTTCGGTTCCAGGGTTTTTGTAGGAACGACGTATCAGAGGTTTTTGACCTTGCGATACCCAGGCGGGTTCGTTCCGTCCCTTTTGGGCCTGGCATTGAAAAGGACGATACAATTCCCAATCCTCTTGCTGCCATTCACTAAAAGCGTCGTCAGGGTTATGTTGTTGAATTGGTAGTTGGACTTGTGGTTGTGGATGAAAAGCAGTTTTTCGAGCACGACTTTCCAAAGTCAGAGTTCTTCTTTGTAAATGAGTTCGAGCTCCGGCAACCTCAAATCAAGAGCAATAGCCATAAGTTGGGGATGCGCGAGCATTCACTTGATGAGGCTTCATCTTTTTTCGTCTTGTTGGAAGTCCAAAAACAAGGGTATCTTTGAGGCTTCCACGAGGTCTTCACAGGTAATTTCGTCGTGGTAAAAAGGGTCTTTAATAGTTGTCATAAGATTTATTGGTTAGGTGATAAGTAGTCGTTCAAGGAACGGTTCGCTTCTTCGAGTTCGTCGAGTTTCCTTTCTTCGTTCATAGAAAGTTCTTCGAGCCTCATTTTGAGCTTGTCGAGTTTGAGTTCGGTATCATATGGATTGGATTTGTCGTCAATAAGGCTTTCCATCTCGATTTTTCGTATTTCGTTCTCCAGCTCTCTTTTTTTGAGCGAAATAGTCCTGATGGAATACTCCAAGGTTTTCACCTTGTCCTGGAGTTTCTTTTCCTCGGAATTGGCTGGATAACGGTTGGATTGGGTGTGGTTCCTTTTTTCGGCGTTCCTCGATGGGGATTGGAAGAAAAGGAACATAGCTATTCAAATGAATAGAAACACGAAGAACGAACCATTGTCAGTCAGGTCGTCTTTTTTCTTGATATTTCAATCGTCTTTTGGAACCAAAGTTTCGGTTCGCAACTGGGTTTTTGGGGTTTCCATAATTTTATGGGTTAAGAAGTAATAAGCCTTAATTCAAAATATCTTGCGTTTTCTCAAGCGATTTTTGAAAAAAGTCCCAAGCGTTTTTCGCGTTTCGACACGGAACGGCACGCCAAAGCGAAAAACGAGTGGTTGGGAAAAACGAAAATACAAAAAAACCGACTTTTTGAAAAAATCGCTTGAGTTTTTTCACCGAACTTCTTATTGGGTCATCATAGGTTGGTCGAGTATAAACGACCGTCCCGGAGTGGTGGGCTCATTACCAAGAACACAAAACCACACAAACGGGTCGCAATACGCCTTTAATGCGAGGTATTTCTTGGAACAGGCAATTCCAGCATAGGAAAAGACTGAAAAATCGATGTTTTGGCTTTTAGGGTCAAACGGACGATAGACCCTTGGGGTTGAGTGGTAGTGGCTAACGACAAGCATATCGGTTCTTCTTTTTGGGTAGGGGGTTTTTGAAGAACGGGTATGCCACCCAGTCAATTCCTAATCGAAACAATAAGAACTCATTGAAAATATGTTTCGGTTCTTATGTGTTTCTCATAGAAATACCACATATCATAAAGCAGGTATTTCAAAACATTCTTTTTTATAGAGAAACGCAATTTCAATCAGTATTTCTGACAGTCGATTTTCTCTATGGATAGATGAAAACTTGAGATTTTGATTGATTTTCATATACTAAACAAAATTGCTTTTTCACAAAGTTCGTATGAAACAAGAAAACCACATTCAAAACACTACTCTGATGAGTGGTTTTCAGGTTGATGCGAAATGACTACAACCATTCGACGACTTCGTTTGAAAGATGAAGCCTTTGCTTTCCGATAGGTTGAAAAACATAGATGGAAATGGTGGATTTCTCGGATGGGGTCATGTTGGTTTTCCGAGCCTCACGGTGAAAAGCGACGCGATAACGATGGAAATGTCCGCTTTTGGATTTGCTGGTATTTTCGAAAGGATGGGAAAGTTGGAAAAGTTCTGGGTTTCACTCTATTGCTTTTATCATTTCGTTTTCGATACCAAGACATATATCCGCGTCGAAGAGCATGATGGAAAGAAAGCCGCATATTTGATGAACGATTTTTCTTATCAGGATTTTAAGAAACAACATGAGAAAGATTTCGTATGTGAGTATTCCGTATCCGAAAGCATAGCCGATGCGATTGGAATTAAAAAATCAGACCAATTCGGAATGTCTGTCGGCGTTGGCTATCTCAATGCTGGTAGGTTCCTTCGTAGGTGGAAGGCGGTAAAATGAGAGAGGTTTTCGATTTGAGAAGCAACCGCAACCATTGAGCCCATAGTATTTTATGAAAATGACGATGGGGCGATTGAGCGCATAAAAAAGAAACTTTTATGAAAGGCTCTCAATAACGATTACGTCTTGCCGGAAGATGGAAAAACGGAGCTTTCCCTTAAAACCGGAGAGATTTTTGAGTATTTCGCCTCGACTTCGTTAAATCCCGAAAAGCCCAACATGGAAAAGACGCGCGAGTTTCTCCGCGAAAATGGCGTGGATGAGAGCACTCTAACGGATGCGGAACTCGAAGCTCAAATGGGCTTCATAAGTGGCTTCTTGGCCCATATCCTTAAGTAATCGTTTTTATGAAAACTTGTTTCGTATATATTCGAAGGTCATCCGAACGTGCTGACAAACAAAAAAACTCGATTGCGTTCCAGACGAGTTGGGCCGAGGATATTTTGAGAGCCAATCCTGATTTTGATGTCATCGGTCTTGATGGTCGGGTTTGCGATTTGCCGCAAAACGGTTTCATAATCGAGAGCGTGTCAGCCAAGGAGGAAAGTTCGAAAAAGCGTTCGGGGTTTCAAAACATGATGACGGCCATCGAGGAACATTGAGTTGATTACGTTCTTTCGTATTACGTCAGCCGCATCTCCAGAAACGCTATGGATACGAGGGTCTTTATGGATGCCTTGAATGTGGAAAAGAAGAAAATCCGCCTTGGCGTGATGACCCAGGGAAGAACTTATTCCGCATCGTCCCCAAACGATTTGATTGATTTGGAAGGCGAACTTTTCAAAGCAAAGCAAGAAAATAGCCTCCTATCAATTACTTCGACGAATTATCATACATTCCTGAAGGAAAAAGAGGGGCTTTTTACCAGCAAGTTTCCGTTTTGATACAATCCATTAAGAAAAGATAATACGGTCGTCGTTAATCCGGAAAAGGCGCAACTCGTAAGATTGGCGTATGAATGGCGATTAAACGGGTGTAATTGGACGGAAATTGCCAAAATGTTTGCCGAACGTGGATATAAGAAGACGGGATGAAACATCAAGACCGCGGTCTTACACCCCATTCAGTATTGAGAGTTCAAACTTGAAGGGAAGATGTATCCCGTCAAGAACCCGTGATACATGCCTATCATAGATAAGCCGACATACGATAGGCTTGTTGAATATGAAAGGCTTCATGGCGGGAAACACTGAAAATCCAATCCGGTATCGGCAAAAACCTCGAAGAAACTCCTCGATAAGATGGTGTATGACGTAGCAGGACAGATGCTCCAATGAGCGATTACCAAGGATAAGGTTTATTACCGACAACGAAACAAAGGCTACACCTACAAAATCAACGTCGCGGAAAGCAAACTTTTCAGGGAGGCCTGAAAACTGATACACAAGTTTTCACCACCACCGTCGTTTTCCGTTTTGATTGAAGCTCAATTGAGAAACAAACTGGCTCTTGTTATAAAAGAACAGGATAGGGCTGCGAACCTGCTCGAAGGCGAAATCGAAACGCTCAAAAAGGCTATCGATGTCTATATGGAACGCCTTTGAGAGACGAGTTCGAAGCTTTTGGTGGAAAAGTATGAAAAGTCCATAATTGAAAATACCGAACTCATAGAGAGCAAAACGCGCCTTTTGGAAGAAATGAAATCCAACAAAAAGGATATAGCCGGCACCGCGAAAATGTATGCCAACCTTTTCAAGGATTTGCCCGGCACGTATAAGAAAGTATCGAAAACGGAAAAAGCGGACATCCTTCGAGGTTTGGGGGTTTCTTTCATTGTTTGACCTGACGCGCACATCACCTTGCTTGGATGAGACTTCCAAAAGCTTTTTAATCCTAATTTCTGAAACGAATGAAAAGACAACGAGCCATAATCTATTTGCGGAAATCCACCGACCGGGAAGACCGGCAACAGATTTCCATCGAAACCCAAAAGCAGCACTGTGAAAAGCTCGCTGCCGATTATGACCTTGAGACCACGACCATAGAAGACCACAAGAGCGCGAAGGATGACGGGAAACGTCCCGGGTTCAAGCAATTGCTCTCCCTCTGTAAAAAAGGGACATACGATTACGTCATCGCTTACGACCCGACGAGAATATCGAGAAACACTATTGATGCTGCCTACTTCACGGAGTTGATAAATAAAAACCATATCAAAGGTTTTTATGCCTCCGAAAGCAGGCAGTTTTTTAATGGAACCGATATTTTCAGCGCACTCATGCTCTGAATATCGTTTCTTATGTCGAAGGCGGACAACCAGATGAGGTCGAGTAATACGCGCAGGAAAATGGAAACGTTGTTCCAAGCTGGCAGGGTGATGGCTCCGACACCGTTCGGATACAAGAACCATCAGTTTTTCGACGAGTTCGGAAGAATATGACACGACGTATTGGTGGTCGAGAAAGAGGCGGAAATAATGAAGAAAGCCTTTGAAATGCGATTAAAATGAGAACAACTCAAGTCGATTGCGGCATACTTCCTCGAATGCTGATACAAAAAAAGCGTATCGACCATCGAACAAATGCTGAAAAATCCCTTTTATATAGGAATACAGCGGGGGAAGTTGTGAGAGGCGGAAATCCGAATGCCCGGATATAAGCCCATAATCAGTTGCGCCACGTTTGAAAAAGTGAATGCCATCCGCAGGCAATTGAGACCGAAGCCGGACATGGCGTATGACGCGCACTTCCGCGGAATGATTTACGATTACAACGGGCATCCGCTCATCTCATACGAAACGCGGAACCGATACGGAAACCCCTATATCTACTACCGGGGTCAGAACCGCATTGTAAGGAGGTTGAACTATTCCCAGAAGTTCCTGTTCGGGAAAATGGACGACTATATGAAGGGGTTTTCTTTTCCTGACGGTTTTATCTCGGATATGGAAACAGTTCTGAATGAGGAGTTCAAGATTGACAGCTGAACGGTTTCCGAAAGGAATATCGTCTTGGAAGAACTCGAAGACATAGAACTGAAGCGAAAGTCCCTTATGAAAAAGCTACTTGCGGAAATCATTACGGATGAAGACTACAAAGAAACTTCGCTCTCACTCCTCCGAAGAAAGAAGTATCTCGAAGAGCGTATTACAACCATCGCTGGCGATACCCGTAGCACCAGGGGGCTAATCATAAAATGGGTTAAACTCCTTGGTAGCCTGCTTCCCGCCTACGCTACAAAAAATCCTTCGCGGAAATCCAAGGTTCTGAAGGGCATTCAGGTTGAACTTTTTGCGAAGGATGATTTGTCGCTTACTATTCAGGAGAACGAGCTCTTGAAGAGGGCGAAAATATGTTGATTATGCTATGGCTCCCCGGGGCGGATTCGAACCGACGACCAATTGGTTAACAGCCAACTGCTCTACCACTGAGCTACCGAGGAATATAGGATGAATGACACACGACTCACAGGTTGGTTTGACCAAAAAAGTCAGCACATCGCTTCAAGCGCGGGTATAGTATAAAACGCGCCAAAAGAGTCAAATTTTTTCATCAAAATTGCTCATTCAAAGTTATTGAACCGATCCCACCAACAACAAGTATCATTCTCACCCAAGTATCGATTGACAAAACCTTTCTTCACACTAGTCTAGAGGCCTTAATTCGAAGCAAAATCCCCAATGAGTCACACCTTCTTCGTCACCACCCCAATCTACTATCCCAACGGAGTCCCGCACATTGGCCACGCGTATTCGAGCATCATCGCTGATGTCCTCGCGCGCTACCATCGGCAAAATGGCGATACGGTACGGTTTTCGACGGGGGTAGACGAGAATTCTCAGAAGATTGTGGATAAAGCTGCGGAGCTTCAGCTTCCCGTTATGGAGTATTTGGATCAGATGGCCCTAGAGCACCGTCGGGTTTGGGATGGTATCGACATTAGCTACACCGATTTTGTCCGTACTACCGCTCCAGATCATGCCAAATTCGTACAATCCGTCTTGCAGAAGTCGTTCGACAAAGGAGATATCTACGAGGGGGTGTACGAAGGAATGTATTGTCGCGGCTGTGAAGGCTTCAAAAAGTCGACCGATTTGACGCCAGCAGGGAAGTGTCCCGATCATCCCAATCAAGATATCGAGCACCTCAAGGAGAAAAATTACTTTTTCCGCCTTTCCCGATACACCGACCAGCTCCGTGCATTTTATGCGGAGCATCCGGATTTTGTCACTCCACAAAACCGGTTCAACGAGGTACTAGAGTTTGTCAATCAAGGATTGGAGGATTTTTCCGTTTCTCGCGAAACCAACAAATTCGGGATCCCGCTTCCATTTGACCCTTCTCAGGTAACCTACGTATGGTACGATGCCCTGTTCAACTATGTGAGCACGCTTGGAAGCGAGGTGGATCGGTTTTGGCCGGCACAAGTACATGTAGTGGGCAAGGACATCATACGGTTTCATGCGATTTTCTGGCCAGCTATGCTCATGTCGGCAGAATTACCTCTTCCTGAGAAAATTCTCGCCACTGGGCACTTTACTATCGACGGACAAAAGATATCCAAGAGTATTGGAAATGTCATTGATCCAGTCGAATATACGGGTCGGTACTCTCGAGACTTGCTCGTCAATTATCTCATCACTGCATTTCCTATTGGCCAAGATGGAGATTTTAGCGAAAAAGAATCCGTACTCGCGTTCAACAATCGTCTTGCCAATACGCTCGGTAACCTTCTCAATCGCTGCATCGTCCTCACCCTCAAGAACGGCGGAGCGATACGACATCGATCGCTCCATCCAGATATTCAAAAAGCTCGCACGGAATTGCTCCAAACTCACGCAGCGATGTTTCGGACATTTGATCTCCGAGCAGCCCTCATCGCCGTGTTCGAATTTGCAGAATCTCTCAATAAATTCATCGATACCACCAAGCCTTGGGAACTCGTGGATGTTGATGCCGAAAAATTGGAAGATATCCTGTTTCAGGTGGCGGAGTCGCTTCGCACGATGGCCATCCTCCTTCACCCGTTCTTTGCTCCAAAAATGGAAGAGCTCCTCGAACGCATTGGCGCCCACGAAGACGTGGTTTTGATGAAAAATGGTCAGTCAGATATGGCATTGAATAGAAAAACCTGATTTTCTATCACAGAAAAGTGAGAACCGCTCTATATGCGAATTTCCGCATAAACAAGCCAAAAAATTAGCATAAGAACCGCTCAAAACCTTCAGAAACCGCTTGCTCATCGCAAAAAATCTAAAAAATCACTTGCAATCCCACTATAGAGCATATAATAGACCCAGGTTATTTACTAATTAACTGTAACCATTTATGAAAAAGCAAGACTTCATCAAAGAGATTGCGGCTCAGGCCAAACTCAGTCAAGATGCTGCCACTAAGGCACTTAACGCGGTAATTGACATCATCACTTCCGAGCTTAAGAAAGGAGGAGAAGTTAATGTTACTGGATTTGGAGCTTTCAAGGTTTCACACCGAGCAAAGCGAAATGGTGTTAATCCAAAAACTGGAGCTAGCATCACTATCCCAGCTATGAAGTCTCCTGTTTTCCGAGCAGGTAAGACTCTCAAGGAATCAGTTAGATAATTTCTAACATCAAAATCCTCCGTAATCGGAGGATTTTTTTATGCGCAGTACTTCTTGATGCGTTTAAGCATATTTTTTTGACATAGATTCAAAGGTAGAATAAAATAAGATAAAGTTTCCCCCTTTTTCAAGTGTTATCCATAGATATTTCACAACTCGAACAGAATCAGCTTATAGATTTTTTTGATCAATCTATTCCAAACTTTACTGACTTTGAAATGCAGATCGAGTTTAAATCTGACTATGCTCAATCCAAAATTATTCGAGACTCCATACTCTACTTATTCGAAAAAAATAGCATCAGTATTCCATGGAAGAGTCGTTTTGCCTTGATTTCAGACGAGTTGGTCAATAATTCTATCGAGTATGGAAGTATGCCGCTCGATACAAATTTTATTTATATCAAATTTTCTCCTATCGAAGATGGTATTGGCGTTCTGATTGAAGTAACCGATACTGGTCGCTGACTAGAGGCAAAAACCAGCAATCAAATGGAAGAAGTTCGAAAGCTTAAAGAAATGCAAGGATTTGATTCCTATCTCGGAAAGCGTGGTCGTGGTTTGTTTCAGCTTATTTCCAACCTTGTCGATGAACTGTATTTTCAGGATAGTGAATCTGGTGGGCTGACGGTCGGTATCAAAAAGAACCTAAAATTTGTTACCCAGGAGTTTCACGACCTCGCATAAAAAAACTTCTCAGAATCAAGTTTCCGAGAAGTTTGTATTATCTGAATTGCAGATCTCCTAGGTGAAATACTCGCTCTGCAATGATAACCTTTGGATCTGAGGCTATATCCGCCGATCCCTCAAAATAAGAATCTTTCAGTCGATCTTGATCTACATTGAGCATGGACATGATTTTGGATAGCACCTTTTCTCGATCAAGCACATCAATCATGCGAGCAATGGACTCTTTGTTTTGCATATTGGTCATTCGGGCAATTTCTTCAATACGCTCTCCAAATACTTCAAATGTATCAATATCCTTCCGTCGAATGGAAATAGTCCGAGTATTTCGATGAGCTTTGAGGTCATATATCTTTGCCTCGGGTTGCTCATCTTTGAGTGCGCGGAGAGCTTCTTCTTGTATTTGCATTTCTCGCTGCCCAGCAGGAATTTTTTTGATGAGAAAATTTTGCAATGCTTCTACACCTTCCATCATCGGTGCGGATATAGCAAAAACATCGGCACCTTTGAACTTCTTCTTCAGTTTTGCGATTCGTGCTTTTTGCTCGTCAGGCGGGACGAGGTCGACTTTGCTCAGGATGATTATTTCTGGTTTTTCTGCAAGGGTAGGGGAGAACGCTCGGAGCTCCTTTCGAATGATCGTATAATTTGTCATGATTTCTTCATCGGTATTGCCAAGGTCGAGCAGATGACAGAGGAGGGCCGTTCGTTCTATATGTTTGAGAAACTGAATACCAAGTCCTTTTCCTTCACTCGCGCCTTCAATGAGCCCTGGTACATCCTCGATAAGAAGACCCCGTCCCTTATATTCCATGACCCCAAGGTTTGGGATAATGGTCGTAAAAGGATAGTTTGCGATTTTTGGACGCACATTGGTAATAGAGGATATCAGTGAGGATTTACCCGCATTTGGCATACCAATGAGTCCAACATCTGCTACCAGTTTGAGTTCAAATTTGACGTGCATTTCTTCGCCTTCGTCTCCAAGTTCCGCAAAATTTGGAGCTTGTCGAGTACTAGAGGTGAAGTGCGCATTTCCAAATCCGCCTTTTCCCCCTTTGCAGAGCAAAAATTCTTGGCCATCACAGGTAAGATCTACCACGAGCTCCCCATGGTTTTCTAAATCGGTAACCATAGTACCAACAGGCAGTAGTACTACACACGTCTCACCACCACGCCCAGTCATTTCTTTGGTGGCACCTCGGACCCCATCTTCTGCTTTGAGAACCTTTTTGTGTCGAAAATCAATGAGCGTATTTTGGTTGGTTGTGGCTCGTAAAATAATATTGCCTCCACGCCCACCGTCCCCACCGTAAGGTCAGCCGTTTGGAATATATTTTTCGCGCCTCCATGAAACCGCACCGTCGCCACCACGACCAGCTCTACATTTGACTATTACTTCATCAATAAACATGCGCAGAGGGTATCGAAATTTGAGGAAATTTCAAATATAAATGGTTTTGCGGGTATTCGATTTGAAAATAATTGTAAAATTTTCTTCAAATAAATTTGGCAAAAGCAACTTCATCACTATTATCTCGGCATCAAATTATTTTTATATATGGCAAAAGGAAAAAGAACCTACATGTCTTGTATCTCCACCGAATCTGGTATCATGGGATACATTACCAATGTACAAAAAAAGAACTTCGCTGCCGGAGAAAAGCTCGAGCTCAGAAAGTACGACAAAGTTCTCCGAAAGCATGTGATTTTTAAGCTTAAGGAAACAAAGTCGTAAACAATCGATCTCTATAAAATCCCTTCTATTTTTGGAAGGGATTTTATTTACTTGGCACCAGTTTTCTCAACTATTTTACAACGGTCTCTTCTTGGGTAGCAAAATTGAGATTTTCGCTTCCTCAAGCTATCATATCGCGTATGTCTTTGGTGGCTGCAGCCCCTAGTTCAGAGATTTGGTCGCTTAAGTTTCCATAGTTTTACATGACTTTGTTTGAGAGTATCTGAGCATCAAACTCTGCTAGAATT
>JBEICN010000034.1:0-11274 GCA_040383945.1 Candidatus Peribacteria bacterium | reverse complement strand
GCTCCTGCAGTTACCCCACTCACCCCCGCAAACTCTGCTACTGAAGTTGTCTTAAATCCTCAGCTTTCTTTGACGACTTTCACTGGTGCCACTCGTTATGATGTTACCTTTGGTACGAATACTGGAGGAACCGACTATACGGATGCTAGGGGTGGGGTAGGATATGCATATAATAATTGAACCACTACTGCAGTGAACTACAATAGCATGTCATTAACTAGCCTCGGCTTTAATACCACCTACTACTGGAGAGTACGAGCTTGTACTGTACATGGCTGCGGAGCGTATAGCACTCCTCAGAGCTTTACTACGCAGCAATAGGTAGAGAAATCTGGAAATATTTATATTTAACCATACTATATCGCTATGAAAAAGATTGCTTATATGTTTGTCGGGATGTATGTCATATTCTGACTCGTCTCTTGTACCAAATGAACCGATACCCCATCTCGTCTTACTGATTTGACTTCGACGGGTTCACAAGTTACAGAAACTTTACCCCAATGAGTTATGTTACCCCAGGAAAGAGCAGAAATACAAGGTCTTTCCAAAAAGTTGCAAGATATTGATGCAAATATTGCTGCTGTTCATAGCTCGCAAATCCCAGGGGGATGAGCAGCCGTCAAGTCATTACTTGATCAAAAACAGGAAATTTTAAAGGAATTTCAGAACAAGGTTGTTGTAGTCCGAAAAGATCAGGAATTGCTCTTCAAAGAACATATAAATACTCAAAAAGCCATGATCACCGAATGAGCAGAAATGCAGTCAAAGCTTAACTCTGAACATAAGGAAAAAATGAACCAAGTTGATGCGAGTATACGTTCGCTCCTCAAAGAACGCGAAGGTCTTATAAAACAAAAAATAAATATGATGAGATTGGATACTCCAGAGTCAAAACGAATGGCGGAAATTGAGGTTGAATTAAAGAAACTTCAAGATCAAAAGTCAGCTATTTCTGATGAATTTCAGGTAAAAAATAGTAAAATGCAGTCAGATTGGCAGGCAAAAATGTCGGAGTTACAAAAAGTCAAAGAAGAAAAAAATCAAGTACTCAACGATCGCATAAAAATTATTCAGCTTTCTCAGAATCCACCTACAAAATAATACCACGCCATGTTTCATCCAAAAGAAACCCGCGGATTCATATTTCCCTTTGTGATGTTTTTTATCACCGCCTGATCCTTTGTCATGGCGGGAATTTTTTCTTTTGAAAACACCCAAACGAGTTATGACGCTCTGCTCGAGGAGCAAAAACAACTACAAGATGCTCTTGCGAGCGAAGTTTCTATTTTTGCATCATTGCTGCAGCAAACGAATAGCAATAGCTTATTGCTTTCTGCCACTGGATCAGACAATGATAATTATAACAAGACGGGAAGTGGTTGAAGTGGAACAGATGATGACGAAGAAGCTTTTGTGTATAAGCTTGGGTCAGTCGAGGCAGGAACGATGAAAAATATTTTATACCTAAATCCAACGTATAATTCATATGCCTCTTTACCAAGTCTTTCCAGTCTCACAGCAGTCCAGCTGACCACGAGTTCCACATGAACCCTGAGTCTCTATGCGCTGGATGGTAATTATAGAATGCTCAAAAGATCTGACCTCCCGCTTATAAGTTGACTCAATACTATTAGTTTGACTGATATGACCAATGCTCATGGACTTGCGCTCTTTCTCAAAAATGACACATGAGATATTCTAAAATATACATGCTCAGGAGTTGGGGGGAATGTTGTTTGAGCCACAAATCTTGGTGGAGGGAATTATCGATATTACGCTAACTTTCTGATACCCAAAGACCAGGGGCAATTTAGCTTTTATGCAAAGCTCTTCACCAAACAGTAGCACTTAGTACATGCTTTTTTAAAAATGTCGCTCATGAAAAACAAAAAATGATTTTTACTCATGGAAGTGCTCATATCTATTAGCATGTTTGTGATATTTTCTTCGGGATATGTATTTTTTCTCATGCAGCAAAATATGAAAAATCAGCAAGATGAGTACGGGGTAACCAGTGATAATCTTATACGAGAAATGGAAGAGTATCTCAAAAATTATAAAACTACTTCACCTCTTCCTTCTGGCACATACTCACTTTCCTACGATAGCAGTACCAGCTCCTATACCTTGAGCCCATCTGGGAATCAGTTTGTGGATGAAAAAGGGGAGGCTATATCCGAAAATGATGTAGGAAGTTTCAAGAGAAATGCTATAATCAATACGGGAACACTCCCCTTTAGTGGATCCATAGTCATTCCATATGCATCGCTCACCGTGCATATTTGGCCCCCCGGATGTTTAAGAAGTGGAAATTCGTGTAATTCTAAAAAAAGCATACTCTACTAGAGGTGTAACTCTCCTTTCCTGCCATTTATGTATGTATCCCGAAAAGGATTTTCCTTTGTAGAAATAATGATCACTCTGAGCATACTGGTAGTGATGGCAGGATTTTTTATTCCGTTTGTACAATTTTCTCCATTTTTTGGCAAGATGGACGACAAGCGTTATATTTCAACCATAAAAGAAATTACCTCGGATTTGGAGTCTTTTTTTATTCAGTATCCGATACAATCCGGTTCTATTATTATTGATACGGTGCCTTCCAAATACTATGACCGTATCATGCTAAATTATTCTGGTTGAGTGGTCATTCTTTGAGTAACAGACAAAAATACTCGTGCGCTTTTGGGCGCTGAATCCAATGATGCTGGATTTTTGGGGTGGAATCAGAAGAACGCTTCGGAAAGTGCCATGTTTTTTATCGGAGAATTCGAAAGCATGACGGAGCATATAGAGATCCTTTCGTTCAAATGATCTATACAAAACAATCTTCTGCGTATACTTATGTCATACAAGCCCACGGGATGAGATATTTCTATGGTAAGATACTTTCTTTATACCAAAAATCTTAAACCTTAATTTTCATTATGACAGCTAATAGAACTGGATTTACGATAATTGAACTTGTAATTGTCATTACTATCATCGCCATACTCGCAGGAATATCTTCCTTTTCCATGATAAATTACATAGCGAGCTCCCGAGACTCAAAGAGAATGATAGATTTACAATCTATTGCCGTGAATCTCGACATTTCCTACAAAAAAAACGGGTTCTTGTATCCTACGTCTAATGCTTCGGCTCAGGACATTATTTTTTTGAGTGGTGGCGTTACTCAAACTGGGGGGAAAATTGGTGAAATTTACGCTGATCAACTTACCGATTTGAGCCAGATGCCCGTTGATCCCAAAAAGAAAAGCTATTACATGTATGGACTTACCCAAGATCGTAAAAGGTACGAGATCGCGAGTCGGTTGGAGCAGAAAGATCTTGGCCAAACACTTCTCAACAATATATCAGATCCTGATATCTTTGGCGATAACATTTACATTATCGGAAACTATCGAGAAGATTTCACAAAAGGCTACTATCTTCGAGGTCTAATTACCATGAGTGGAAGTGTAAATGGCGGTTTTGTCCTTCCAAATAAGCCCATCAATGTTGGCACTTGGAACCCTGCGACCGTATCGATTGATTACAATACTACTAGTGCCGTAGTGGTACAAAAGTCACAAACAACGTACTAGGCTTTTGTTGAATTTTATAAACTTTTGTCGTTTCATGGCAGTAAGTGGAAATAGGAATTCATATATGGCATTATCTTGAGAGTGCGCAAAGAAACCCGAGCATGATCTTTTGCTTACGAGCCTGATTTTCCACTCAAAGAGAAAAAGTGCATAAAAGAATTTGCATGGAATAACATTTCCCATATACTCTGCCCCGCACTTGGAGCTGTAGCTCAGTTGGTTAGAGCGTCCGCCTGTCACGCGGAAGGTCGCGAGTTCGAACCTCGTCAGCTCCGCCATTTCGCTTCGGCCAAATGGAACAAGTTGTCACAAGCCACCCTTTGGGGCCTTAGCTCAGTTGGCTAGAGCGCCTGTTTTGCACGCAGGAGGTCAAGAGTTCGACTCTCTTAGGCTCCACCATTATTTTCTCGCACTGTTCATCAGAAATCCTCAATAGACGATTTCCAAAGAATTTTGCATTTGTCACTTTTTAGTAATTTGTTCTATGGGAGTTCGTAACAAACGTCCGCGTCAAGATAACTACTCCGTAAATCACAAGGGTAAGAAATCTGGAAAAAAGATCGAGAACGCAATCGGTCACTTCAAGAAGCTTCAAGTGCGACTCGCGCGTGAAGGAGAAACTCTTTGGCTCAAAAACGCCATGGAATTCGTCTTGAAGAAATTTAAAAAATATTCTATTAATCCTAATAAGATTTAAATTATGCCACGACTTACTACTCACGCTCATCGCAAGATAAAAAGAGCCATGGAACGAATCACTAAAAAGATGCGAAAAACAAAGAAAAAATAGGCTTTGCAAAAATGCCACTTTCACTACAATTACACCACTTTTAATTTTCTATTTTACCTAAATATGGCTACTTTCGACCGTTCAAAACCACACGTGAACATCGGTACTATTGGTCACGTTGACCATGGGAAGACTACTACTACTGCAGCAATCAGTCTCGTACTTTCAAAGAAGTACGGAGGTGATGCATTCGCATTTGATCAGATTGATGCGGCTCCAGAAGAAAAGGCTCGTGGTATTACTATTAATACTGCTCATATCGAGTACTCAACTGCTAGCCGACACTACGCTCATGTTGACTGTCCAGGTCATGCCGACTACGTAAAGAATATGATTACTGGTGCTGCTCAAATGGACGCTGCGATTTTGATCGTTGCTGCCACTGACGGACCTATGGCACAAACTCGAGAGCACATTCTTTTGGCTCGACAGGTTGGAGTTCCATATATCGTAGTGTTTATGAATAAGTGCGATATGGTGGACGATGCAGAAATGCTTGACCTTGTTGAAATGGAAATCCGAGATCTTCTCTCAAAGTATGAATTTCCTGGTGATGATACTCCAGTAGTTCGAGGTTCTGGTCTTGTGGCTCTTGAAAATCCAGAGGATATGAACAAGCCTTACGGAGCTAAGACCATTATCGAACTCTTCGATGCTATCGAAAAGTATGTACCAGTTCCAGAGCGAGCTCTCGACAAGCCTTTTATTATGCCAGTTGAAGATGTTTTCTCTATCAAGGGTCGAGGAACGGTTGTTACCGGAAAGATCGAGCAAGGAATAGTAAAAGTTGGTGATACTATCGAAATCGTTGGACTTCATGATACACAAACTACGACCATTACTGGAGTGGAAATGTTCCACAAACTTTTGGATCAAGGTCAAGCTGGAGACAACGCCGGACTCCTTCTCCGAGGTATCGAGCGTGACCAAGTAGAGCGAGGACAAGTTCTTGCAAAGCCAGGTTCTATTAAGCCACATACCAAGTTTGAAGCCGAGGTATACGTACTTACAAAGGATGAAGGTGGACGACACACTCCATTCTTCAAGGGGTACAAACCACAATTCTACTTCCGAACTACTGACGTTACTGGAGCTATTGAGCTTCCTGCTGGAGTTGAAATGGTTATGCCTGGAGACAACATCAAGATGACGATTGAACTCGGTCAGCCAATTGCGATGGATCAAGGACTTCGATTTGCTATCCGTGAAGGAGGGCGAACGGTTGGTTCTGGTGTAGTTGCTAAGGTTCTTGCCTAATACCATTTTTGAGCTCAGCCGGATGCGTCCGGCTGAGTAACTAAAGTACTATTACTTACTTATCGTATGACTTCAAAAAAAGGAAGTATCCGCATCATTGTTCGCTCTTTTGAGCACAAGCTCATTGACGAGGCGGTTCGCAAAATTGTGACCACTGCTAAGGATTCATGAGCTATTGTTGTTGGACCTATTCCTCTCCCAACTAAAATTGAAAAAATTACTCTCAATCGATCCACCTTCGTCAACAAGGATGCGCGTGAGCAATTTGAAATCCGACGCCACAAGCGTTTGATTGACATCAATGAACCTACTTCCAAGACTCTCGAACTTCTTCAGACAGTAAATATGCCTGCAGGAGTCGGAGTTGATATTAAAATCGCATAATTATGTCAAGAGTTTGCATGCTTACGGGCAAAAAAACGGGTGTTGGTAACAATGTTTCTCACTCAGTACGAAGAACCAAAAGAAAGTTTTACCCAAACTTATTTTGGAGAAATATACAAGATCCTGAATCTGGAATGTCGCTTCGTTTGAGGCTTTCTGCTAAAGCAATAAAGACACTCAAGAAGAAAGGAATTCTGTAACCAAGGGCCTTCGTCCGCTCTTACCTATGCCCTGGTGGTGAAATGGTAGACACGCAGGACTTAAAATCCTGTTTCTTCGGGAGTACGGGTTCGAGCCCCGTCCGGGGCACCAAAATTTCTCAGCTCCCAATTCTCAATCAATTTATATATTATGTTAAAGATTCGACTCTCTCGTGTTGGTAGAAAACACGTTCCCATCTACAGAATCGTAGTTTCAGAACATTCCCAATCTGCAAAGCACGGGTACATCAAGGTTCTCGGTCACTACAATCCTATCACCAAAGCTTTGGAATTCGATGCGGCCGAAGCGGAGAAGTACATTAAAAATGGTGCACAGTATTCTGAGACTATGGCAAAAATTCTCAAAAAGAACGCCTAATGTCAGCGAAAGATTTTTTGAGACTCATAGTAGATGCTCTTGTGATGCATAAGAGTGATGTTGTGATAGATCAAAAGGAGGATGAGCTTGGCACTCTCGTTACACTTCGAGTACATCAGGAAGATATGAAAATCATCATTGGACGAGAGTGAAATACTATTTCTGCCATTCGAACGGTTTTGAGAGTCTACTGATCAAAACACGGGGCTCGTATCAACTTGAAACTCCTCGAAGACGAATCCCGATAACGGGATTTTTTCTTGCCTTTTTACCTTCCCCTTATACTATCAATTACATATTTACTTCACGCTTATGTTTATCGAATTCGCGCATGCCGCAGGTCCAGATCTCATCAACACTTCTTACGAACTTACCGATATAGTGCGTATTGCGATTGCTTTAGTAGTGCTCGCTTCTGGTTTTATGGCGGTGGTTTTTATTATTTGGTGAGGGGTAATGCTGATATTGTCCGGGGGTAAGGACGAAAAGGTGAAACCAGCCGTCAATTCTATTCGTTTCGCGGTACTTGGAATCATTGTAATTATTATTGCACTATTCGTTACTCCAAAGGTAGGGGACATGCTTGGATTGAATGTAAGTCAATATGTTGACCCAAAAGAAATTTTCTCCACGATTCAAAATCTTTCTGCTAAGTTTTTTGGCTCAAGCAACAGTGTTGATTTGGGGCCTTCGCCTGCTCCAGTTATTGATGATAGCTTTGATCGCTTCTAGATTCATTTCCGCCAGAGATCTAGCGTTCGATACTCGAATCCTAGTCTTACTGTTTTTTTCTCAGAAGTAAGGTTTTCTCTTTTCACTTGTGATTTCCTTCTTTACAGTCATATTCCGTGTATGGTTCAAAGAGGATTATATAGTTCTTGCTTGTTTCAATAATTCGGAAATTTTGAATTGGCAGTCATGATACTACTTTTTCTCCGTTGGCAGCGAGATAGCTATCTAGCAATATTCATCCTGAAAGAAATTGTGTTTGGTCTATGATTTCACGAGCGTACGGTGCTGTTGAAATTCTTTCAATAATATTTCCTGCAAGGGTTTGAATTGCTCCATCTCATTTGACAAAGTATGGAATTTTTTTGCTCCAAACGAGAGAACCACCCGTGTTAAAAAAATTTAGATTTGCAGAGTAGTGATTACTTGCGCTCGGACTTGGCGAGATATTGGTGATTCAAATTCGTACATCTTCTCAAACATCAATTGAGCGATCGCTTCCACTGAAGACATAGATTCCCGTTCCTGCTCCAACACTCCAGCTCCCACTACTATTTTTGAGATCTTCCCACGCTCATGCCACATATCGCTCTAGGGTGAGACTAGAGGTGCTTGTTGGGCCTGTAAGATTTGATATACCATCAAATTCTATTTCTATTCTGTCAAGGTTTCAGGTGGGCGTTTTTGGGCCGCTTGCAATTGTATTTTTGAGCTCGCTTCCCGTCTCATCCCCATCACTCATTTTAAACACTCCATTCTTTGCTCAAATTATGAGACCATTTGAGGCAAATTTGAGACTGCTTGGATATATGATTCCTGTAGTACGAGTCGTAAGTATGGACATGGTGGCGTTCGCGGTATTCCAAAATACGATCTGCTCATTGTTTGGATCTGCCAGGGCAAGCACGCTCCCCGTGCCTGCCATACTACTGAGTCACCCGAATTCCGTATTGAGTGGATTGCCGGCATGTCCTCACCGCACTCAACTTCCCAGAATCCGAATCGATCCAGAGTATACACTGAGGCCATCTGGGGCAATGCTGTAATTTCAGAATGCTTGGGACTCACCCCCAGAAACCCCGTTCGCAGCATGTAGTACCAGGTATGATTGATTTGGGCTTCCATTGCAAAAACCAGTCATGCTCTGTGCGCCTACAAATATCGCTCTGCCATCTATTTCAAATATTGCCCCTGTGGTTGATGGTATACTAGAAGGCAATCCGGTATCAATGCGTTTTACTGGATGGGTTATCAAATTTTGCAGGAGAAGTTCTTGTCGGTTTTCTCAAGCTAGAAGTCGTAACTGCGCTTCTGTTTTTTTTGTGATGTCCAAGCCCGCAGTTACGTAGGTGATTATCCCAGTGGTGAGTAGACCAAAGAGCGACAATGCGATAAGAACTTCTATTATAGAAAATCCTTGCCTTGTACCAATGCTATACATTTTCGATTGAAGCAATCATGCGCTCTGGAGATTTCGGTACATTAGGAGTTTTTTCAACATACCATCCGATTATATACAAATTTCAAAAAAAGACTTTTCTCTTTGCATTTTTCGTCTTTTTCCCTATATTTTAAGCGAAAATTCAGTCTTTTTTTATGTCTCAAGATTTTGAAAACGAGCTCCCTCTTTCTGAGGGCTCAGAAGAACTTCCATTAGATGATGTTCTCCCGGAACAAACTGGTCTAGTTCCTGTTGCATCTGCGGTAACTTATGCGGGTGATGCGGATAGGTCTATAGTCGAGGAGATGGAAAATTGCTACCTTGACTACGCCATGAGTGTTATCGTCATGCGAGCACTTCCTGATATTCGAGATGGTCTCAAGCCAGTACATCGACGTATATTGTATGCTATGTACGACGGCGGAGTTCGAGCAACGGGGAAACATAGAAAGTCAGCTCGAGTAGTTGGAGACGTACTTGGAAAATACCACCCGCATGGGGATTCTTCTGTATATGAGGCCATGGTTCGAATGGCCCAGGATTTTGCAATGCGATATATGCTCGTGGATGGACAGGGGAATTTTGGTTCCATGGACGGTGACGGAGCAGCTGCGATGCGATATACCGAGGTAAAAATGGCCAAGCTCGGTGAGCTTATGCTCGCAGATATCGACAAGGAAACCGTAGACTGGAGAGACAACTACGATGCGAGCACCAAAGAGCCAACCGTACTTCCGACTCGAGTTCCAAATTTGCTTCTTAACGGTTCGGTTGGTATCGCGGTAGGTATGGCAACCAATATGCCACCGCATAATCTTGGAGAGGTGGTCGATGCGCTTCAGTTTATGCTCAAGGCAGATCCTTCCGAGGTGACCATAGATGCTCTTCTTGAATATATAAAAGGTCCAGATTTCCCAACGGGGGGTATAGTTTACAATAAAAAAGATATAGCGACAGCATATGCGACAGGGAGAGGCTCTATTATCATGCGTGGGCGAGCTGAAATTGACGAGCTAAAAAACGGAAGACGAGTCATTATTATTAATGAAATTCCCTACCAACTGAACAAGAAAACATTTATCGAGAAGATTGCAGAATTGGTCCAAGAAAAAATCATTATTGGAATTTCTGATCTGCGTGACGAGTCCAACAAAGAGGGGGTTCGCATTGTAATAGAATTGAAAAAAGATGCGTTTCCAAAAAAAATCCTCAATCAACTCTACAAGCTGACCCCACTCCAGACGAGTTTTGGTTACAATATGATTGCCCTGACTGACCGAGGAATGCAGCCAAAGCTCTTTAACTTACAAGAAATTCTCGAGGAGTTTATCTTGCATCGAAAGGAGGTAGTTACACGACGCACGCAATATGAGCTCAAAATTGCACAGGCTCGTGCTCACATACTTGAGGGTCTTAAAATCGCACTCGACAACATCGATGCGGTTATTGCAACTATCAAGGGGTCTGCGACAAAAGAAGAAGCAAAATCAAACCTTATGACGAAGTTTAGTCTCACTGATCGACAAACTGATGCTATTCTTGAAATGCAACTTCAGCGTCTTGCAGGACTCGAAAGAAAGAAAATCGAAGACGAGCTTACTGAAAAATTGCTGCTTATTGCGGATTTGCTAGATATTCTTGATAAGCCAGTTCGAGTGGCTCATATCGTGAGTGAAGAACTTGCAGAAATCAAGGATAAGTACGGAGATGCTCGTCGAACTGAGATTCAGCCTGGTGCTATCGGTGAGTGGTCCCCGAAAGATACGATCCCCAATGAGGATGTAGTGATTACCCTTTCCAAAAATTCCTACATCAAGCGCATTAAGTCGAGCGCATTCCGAACCCAGCGCCGATGAGGAAAAGGAGTTACAACTACCGTAAAGGATGAGGATGAGGTAAAACTTCTGCTTTCTGCCCAAAATCACAGCGATCTTTTATTTTTTACGAACACGGGGCGGGTATTTCGACTTCCTGCATACGAAATTCCGGAATCACAAAGAACTGCGAAGGGGCAGCCAATTATCAATTTTGTTTCTTTGGCGAAGGATGAGTCTATTGAAGCGATTCTCGATATCTCGAACACCAAGGGGAAGCATTTTGCCCTTATTTCCAAGAAAGCCATCATAAAGCGAGTAGATTTTGAGGATCTCGCAAATATTCGATCTTCATGACTCATCGTTATGAAGCCAAAAGATGGAGATGAGCTCGGGTGGGTGCTTTCTACCAATGGTGAAGATAAGATTTTGATTGTTTCCAAAAAAGGCAAGGTGATTCAATTCTTCGAATCTGATGTTCGAGTCATGGGGCGAGCTGCTGCGGGGGTTCGCTGAATGAAAATCTGAGATGATGATTCGGTGGTTGAGGCCGATGTGGTTGATGCCGAAGCAAAATATGTGTTCACAGTAACAGAAAACGGTATGGGGAAACTCAGTAGTATTGAAGATTATCGTGAACAAGGGCGTGGCGGATCAGGAGTCAAGGCTGGATCTATGACGGCAAAGACT
>JBEICN010000033.1:0-11364 GCA_040383945.1 Candidatus Peribacteria bacterium | reverse complement strand
TATCATGACTACTTCATATTCACATAAGTTCATTCATGGATTTTACGTTACCGGTCTTGTAGTCGATGATTCTCAGAGTTTGGTTCGGGAGCATATCGATACGGTCAACGTTTCCTGTCAATGGAACTCACTCAAAAATTATATTTTTTTGCCGTAAAGAATATTCAACTGCAGCGGGAGGCGTGTCTTGTGCACCTTGTAGTTCATACCATCCTCTCAGCCCCTCGGCTCAGCGTTTTTTTGCATCTTCAAGTTCAGCAGGTGTCAGGATGGCTCGTGAAATTGCGCTCGTAAAGACTGCGATAAGTTCATCGCATGTTGGCTTTTTGGAGTCTTTTTTCCACAGAATAAAAAATTTTTCGAGAGCCTCATGATAGCATCTTCCAAAAATAAAATATGGATTGTCTTCGAATGGATACTTCAATACTACTTTTTTGAAAAAAATCTTCGGATCTTCCAAAAAGTCATTGAGATGTGTAGGTGATAATCTATAATTTTTGAGTATTCCGGTCATAAATAAGAGCTCTTCATTCTCAAACTTCAGGCGAAACATACCGCGATCCTGGATGGGCACAATGTGATAGTCTGAGATCTCTGGTCCATCCACAGGCGAAATTCCCGTTTCATGAATAAATTCTGAAGCAATTTTGGCACTTCATCGAATACTTGCTGGAAAACTAACTTCCAACACCGACTTGGCTCGTGTGAGTCCGACAAAGAAGAGGCGGCGTTCTTCTTCATCTTTTTCAAGAGACTCAATAGGAGCGCCAGTAATACTTTCCGGTAGCTTTAACTTTTCTGTATTCCGAGTATTTCCCCATGCTCCGTTCAGTACGCCTGGTATGAAAACACACTCATATTCAAGTCCTTTCGATTGGTGGGCGGTCATTATTTGCACTCAAAGTTTTTTGGAATCGAGTTCAGGTTCTTCTAACGCGATGCCATACACCTCCATACGTTTCCAGAGATCGAGAATATCCTTGAGGGTGAAGACTCTTCGTCTCTCAGTATAGTCTTTTATTTCTTGTAAGATTTTGTAGACTCTTGAAAGCCCCACAAAACCACTGTTTTTTTGGATGAAACCTTCAATATCTAGCTTTTTTAGAACATTCTGAATCACTCCAATAATATCGGACTGAGGTAGGGATCGTAATTCCAAAAGAGTTTGTCCCACATGGATCCATTGCTGGTGTGAATCTGGCAGCAAAGTCTCCAAGGTATCGGAAAACTGAAGCATATCAAATATAGTCAGCTTATGTATGCGGGTCCAGTTCATGTCCGATAGAGTCTTTGTGATGCGATATAAAGCAGCTCGATCATTTCAAAATATGCCGATGCGCATGAGTTCAATGAGAGAAAAATCTGGAACTTTCGGCATGGCAATTATTTCGATAAGGTATTGCACCAATCGAAATTCCTCGGTATCAAAAAGATTGTACTTTTGGCGAGAAGTGACGGGAATTCCATGTGATTCTAGGGCATTCGTCCAGGTAATAATCTCAGCATTTTTTTTGACCAAAATCGCGATCTCTGTATGTGAAACTCCAGAATGAAGTAGCTCAGAAATGCGCGTTATAACTCCCGAATGTTCGGATTCTTGATTTGGATAATTGGAAATTCTCACTTGCGATTTCATCTTCCCAACGCTTACGAGAGGTTTCTGTATGTTGGGTATAAGACTGGTGATCCGAGTAGTATTTTTCTCGATAAGATTTTTTGCTGTATCAAGGATGACTTGCCCAGAGCGGTAGTTAACATCCAGTACAATTATTTTTGTATTTTCGAATTTTTGAGAAAAATGAAGCATATTTCCCAAATTCGCTCCCTGGAATCGGTAGATACTCTGGTCATCGTCCCCCACTGTCAAAATATTTGGTAGATCGCTCGTACGAAGCAATCACGTGATCACTTGATTTTGTGCGTTACTCAAGTCCTGAAACTCATCTACCATGACAAATTGATACTGTTCAGAAAGCTGGCTTGCCAAGAGATCATTCTCGGTAATTTCCTGTGCCACATAGAGTATCATATCAACAAAGTCGTATTTGCCACGCTCTCGCTTAATCCGCTGATATTCTTGATATACTCGTTGAAGCTCAAGCATTTGTGCTAGTTTTTTTTCTTGCTTCAGTAGCGCACTTGCATAAGTCTTTTTGGCTCGTTCCGGATTAATATCAGAAAGCTCTTGCTCAAATTGTTCGTGCAAGCTATCAATATGATCAAGGAACATTTCTGGAGTTACCGCTTCCTCTCTGAGATTTTTGATGCGATGTACGATATCTCTGATCCAATATGTGGGCTGATGGATGCTATAGAGTTGAGGAAAATCTCACGCTTCAAGAATCTGCTCAACGAGTTCAAAATTCTCAAGATCATCCATATGAGTGATACCACGATATTTGAGAAAATATTCCGGGTAACTTTCTATAATTTCCATGGAAAAACCATGTATAGTAGATACGCGAACCTTATAACTTGCGGCTCCAATGAAGCTTTGGAGTCGTTTTTTGATAGCAATTACTCCAGCATCGGTAAATGTGGTAATAAGAATATTTTCTGGAAGTACATCGGTACTTTCCAATATCTTTGCGGTTCGTGCGGCAAGTACCTGTGTTTTGCCGGTTCATGGTCCTGCCACGACCATATACGAACCATACAAAGCGTCTACCACTTCTTTTTGTTTGGTATTGAGATTGTTGTAAATCGTATCGAGTGTAGATGGCATTGACTGGTGCTAGAGAGATTTAAATTCATCATCAAATTCCGACTGAATACGCTGGCGCTCTTCTTCTTCCTGAAGCAAATGCTCTGCAGAAGTGATTCAGGATTTGGAGTATTGCTCCTGCATTTTTCGGAGTTGAGCCTTGGTGATAGGCTTGGCTCGTCGAGTGGGTGGCGCGTATTCCATTATCTATCTCGTAAAAATAGTACCCGAAGTGTACCGAATATAAGTTTTAAATCCAGTAGAATACTCCAATTTTCTATGTAATAGGTATCGAGTTCCACCTCTCGGTCAAACTCTGTTGACTCTCTCGCATACACCTGCCCCATGCCAGTTATTCATGGTTTTATCGTCAATACTTGTCGGTGCCACTCATCATATTTTTCCACCTCTCTCGGCTGGTGCGGACGGGGTCAAACGATGCTCATGCTCCCAAAGAGCACATTAAAAAGTTGAGGAAGCTCATCGAGTGAATAACGCTCAATAACACGCCCGATACGCATCTTTCTCGGATCGTTTATGGTTATTTTATAAATAGGTCCAGTTCGGGTATTTTTATCTGATTGAATGAGGCGTTCTTCATACTTGAGAGCTTCGTCATCTTGTGGCTTGACCCCGTAGGCGTCCTTTACGCAGTATTTCCAATACATATATCGGAATTTATAGAGTGTAAAAGATTTCCCATCCTTCCCCACCCGTTTATTCTTAAAAATAATCGGCCCTTCTGGATCTTCCCATTTGATAAGTCAAGCTATAGTGAGCCATACGGGTAAGAGCATAGTGATGGCTATGAAGCTGGCAATCATGTCAAAGACTCGCTTGACAATCCTTCACCAAACGGTCATTCCGACAAATTCTACCTGGGTAACCGCAAAGTTTCCTATGAATTCCACCGAGCTTTTTTGCAAAAGCACATCTGGAAGCTGGATCAGATGAGCGGATGCCCCATATATTTTACAGAGGTGAAGTATGTCGCGCACATGTTTTTGAGTAACGTCCGGTCAAAGTAGAATAGAATCAATGGTCTTTTCGCGAATTTTTAGCTTAAGATCTTCCAGTGGAAACGAGATAAGTTCTATATGTTGGAATTTTTTATACTGTTCAATAATAGTCGTAGAAATATTTCCTAAGCATCCGATTTTAGTTTTTGTAAGTAACCTTCGATTATGAAAATAATCAAGTCAAAAGTGAAGTATTGTTTGTGTCCCAGCAACGAAGAAAAATCCAATTACCAGAGTGTAAAAAATTACTAAACGGGGTATTTCTACGCTGTAGAGGTAACCATTTCAAAGATATACGGCGGCAATAAAAAACAGAAACCATGTCCAGCAAACCGAAAAAAGTGTGATAAATTTCTTTGAAAGGGGTTGTTCAAATTTGTAAACATATGCTCGGTTGATTGATTGTATGAGCACAAAAAGTAAAGTCCCAAATACTACAAACCAGAGCAGATCCTTGAGGCTGATGTATTGATACGGCAAATACACTCATGGTATAATCTCAGTAAACTCACGAAGTCTCCTCGCCACAAAGAAAGCGCTCGAAAATGCCAAAATATCCAAAGGAATCTGGAGTGCTGAGACCACGATTTGTTGACGCTTCATCGGTATATGTCGCTAAAATTTGGTTCAGTATATACTCCTTAGAGGTAGTCGCAATTTTTTTTGACGGGAAGAAGTAATTTCAAAATTTATTCGAAAAACACGAGGATTTCGCTATACTCCGGTCATGTTACAGATATACAATACTCTTTCGCGCGAAGTCGAAGCCTTCAAACCATTACGCCAAACAGAGGTAAAGGTGTATTATTGCGGTCCTACGGTGTACAACTTTGCACACATTGGAAATCTACGAACCTATCTTTTTGAAGATTTTGTCGTGAGATCTTTGCGTTTTCTTGGATATAAGGTACGCACTACCATGAATATTACCGATATCGATGACAAAACTATTCGAGACAGTATGGCTTCAGGGGAAGATCTTACTACTTTTACGCAAAGATACACTCAAAGCTTTCTTGAGGACATCCATGCGCTAAGAATCATACCCGCAGACAGTATTGTGCCAATTTCTCTACTTACGGATGATATGATCATAATGATACAGTGACTCCTCGATAAGGGATTTGCGTATCTTGCTGACGATGGCTCAATCTATTATCGAATCTCGAAGTTCAAGAAATATGGTGAACTCGCACACATAGATGTGTCAGGCATGAAGTCAGGGGTGCGCATTAATAATGATGAATACGCAAAAGATGCGGCAGCTGACTTTGCTTTATGGAAAGCATACAACCCAACTTCAGATGGCCCAAACAAATGGGAAGCAGAATTTTTGATCGACGGGATCAAGCGCCAAGTGCCGGGGCGACCAGGGTGGCATATCGAATGTTCTGCATGTAACCTCAAGCATTTGTGACCCCAGATTGATATCCATATGGGTGGCGTTGATAATATCTTTCCTCATCACCAAAATGAAATCGCTCAAACAGAAGCCTTTACCTGAAAGACATTCTCAGGTTATTGGATACATTGCGAGCATCTTTTGGTAGAGTGAAGGAAAATGTCAAAGTCAGCAAATAATTTTTACACTCTGCGAGATATATATCAAAAATTACCAGAAGTCGCTCCAGCTGAAGTAGCACGAGCGTTTCGACTTCTCGTTCTCACCACCAAGTATCGAGAGAGCTTTAATTTTACTTTTTCTGCTCTTACTGCGGGTCTCAAGACTTTGGAAAGCTTTGATGCCATACTCGACCGGCTTCGAAATGCTTCAAATATCGAAGGGAAAGTGCGGAAAGAGGTCCGTGAATTTGTTCAGATGGCAATGCTCGATTTTGTTGATTTTCTCGAAGACGATTTCAATACTCCAGAAGCTCTAGCCCGAGTACATGAATGTATCAACGACATAAATCGGGTAATGGACTCTACCGATTTGTTTACGGGAGAAATAGAAGCAGTCATCGAGCTTTTAAAAAGTTTTGACTCAGTACTTTGACTCTTTGACTTCGATCGCTTGAAACAAATCGAAATTCCCAAGGATGCCCTTGATCTCATAGCAGAGCGTGATTCTGCGAAAGCAAGAAAAGATTTTGTTACTTCTGATAAGATTCGCAAATCACTCGAGGATTTGGGATATGTTGTTACTGATACCAAAACTGGAACGAAGATTCAAGCGAAGTAGTCTGCTCAGAGGAGTGCTACCAACGTACCACCTTAGTTATTTTGAAAAATCGGAAGATGGCTTCAAGGAAGCAGGTTACCGAGAATGGTAGTATCACGAACGCGAATCACTGAATTATACTGCTCGGATAGTCGAGTAAATTCTGTCAATAACTCGCGTATATTTCATTCAAGCGTGGTAATAGACTCTCGAATGGTGATAAAGTTCCCATCCTTTGCAGTCGATTTGATAACTAGCGCGAGACGCATCATAAATCCAAAACGATCTGATACATGTTTGTTGATCTCGAGCAGATCATAAATCGTTCTCACTGGCGAAATAATTGCGATTCGATGGAGATTGGTGAGTTCGGTGTACTCGTTCATTTTTTTTGAATGGTTTTGTAGCACACAAACAATAGCTGGAATCTTATCGATCTTCGATCGGTATCGTTCGATAAGTAGATTTTCAATGCGGTTGATTCGTGTTTGAATTACAAATAGAATTGCCTGGCAACCAAGAGCAATTACCATAAGAATCAAGAAAATTCAGTAGAGGATGTTTTCCATGCGAGCAGTATACCAAAACTCTATAGTTCTGTCGAATTATAGGTTGTACTCCGTAAAAAACTTATACAATGCTGGTATGAAAAAGAAAGGATTTACGCTCATTGAAGTACTCGTAGCTACCGCGCTCGCCTCAGTGGTTCTTATCGGTACTTTTTTTCTCCTTCAGGGGAGCTTTCGTCAGTCACAAACGATACTTGAATCTCCTGAGTTTGAAGAAGTATTTCTGAATACGAGAAATTGTATTCTGACTGAGGAGATGAATAGCCTTTCAGGTTCAGTAAAATCAGTGACATACAGTTCGAGCGGTTGCGTGATTCAACCCTATGTAAGCGATTTTAGTTTTACTTGAATCTCTATCGGAAGGCTTCAGGCGGATGTGCCTACCGTAAAAAAAACATACTACTCCTATTTTTCGGTAAGTTTGGGTACATGACCGGGGAGATTCATGGTAGAACACACTTTAGTGAACGAACTCCAGAGAAGGACAAGAACTTACGAAGTATTTCAATAGCAGGCTACTACTCTTCCTCAGTACTACTCGCTAGCTCAAATGCATCAATTGTCTTTAGGCCAGATCAGAGAAGTCAATGCATATCACCATACAGCCGGGAAGTATTGCCTATAATTCTTTCTAGCTGCTTTTCTCGACTTGCCCAAATCTTCTCCATGGCGCGACGCTCGCTCTCTAGTCAGTTCTTGAGCATTTGAAATGATTCAACGATATTTTGAATCTTATCTCGGAATTCCGGAGAAGTGAGGTAGGTATAGAGCACTTCCATTTTTTCATCCTTTGCCACCAAGGATCAGCGGAGTTGGTGGGAATGAATGAGTTGTTCACGCAGAACTCAGGTGAGTGCAATGACATACTCCCACTCCGTCACCCATATATCCATATACGGTCAAAAATGTTCAACATCCTTTGGGAGGACATTTGAAACAATTATTGAAACTGCGGCATTCACCCGGAGGCGATCTTCTTTGAGTTTTTCTGCCCAAAGATCCGACCAAGTTTTGGTATTTTTTGATTCCCATGCGATTACTCAGACTACATTTCCCCGAGGTCAGCGAACCGTATGTACGAGATCAGCTCATTTGATTCCAGTAGGCACATCATCTACGGTATCCAAAGGAAAATTTCGCATGAGTACTTCTTTAAGGGCATTTTCCTGGATTTCTCACTGTATTTGCATCGAACCTTGATTGGCCTTCATGGTGGCATCATCGAGGGCTTTTTTGAGAATATCCGCCTTTTTCTGCTCCTCGGCAATACGTTTGTCAAAATCGAGACGAAGACGCTCCATTTCAACAGATTGGCGCTTTTGTGACTCCAAAAAAATCTCTTCTTCCATTTTTTTTCGTGCATCAAAAATGGCGCGTTCTTTTTCAATTTCAAGATTCTTTTGACGGCTTTCCATTTCTTGACGCTCCCGCATAAAATCTAGCTCCTTCTTCTGTGCATCTTCATCTCGCTTGCGAAGAAATTCGAGCTCCATGTTTTGGATTTTTACCTGCTCAGCAGTCTCGGTTTTTGAAAGCTCAATTTGTTTCTTTGCCCATTCCGCAGCCCGTTTGTCTGCATCAGCCTTTGCTTCTGCTCTGAGTTTGGACTCCAGTTCTACCTCTCGAGCTTTGAGTCGCTCCGACATTTGTTGCTCTTCGAGTTGCGTCAGATCTATTGCATTTCCGCAATGAGGACAGTTAAGAGTGTTTGACATAGGTTTGAATAAATATAAGAGAACAATATACTCTAACTCAACGAGTACTCAAGTAGAAATATGGCACTAGGTCACGGACATGATCACGATTGACACCATGAAGATTCCCACTGAAAGAGCGGGGATCATTCTCATGAATCACATGAGTGAATGGAGGATGAAGCATATATGGATGATTCGACGCATGCAAAAGCTCATAGCGACCATCATAATTCGTTTGATGATCACGAAAATCATGAAGAAATTGAAGAAGATCCCATTGAGCCTGCTGGTACGATCAACGACCTATTTTATGCTTTGGAATCAGAAATAGATGTTACTAGGTTTTTTGAGTTTTCTGAAATGGCCACCGTGGAACACAATAATAACCCCGTGTTTCAAGACCTCTATCGATCATCGACATATCCCGAAATTGATCTATCTCAGAAACTCATTCTTCGTATTACTCCGAGCCGAGAGCGATCCGCGATGGCGGATATATATCTGGGTCAAGACTATGCTCCAAAACCGCTTCGCTTGGGGAATACTGACTTCATGCCAAGATTTGAAACGATTCATCTTTGCGAACCACTTCCGCTCACTCAAGAAAATACCGTTGATGTACGAGAGCTTTCGGTGTATGAGGGCCGGTCTACCCATCCAGATATTTACCTCATACCTGCTACCATGCAGCGCAGAATGAATCACTTGCGTGTGCGACACGGAAGAACTCTTCTCAAGGCTACCGCAATCGTTATTATCACAGGAACCATTCTTGCCGGAACACTTTCCGTCATGATGGTGTTGGCAAAGGAGGAAATCACCAAAGGATACCTCGAGCTCGAGCAGCTTTCTCTGCGTTCAGATAGCATAGAGACAAAGCGTCAAATCAATTCCATACGACAACATTTTGAACGAGCGAGCTGGTGGTTTTTGCCTATGCGATATATTGTAGGAAATGGGGTAATTCAACACGATAGTATAGAAAACGGATATCATGCACTCTATGCTGGCACGGCGATTTCTGAACTACTGACTGCAGCTGACCGAATACATGATGATTTTTCAGGTACATATTCTGGAGTGACACTTACGGAGTATTTTGATCCGAGATTGGTAGTGAATACTCGAATTTCTATTACAGATTACTTAAAAAATCACCGAGAAGAGCTTTCAAATATCCGGAAATATATCTCACAAGCACATTATCACTTTTCTTCTATCACCACTACCGGAGATCCAGAACAAGATATTCGACTCGCAAAGGTTACCGCTATCTTGAAGCGCATAGAAACTATATCGAGCTATGCAGGGCTTCATGGGAATGATATTCTCGATCTCCTTGGCGACAAAAAGCCGATGAACTATCTGGTTCTCAATCAAAATCATGATGAACTTCGAGCAAATTGAGGATTTCCTGGAAGCGCGGTGGAAGTTTCCTTGTATAAGGGAAAGGTTGAAAAATTCGAGAAGAAGGATATTTATTTTTATGACTGGCATCTTTTCCCTTATGGGGAGATTCCACCACCTGGCATCAATCAGATCACCAAAACCTGGGGAATACGCGATGCAAATTACTATCCTGATATTCAAGATAGTTTTGAGGTAATACGCCGTATGTATGAACGAGCTTGAGGTGATACCTTGGACGGCCTTGTGGCCATTAACCAGTGATTGATCGAGGACATCTTATCAGTAACCGGACCTATTCGAGTGCTCGGAGTGCCGGACGAGATCAATGCATCTTCCTTTTCCCTCCTTGTATCCGTCTTGGTCGAAGGAGAGTATGGAAGAAAAAATACAGCAAAGGACATTCTCTTCTTGGCTATCGAAGCTCTCCAAAACAAGATTTTGGAAGAAAAAAAATTCGATGCTTATGCTGAAAAAATACAAAAGAGCATCCACTCATGACAAATTCTGGTTGCGATGCGAGATGAACATGCAAGAAAATTTGTGAATGATATTTTTTGAAAACCAAAATTTCGTGATAATCCTGATAATTTTGTCTACCCAGTATTTACTTCGATATCTGGAAACAAATCGGACCGTTATATGTCGAGAACTTTTGATATCGCTAACCTTTCGCAAAGTGGCTGCACCATAACGAATAGATTTTGAATTACGAGTGAACATACATTTTCTACTTCAGAGCGTGAAAAAATACGCAACATGTTGTATCGATATAGTGTTGATCCTAAGGATCACGAACATGAACTCTATGTTCAGGGAAATGGCGACAATGTCCAATATGTTCGATTGCTTATTCCAAAAAATTCGACTTTGGTTGGGGCTTCAAAAGAGTTTGAAAAGACGCTACAGTGGAATATTCAAAATCCAGAATACGATGAGATATCGTTTATGGTGACTACGGGCGTATGAAAAACCTCTAGTGGGCACATCGACTATAGGACCACTCCCGCAAGTTGTGTACCACAACTTCAGTTTATCGAGCAGCCCGGACTCAAAAATTTCAAGGTACGCACCCCGTAATATATGTTACAATTTCAATGTATTGACCTGCCATTTATCGTGAAAAATGATGTTCTCGATGCGATTCTCTGGAAGATACACCAGCTTCTTCCCGGGAATTTTGGCACAATTACGCTCTCAGTTTTGGATGACGAGCGAATGCGCGAACTTAACCGAGAGTATCGAGGAGTGGATTCAGTAACCGATGTTCTTTCGTTCCATTACTATGATGATTTTAGTGAGCTCAACCCCGAGGAAGTCGCTGGAGAAATAGTGTTTTCACTTACAAAAATCGAGGATCAAGCCAACGAATATCATCACCCGGTAGAGGTGGAATTCTATCGTCTCGCCGTCCATGGGCTCGTGCACATTCTCTGATACGACCATGAAACGGATGAAGAATACCGAGAGATGTGGAAGATAGAGGGTCAGGTTCTGCGGTATCTGAATGAAAAATTTGGTATTTTTTGAGAGTGCCTAGCTGAAGAGAATTCATTCGAGTGATAACTTCAGTTGAACAAAAAATTTCCCTTTCTCAAAAAACACCATAAAATACCACAAGTATTTCTTCTGCACCACTACTCCTTTCCACTGCCCCCATGAAACCCACCAAAAACCACCCACAGAGTCATAACCATACTCCCAACAACATCACAGAGACTCCCACCCCCAAATCCAAACCCAAAGTCCACGGCTTCACCCTCGTCGAACTCATCGTCGTGATCACCATACTCGCGATACTCGGAAC
>JBEICN010000032.1:0-11617 GCA_040383945.1 Candidatus Peribacteria bacterium | reverse complement strand
TACTCCTAATGATCCGGTATACGATTTGTGGGGGAATCCTGATTCTGGAGTCAAGTGGTATACTCCAAATACTTTCTATGGAAATGGATACCAAAGTGGAAATAATTGGTATTATGTCAACCCGGAGGGAACTCGAGGGGATATCTATCCCGCAAGCCCTACTTGGGCCATGAGACAAGGAAATCAAAATCTCGTTTTTGTATATACTGGATACAATACCGGAAATTGGTACCACTATCATCACAATGATCGTGGAAATTACACCTATTCGCCCTATTGGGACAATACTCGACCAGGCACTCGAACGAGTACGAACATTTATAATACTTTTGACGCTAACGGACCGACCAGCTCGAACATGTATCATGTATTTGACCCAAACAGTAGTGGTACTTCTAACAACACCTACAACACCTTCGCGCCGGGAAACTATAACTCCAATTGTCCTCAATGGGTAAAAGTATGGGATACTTCCTCTCAAGCCTATCGATGGCAATGTTCTTCGAGCTATGTCGTTCCAGTCGGAAATCCGGATCTATACCTCGCTGATCTCAAGCAAAACGGTGGTCGCTCGGAACTTACTGCAAAAGTGTGTAATCAGGGCGATTCTATGTCAACGAGTCGACAGATTACTTTGAGAATTACCAATGGCAATAATACCACATTAACTTCGTCCTTTGTTCAACTCCTCAAGGGGGGATGCTCAGATATTGTTGTGCCTTTTGGAAATCTTAATCTCAATTGGACGGGCGGATACTACATGCTGTACGCTGAGGTAGATATTTACGACAATGTGGCTGAAACCAGAAATGATAACAATGCTTCCTACTGGCGTTTGCAAATTCAGTAAAAGATGCTCTCGATCTTTGGGGGCAGGGCACATTAGTCCTATCGTTTCAAAAATCAGAAGTCTCGGCTTCTGATTTTTTTGAGTTCGTATATACTAGGAAAAACTTTTCAACCGCACATGCGAAATATTTATCTCATAGACGGATACAACCTTATATATCGACTTTTTTACGCAGTTCCTCACTTTACTACTCGAGCTGGAGAGCCAGTGAATGCCGTGTTTGGCCTTGCTAAGACACTTCTCGGCATGCATCAGTTTGAACGACCAGACTTGCTCTATTTTATTATGGATTTTAAGGGGAAAAATTTTCGTGAGGATATTTATCCTGAATATAAGGCTACTCGTGATCGAATGCCGGATGATCTCAAATCTCAAGAATCGAAAATCTTCGAACTCCTCGAGCGAATGCAAATTCCCATACTCGAGAAAGAAGGGTACGAGGCAGATGATGTCATCGGTACTTTGGTCACACATTTGAGAAAAGATCCAAATAATCAAGTCTACATTCTTTCTTGAGACAAAGATCTCTACCAATTTATCGGGGGAAATGTTATGGTGTATGATACGATGAAGAAAAAAATTGCGTATCGGGAAGAGGCGATAGAAAAATTTTGAGTACCTCCAGAACGCGTTGTTGATTATCTTTCGATCACTGGGGATACATCCGATAACATACCTGGTATCACAGGTTTTTGACCCAAAAAAGCACAGGCGCTTATTGGAGAGTTTGGATCTTTGGAGGATATTTATACCGCACTAGATCAAGATCACCAAAGTATTTCTTGAAAGACAAAATCTACACTTATCGAGCAACGAGATCGAGCATTTCTCTCCAAAAAACTCGCAAGTATCACCACAGATGTGGATATAGAAATATTGCCAGAGTCAGCCTATTGGTTCCGTGACCGAGAACTCATGAATCCGCAAGTGAACGATTTTTTTAGATCGCTTGAATTCAAATCTCTTATTACTGAGGAGGCTTCGACTTTGAAGTCCTTTGAAAGTTTGGGTATCCACGCGATAACTATCAAAACAGCCGAGGAGCTTCTGGGTCTTCAAAATGGCCTTTGACAGAAAGCAAAATGCTCTATCGCCACCATTGCCCATGAAAACCACCTTACAGGAATGGCGCTCGGAGATGGGGAGCATTGGTATATCCTTGATTTTACCCAGTATTCTGGAAAAGAGTTCTTGAGTTGGCTACTGGAATCTCATCTGGAAATCATCGGCTATGACATCAAGGAAGAGCTCAGGTATTTGCGTGGATATCTAAAAAACTCCTCTCAAACAGCAGAGGAGCAGATCGGATTGATTTTTTAAGCATAGAAGTAGGGAGTTCCGACCTCTACACTTGAAGTAATTCTCTGAGTTCGTTTGCTCACTTTTTTGGCATCACTTGAGGCGTCAATAATTTCTATTTCTCCATTGTTTGCCGTCCCGAGCGCTATTGCTACATGCGCAATGACTCCTTTTTGACGCAGAAATACAAGATCACCTCGCTCGACGTCTTGTGGTGATTTTGGCCGAGAATTGAGCGCGAGTCCAGCTGCGGTTGTATCATATCTGGAATGCACGACTCGGTTTGTTTTGAGCGCTTCGACGATAAGCTGAGAACAATCTATTTCAGTATCGCCATTGGCTCCAAGCTTGTAGGGTTTTCCCATGTGCTTTTCTGCTGCAATAATGAGGGCTTCCGGGGTAATTTTTGCACCATTAACCGCCTCGATGCGAGGTATGGCTTGAGCTATTTGATCACCTCCGAGTGATCGCTCATAAGCATTAGAAACTCCCACTGCATAGGGATGAATACTCGTCCCGAGCCAGTCTTTTTTGCTAGATTTTCCATTCAGAGCCCCGGGTCCTCCGATGTGAGTGAGTGCGAGATAGTAGGAGAGTGATGTTCCATTTTGACTCATATCTTCCGCAATTTTTTGATTGGGAAGAATATGTTTTTCCAAATTTTGAAGGATATACCGGTCCATAATTTCTTCCTGGAGACTCGGATTCTCCAAAAATCATTGTATTTTTGTTTCTTCTGGGGGATTTCATAGATCTACGCCGTAAGCGCGGAGGGTTTCCACGGTAAACTGGTATTTTCCAAAAGCCCAAGCTCCAGGTCGTACACCTCGCTCTTTCCCTTTGTCATCATTTCTTGCAAAATAGCCTCGTCCCTCTGATTCATGCTTTGCTATTGCAGATTTATAGCGGTCGAGATCTAATTGGTAATTCTTGTCTCCGAGTATTTCTTTGGTCTTTCGAAGTCGTGTGGTAAGATTTTCAAACATGACTTTTTCATCCCCCTCAGTTTTTTTCTCATATCACTCGGAGATGGAAATCATGCGCCCCAAGCGCTCTTGGTAGGTGCCTCCAGACCCAGCTTCGGTCGAGATGAGTTCATAGAGGCTCGAAGTGGCATCTTCTTTTCTGCTTTTTTCAAGTATACCTCGAAAACGAGTCATAGCCTCAGCATCTTCAGTTTCCAACCTTGAAAGCACGGCAGTGTCTTGTTCGATCGACTTTGATATTTTGAATCCTGCATACTCGGGTTGTTGTATTTCTACCGCTGTTGGGATTCTCAAAGTGAAGCCGTTATATATCGGCAGATATTTCCCATTGATATCATAGTAACCCGACCGACCATTAATGACCTGTCGAGTTCCAATCCGCACATTCATATCACGGTCAATAATTTTCACTACTCGAATACTTGGTGGCAACAGATCAGCGGCACCGATTTTTGCATTTGCCGACGCATTTCGTCAAAAATCAATTACTATTTCGTCATTTTCTTGAACATCTTTGGTATTTAGAGGGGTTTCAATTGGAAGACCATCTGGCCCCTTGGTACGCTTGTAGGCAAATACTTTTGAGAGCACTCCGCGCTCAAGTTGTTCGAGGGAGAGAAGATCATCAGCTCACATCGTTTCAAATCCTCCCGTTTTCATAACTTCTCGAGCCCGCTTTTTCAAGGATTCGTTTCTGATTAAGCCATTTTCTGCGGTGATCATCTCGGCACGCTGAGCGCGATTTTTTGAACGACCCAAACTGAGCACGACTTCTCGTTGACCGCGCTTTTCATTTCATTCCAGCTGCGATTCTTTGGTCTTTGCTAATTCGATTTCGGTATTGATACCGATGATATCTTTGGCAAAATCTAGCTGTTTTACGGTAGCATCTTTGAGAACTTCTCCTGCAGATGTGAGGCGATCCTTGATTCGGTCGAGAATTCCTGAGGCTCTTTCAGGGGAATTTGTATTGGTGGTGGTCATAGGTATGTTTTTGTTTAGACTACCGTATATTTATTGGTTTTACAAAAAACCTCCTACTTTTTGTAGGAGGTTATGCTTGACAATTATAGAAAAATCAGTTTTTAGCCCATATTCGCAATACCTTCAGCTTCAGTATCCATAACTGATACAATGGTAGTAATACCTACGAGCTCGAGCGTATCTTTTACTTCTTCCGTCATATTAGTAATACACATCTGTCCATTACCGTCTTCGATATTGCTAAAAATATCAGCAATATATCCGATTGATTTTGAATTGAGATACTTGAGACCTGAAAGATTGAAAAGAATTTTCTTCCCAGTAAAATCTCCAACCGCATTATATATACTGGTAAAAGTTCTATCGGCATTTGTTTCATCGAGTTCTCCATGGAATTCGAAAACCATGATAGCACCTACTTGTTTGGTTTTGATTTCAATTGTCGTATTCATATTTATGTATAATGTAATATAAATTGATTGTACCAAATAAGCTTGATAAGTGCAAATAAATTGCATAAAACTTAACCCTGAATAGTCTCATTCTATGCAATCGGTCGCTCTTTCTCTTCGTGATACTGCTTTTATTTTGAAAATAGAAAATGAAATAGGGGGATTTTGGAAAGGTATGGAAAAATCGAGAGATGCAGATGCGCTCTATTTTCCTGTTTGGCAGACGCTTTGATGGGGAAAGATGCTTATCGCATCGGAACAGATCGATGATGCGATTTTTTTCTGAGCATATGAGGGAGGTGAGCTTATCGGTTATGGTATCGGTGAAGTGCGTTCGGTGTGAATCGGATTATATGCGTTGTTTTTTGTAGGTTGACCACAGTTTGTGGAAGGGGATACCAAGACTATAGATGTACTTTTGGAGCAAATAGAAAACTTTGCTCAGTCTCGATGATTCGCTTTTGTGTTATTTGAAAGTCTGGTAGAAATTACCCATAATTCACTCTTACCCTACATGGGTCAGACCAAGTATCTTTTGGAGCCGACTACCCGACTCCTCGATCTTTCACAGAGTACGGAAGCTTTGCTCGCAGATATGAAACAAAAGGGAAGATACAATATTAAGGTGGCTGAAAAATATGACTGCATAGCTCTTCGGGTTGATGCTACTCCCGCAAATATTGACATGTTTTATGCGTTACTTTTGGAGACTACTGAGCGAGATGGATTTTTTTCAAATAAAAAATCATATTATGAGCGCCTACTTGCAGAAAGAAATCACCCAGCAGAGTGACTCTATTTTGTCGTTTGTAATGGAAAAGTGGTTTCCGCAGCTATCTTGATTGTGTCAGGAAGTACGGCAATTTACTATTACGGAGCTTCATCATCAGAAGATCGAAAACTTATGTCTCCATATGCATTACAGTGGGAAATGATACGATCTAGTAAAAAATTTGGGTGTCAGTGGTATGATTTTCTTGGCATTGCTCCAGAAGGGGAGGAGGTATGACATCGACTTCAAGGAGTGACGGATTTTAAATCCAAATTTTGAGGCATGGTGCGGAACTGGCCGAAAAAAAAGATATTTGTAAGCCACAAGACAAAATTTTTGCTGTATCGAGTTTTGCGTGCTGTTAAAAAACTCTCAACGAAATACTCGTCTAACAACAAATAAAATTCTATAAAAAGACTATTTCTCCATACGACGCATTCGAGGAGGTTTAATGGGCTTCTTTTTTTTAACATTTTCTATTTTTTTGTTTGGCTGTAGAACAAAATTATTCGTCCCATAGTTTGCTGGAGAGTCGATTCATCGTAAAATATCCAAGTTTTCTTTATCTCGAGTAAGGAATGGGGCTGGGGTGGGAGGAGTATTCGGAGGGCCGTTTCGAGGACTATTTGGAGGAGTATTCAGTGGACCATTTCGAGGACTATTTGGTCCGGCACCTCTTTTGTTTCATGAGTCAATTTGTTGTATTACTGGATGTATTGGTCTTTCGCCCATTTTTTCACCTGGTCTTTCGCCCATTTTTGTATTGCCCGAGTCGACTCGAGTCTGGGGTCATATTTTTTTCATACCATCTGGGCGTGTGGGGTTTTGTGCCAATGCACTGGCGCTATATCACCATACAATACATACCAAAAATATGGCAATGTATGTGGAAGAGCGAGACGAGATGTATGGCATAGGTGTTTAGACAGCTTAATTGTATTTGCTGAGGTTAAGATTGTATTAAGGAGAGCGTGTTCGGTAAATCGTTACCTGTGTGCCTGTTCCGATCGTGCTAGTAATTTTTAGGGAGAAACCGTGTAATTTTTCTAAAATATGTTTTGCGAGCGTGAGTCATAGTCCAGTTCCAGATCCGTTGGATCTCATGTTATCTACTTTATAAAATCTATCAAAAATTTGGGGAAGTTCATCGGCCGATATCCCACATCCAGTATCGGAAATAACTATCGAATTTTCCAAAACTTGAATATCGATTTTACCATTTTCAGGAGTAAATTTTTTTGCATTTCCAATAATGTTTCCAAGCGCCACTTCGAAGAGTTCCTTATGAATTTCCCACTGTATTTTTTGAGAGCCATGAATCGAAATTCTTGGGTCTTCTTCTGCAATATGAGATATGAGAGAGAGAAGAGTAGTTGGATATTTCTCCAAATTCATCTCCTTGTTTGCCAAGAGTAGAAGAGCTTGAACGACCGATCATAAGTGAATTATTTGCTCCAGCGCCTGCTCTATTTTTTGCTTCGGATGTTGCTGCAGTAGCGCGAGCTCGAGAGTACTCGCTATTCCAAATAGACTATTTTTAAGTTCGTGGGCAATGTTGGAGCTAAGGTCTTCGATTTTTGAGGTTTCTACTCGAATTCTCGCAAAGAGCGATTCAAGATTTCTCGCAATTCGCACAAACTCGTCACTTTGTTTTCCGGAAAGCGAAATAGCATCTTTTGATGGATCTTGTTCCAGGCGAAAGTGCTCGATAGCTTCAACGATTTTTCTAATGGGAGAAAATATTTTTTGTGTAAATAACCATCCTATAACTATAACAAAAAATCCGAGTATAAAAGTGCTCGTCAGCAGGTTTTCAAACATTAAGTTTTTGGATTCGACAGCGTCAGTAATATCGTCGACGAAGAGAATTTTGGTGCCATCAGCGAGTGATTTTCAAATGACAAAAAGACTGAGACCCTGATATGCTAGGCGCCTATTTTCTCCAAGGATATTTTCGGGAAGTTCTGTAAAAATTCCTTGATTCTCGAGGATGATTCCGTTTGGTGAAATTACGCGAATATCATCAAAAAACTCTTTTGCTTGCGATACATCTTCTATGTCCGCGATGAGATTGGAAAGTCCTTTAAGCTTTTGGTTTTCCCAATTTCGATTTGATTCAAAGTAAAAAATTACAGAAAACACTACAAGTAGCCCTATGGCGAGTCATACAAACGCTCAAAATACTTTTGATCTTCGCGAAAATGAAAACATATTAGTCAGAGTCGATAATATAGCCGTGTCACTTGATGGTGCGAATAAAATTATTCCCTCAAAGCTTGCGTCTGATATAGGCCATATGAACCGTAATAGTGGTGGTGTATTCGGAAAAATTTGAACCATAGTCCAGCCAAACCTTTTCGAAAATATCTTTGTAGGTTACAATTTTTCCTCGGTTATCAAATAAGAGTTTGAATATTTGATATTCTTTTGGAGAAAGGTGGATCATGTGACCTTCTCGAGTGATTTTTTGAGAGGCAAAGTTGATAATGAGTCCATGAAATAGAATTTCATCATCAAGAGTAGTATGTAGGCCTATGTGTACAGCCCCCTTTTTTACCTTTCCAGTTCCATACGAGAGGAGATTTTTAACTCTGAGCCCCAATTCTCTGAGTTCTATTGGTTTTACGAGATATTCTACAGCTCCTGCTTCGAGTCATTCCAGGGTATCCAAAGGTTTGCCAAGCGCTGTGAGGAATAGTACGGGTATTTCTATTTTACGACTATTTAGCAAACGCATGAGGCTAATTCCATCTAATTTTGGCATCATTCGATCCAAAATAATGAGTTCAATTTTTTCATTTGACTCTATAGCCTTTTCAATCCAGTTAAAAGCACTCTCTCCGTCATAGCAAGCGGTAGCGGGAATTCATTGGACTTGTAAATATTCTACAATATTTGAAGCAATGAGGGTGTTGTCGTCAACCACGAGTATCATATTATAAGTATACTTCTAATACATTAAGAACAAATTAAAATGTATCGGTGTGCGAGTCACATTCGTGTGGCAATCGGAGTGGTATTTCTTTCTCTAATGCCGAAAAAGCACAAATACTAGACTTTTCTTGCTCCAAAACTCCTTGTCCGTATCATCTAGGATTTCCAGCATCTCTCTCATTTCCTAGAGCATTTTTAAAGAGAGAGTCACAAATGAGTTCGAGTCTACTATGTAGCGAAGCTATCCAAGCATAGTTTTTATATGAATTTATCTGATGAGGACTTTACACATTAAATTTTTTATTTATAATAAAAATGACTAGATCTTCTAGTCAAAAAAGCAGACAAAACCCACCACGGAAGGAAGTCAAAATGAAGACAAAACTTTTTCTCTCATGTTTGATTGGTGCGTCGAGTTTGGTGGCATGGCCCGTACATGCCCAGCTTCGGGTTCCGATCAAAGCTCAAGCTCATTGCAGCATTGATCACACCGTCGTTCAATGTCTCGTTTTCAACTCCTGGAACATCCCCATGTATTGCGAACTTCGTGTTCGAGATCGCGTCAATAAGGGGATCTGGTTCAGTGGGTATGAGAGGATTCTTCCAGGGCAAAATGCGTATGTGCAGGTCAGCTCGAATACGCCGCGGCACGATCGTATCGTTGCTGCTGATGGTTCAGCCAATTGCAGATTCTAGCCCCTGCGACCGTTTATCCCGGATTTATTTCCGGGATTTTTTTATGAGCCACGAACAGAAGAGGGTGCATAGTTGGTTAGAAGTCTACATTATTGAATGCGAGTTGCGCCTTTGGCTTGCACGATTGGATTGGGAAATATCGTCTTCCCATTTTATACAGCATTCCGAAATGGGAATCACTTCGTGCAAGTGTAAACTTAATTTCTGCAATACTAACTGACAAAGGTAAAATTTCTATTGTATTATAACGATATATCCATATATATGAGACTAGATTATACAACATATATTGAACTTTCCCATGCATCTTCTCTCAATTTCTGGCGAAGAATCGTACCCTGATTTTTCGAAAAAGAAAGTTCTTATTATTGACGACTACCCGAATATGCAACATTCGATGCGCTCAATCTTGTATTCTTTATGAATCAATCAAGTTGCTCTTGCTAGCTCAGCCAGCGATGCCTTACTTAAGGTAAAATGACAAGTTTTCGATGCTATTTTGTGCGACTATAATCTTGGAAGTGACAAAAAAGACGGTCAGCAGACTCTGGAAGAAATGCGTTCTTATAACCATATTCCGCTAGAAACTGTTTTCATCATGGTAACCGCCGAAGCGAATTATGAAAAAGTGGTATCTGCTGCTGAATATGCGCCTGACGAATATGTAGTCAAACCCTTCAGTATTAACGTATTGAAAAACCGACTGAGTACGGGTTTTCTTAAGAAGGCTATTTTTTTATGAATTTACGAACAAACGAGTAAAGGAAATTTGGCCAGTGCCGCCGCAGAGTGTGATGAAATCTGAAAAAAATACCCAAAATACGAAACTGAGGCTCTGCGGCTCAAAGGAAAACTGCTGCTTGCTATGAATATGCCAAAGGAAGCCGAAAAACTTTACTACAGTATTGTAAAAAAGCACGCTATTCCTTGGGCAAGATTGGGACTAGCTCATTCCTTCCACAGGCAGAAGAAGTATGCTGAAGCTGAAGCATTACTTTGAGAAATAATTGCGAAAAATCCCGCAATAGTAGAGAGCTATGACTTGCTTGCTGCCATTCAGGGTGAACAAGGGAGAGTCATCGATATGCAAAGAACACTGGAGTCGGCGGTAAAAGTATCACCAAAGTCACTTACCCGACAGAGGAATCTAGGCGACGCAGCTTTTAAGAATAATGATGTTGCTACCGCAGAAAGAGCTTATGAAAAGATCGTCGAAGAAAAACATGCCTCCACATTTCGGTCCATAGATATGGCAACTCTCGCAAGATCATACCTCAAAAGGTCAGATGTGCGGTCCGCAAAACACCTTGTGGATAACCAAGGACCATTTCTGAGAAAAACGAATGAGGGAAAAATGATAGTGTCAGTGACTATGGCTGACATAAGTTACAAATCTGGCGATGAAACGAGTTCGAAACGGCACATCGCTGATGCTATGCGAGTCAAAAGAAAGTCAGTCCAGATTGATCCCGCTATACTTATCGATTTGGTTGGTGTATGTCTAAATAATTCTATGGATGAGGTTGCTACCTCAATTGGAAGTGAGTTATGACAAACCACGACCCTTAAAAAGGAAGAATTAGAGCGTCTACAGGATTCATTCCTAAAGGCGGGTATAGAAAGTCCCATACCGAACGAAACAACCAGTACTCCTCTCGATATTTCCAAAGAGTCACATAAAAAAATGGTTGCGAGACTCTCAATGGAGGCGGTTAAGATTTTTAATACTGGCAATTTCCGATGAGCTTACGAAAAATTAAAAGAAGCTAGGCAACAGAACCCAACAGGTCAGCAAGAGGCTCTCAACTTTACTATTGTCATAGCTCATATCTTGAATAGAGAAGGCTTGGATATGTTATTGATTCGAGAGGGGAGAGCCAGTCTCGCATTTCTTGGAAGTGTCAATTCTCAAGATTCACGGTATCATAAAATGCTTATAGAATGGGAAAAGCTTGAAACTAGGTTCGAAACTATTAAAATGCCTAACGTATAGATCAGTAAATATACTTTTCAAAACTTCAACTGACTTCGCAAGCACTCTGATGGGTCCAAATCAAGGAGTTTTCCCATGCGTTACTTCATGAGACAAAGGATAGGATTATGTTCTCGACAAGCTTCTCTCGACGATTCCATTTGTATAACATCCAGCACACGATGTTCTGCCCACTAAATCTCAAGCTCATTGTAGCTGTATCTCGGATTCATTTCCGGGATTTTTTGAAAATCTCAAGGGGGGGGGGCTTGTCTATTTTTCTCCGCTCATCTCGATAGAGTTACTCTCTTCAATTTTATCATATCTCTCCGCGTGTTGAGTTTAGCGCACGTTCTTACAGAGTTTGGTACCCGCGAGGTAGAAAAATAGTAACCTTGAAAAGGTGCATTTGACAATACTATACAATTCCCATTGTATAATGCTGATATTTGGGTATACATTATAAGTTAACGATTATTGTACATTTTCTTATGGATCTACTCACCTTTAGTAATGACACACCCCTGAACTATTCAAACAAAAAAGCTCTTATTATTGACGACCATCAAGCAATTAGAGATATAGTCGCTTGATACTTGCGTGAATTTTTTAAAATCCATAAGATTACCTCTGTCTCTTCTTCTAGCGATGATATAAGTATGTTAAAATGAC
>JBEICN010000031.1:0-11628 GCA_040383945.1 Candidatus Peribacteria bacterium | reverse complement strand
GCTTACACGCAGATCGACTTCATTTCCCGTGGGATCATGATATATCGCCTTACCATCTTGAGGAAGTCGTTGTTCGTCGATTTTGAGACTCGCCATGATTTTGATACGCGCAGCTATGACCGATTTGTGTATGAGTGGAAGTCGGTCCGTGGTAATAAAATGCCCATCAACTCGAATGCGCACCACAATATCGGTGTCATTTGGCTCGATATGAATATCAGAGCCTCACATTTCGATAGCTTTTTGAAATATACTTTCTACCAAGTCGTGCTCTACTTCTTCAGCAGGTTCACGAGTTTGCATAAGCTCGTCTGGGGTACTAGAGGATGATTTTCCTTTTCCGAGGTTGGTAAGATTGAAGGTTTCGCGTATTCACATGGAAATATCCTATCATAGAGTTTTCGTTTATGCCAAAAAAATCATTTGCCTTTATGATTCCTTCTTTTATACTTCAGCCGAACTTTTCAAAAAGTTTCTTTTTATTTCCTCCTTTTCATCAAGATTTTATCCAAAAATCTCTTAGAAAAGGTATAATCCATGGGTATGCGAAAGTATGAACTTATGATGATTATCGATCCGACACTCTCGGACGCTGATCGCCAAACCCTCCTCGCGGAGGTTACCGACGAACTCTCGTCAAAACAAGCAAAAATCCTTATTGATGACCAATGGGGTGTGAAGAATCTCGCGTACAAAATACGGGCTTCCGCAACAGGATATTATGTCCTCTATACGCTCGAAAGCGAAGGACAGGGTTTCTTTGAAATTGCCAAATCCTTTAATATGAAAAAGGCAATTTGGCGACACATGTTCGTTCGTCTAGAAGATTAATTTCCTCCTATGAAAACGATCAACAAAGTCATACTCATCGGAAACATTACCAAAGACCCGTTTGTAAAAGTTACGGCGAATGGTAAAAAAGTAGTACTCTTCACAGTAGCTACCAACCACAGCTTCAAAAATGCCTCTGGAGAAATTCTCTCCGAATCAGAATACACCGGATGTGTAGCGTGGGGAGTATTGGCGGAGCGGGCAGAACAATTTCTCAACAAGGGAAAACTTGTCTATGTAGAGGGGCATCTCAAGACTCGATCACTCGATAGAGATGATGGATCAAAGTTCTTTAAGACAGAAGTAGTCATCTCGGAATTGATTTTTCTCTCAAAGAAGGAAGCAGAATCTTTAGAATCATCAAATGGGGGGTTTGCTCCAAACGAGCATTCCAGTGTATTTGATGATTTCTCAGATCTTAACGAAACTATTTAATTTTTTTCATATGTCAGTTACACAAGAGGTCATCGACCTTAAAAAAGTTGACTACAAAGATGTTGCGACACTCAAAAAGTTCGTTACCAAGTTCAACAAGATTACTCCACGATACTACTCTGGAACCAACCTCAAGACCCAAAAAAAATTGGCTCAAGCTATCAAGCGAGCGCGATATATGGCGCTTATGCCATATGTTCTCGATCTCAAGCAGAAGGATACAGTTCAACTATAATTAAAGAAAAACAGTCATAATTGACTGTTTTTTTTGACAGAGCCTTTTTATATTTGTATACTGCCAAAGTCTTATCCTATAAGTTCGTAACATGAACACACTCAAAAACATAAGTTACACAGCCGTTGCTATGACTACTGCTGTATATACAACAGTATCTTTCGCAGCTGGAATTGATGCCGGTACTACCAAGGTTAAGGAATCTCTCAAAGGTCGTAGTGATAATCTTGAAGATGGTGTTCAAGGCATCATCACCTTTATTACCAACCTCTTATACCTTATCGCCGTAGCATTCGTGCTTTACGGAGGATTCCTGATGATGACGGCTGGAGGAGAAGAAGATAAGGTAAAAAAAGGAAAGACTATCTTGATGCAAGCAGCCCTTGGTCTCCTCGTAATCTTCTTGGCAAGTTCTATTGTTTCATTTGTGCTTCGACTTATTCAGGCATAAGGGAAGGAATGTATTGATACAAGATCCCTCTATCACGAGGGATTTTTCTTTGGAAAAAAAACACTTTTCCATACTCTATTTCTCATTCGTAACCGATTTTCATGTATTCTCCATCTTCCATAGAGCCAAAGTGGCAAAAGTACTGGCTTGATAATGCTACTTTTGCAGCGTCCAATCCTCCATTTGCCGAGCCAAGCCCAAAGAAAGCGTATATATTGGACATGTTTCCCTATCCAAGTGGAGCAGGTTTGCATGTGGGGCATCCCAAGGGGTATACCGCGACCGATGTGTATGTACGATATCTCAAAGGGAAGGGGTATAATGTTTTACATGCTATGGGTTGGGATGCATTTGGTCTTCCAACAGAGAACTACGCCATAAAGACCGGTATACATCCAAAAATTATCACCGAGCAAAGTATCAGCGTGTTTAAGCGACAAATACAAGCGCTCGGACTTGCCTATGATTGGAGTAGAGAAATCAATACGACCGATCCGGAATACTACCGCTGGTCACAGTGGATATTTTCTCGAATGGTGGAACGAGGCTTGGCTTACGAGGCAGATATGCCGGTGAATTGGTGTCCACATCTCAAATGTGTACTTGCGAACGAAGAAATTGTCGATGGAAAATCGGAAGTTGGTGGACACCCTGTGGAACGACGCAACATGCGTCAGTGGGTACTCAAAATTACCGATTACGCCGAAGAACTTCTTCGTGATGTGGATACACTGGATTGGCCAGAGGGTATCAAAGAGCAACAAAGGAATTGGATTGGCAAAAGTGAGGGGTGTGAATTCAAGTTGGTACACTCTGACGACCCCACTCGGTCTATTTCAGTCTACACGACTCGAGTAGATACAGTTTTTGGAATGGGATGGGTAGTGATTGCCCCAGATCATCCTCTGGTAAAGGAGTTTATCACTCCTCAACAATCAGATATATGTAACCAGTACATCAACGAGGCTCGAGCAAAATCAGATCAAGATAGACTGAACGAAGGAAAAGAGAAGACGGGCGTATGTACGGGGTCTTATGTTATCAATCCGTTTAATGGAGCGAAGGTTCCAGTCTGGATAGGGGATTATGTACTTGGATCCTACGGAACCGGAGCGGTCATGGGGGTAGCTGCTCATGATGAGAGAGATTATGAGTTTGCCAAAAAATACCACCTCCCCATTGAAAAAGTTATTATATCAGCCGAAGAAAACCGTGAGTACGATCTTTTGGACAAAGAACTGGATGATACAGAAAATGCCAGAATGGATACAATTCTTGCACGGATGGAGCAGATCGAGGATATTTTAGTTGGCGATGTGGCCTATACAGGCGAAGGATTCCTCATAAAGGGGAATGGAGAAAATGACGCAGTATTGGATGCGGTTCTTGGACTCAGTTCTGAGGAGGTTCGCGAGAAGTTTATGGAATTTGCAGAGGCCGAAGGGTTCGGCGTAAAAAAGGTGAACTACAAGCTTCGAGACTGGATTTTTTCTCGTCAGCGATATTGGGGTGAGCCAATTCCAGTTATTCACCTCAATACTGAGGATTTTGCAAAACTTCCAAAGTATACAGCGGGAACCATCTGAGCTTCTGTCAAAGATATGGATATTCTGATGCATGACGATAGCATCGTATCACGCATATACCAAGGTCTCGATGGTCCATACATACTGGATGCCAACTTACCCCTCACTTTGCCTGAGGTAGAGCGATATGAACCATCGGATGATGGTCGATCTCCTCTTGCGAATATCGCTAACTGGGTGCAAGTACGCTTAGCAGAAAATCTCCGCGGTGAACGAGAAACAAACACCATGCCTCAGTGGGCAGGATCTTGTTGGTATTACCTGCGTTTTATGGATCCACAAAATGCGAGTGCTATTGCCTCTCCAGAAGCGCTCGAATATTGGCAAAATGTCGACTGTTATGTTGGCGGTGCTGAGCACGCAGTGTTGCATTTGCTCTATGCGCGATTCTGGCATAAGGTCTTGTTTGATATGGGGGTTATACCTACCCGAGAGCCTTTCCAGAAGCTGATCAATCAGGGGCTCATTTTGGGGCCTGATGGAAACAAGATGAGCAAGTCAAAGGGTAATGTGATAAATCCTGATGATATCGTCAAACAGTATGGAGCTGATACACTACGCATGTTCATTCTCTCGATGGCGGACTTCCGGGATCCAGCTCCTTGGGATACCAAAGCTATGGTGGGAATCTCCCGCTTTCTCGATCGATCCGAAGGTCTTTTTGAGCCGAAGCCACGTTTGGCTTCTGATGAAATGAAAACTATGAAATTGCTTCATAAAACGATCAAAAAAGTCGGTGCGGATATTGAGTCATTCAAGTTTAATACTGCAATTTCCAGTTTGATTATTTTGGTAAATGAGGGATTGCCAACCGACATAGAATTTCAAGAGGAGTGGAAAAGTGCCTTTGTTCGACTACTCCATCCTTTTGCACCACACCTCGCAGAAGAACTTTGGCAAAAGCTCGGCCACACCTCATCCGTGTATCACTCTGTTTGGCCGGAATTTGATGAATTTATGACGATTGATGACGAAGTGACCATCGCTATCCAGGTCAATGGAAAACTTCGGGCTACGCATCAATTTCTCAATGGAGTAGCTGCGGAAGAAGTTATCGCAGAGGCTTACCAAATGCCAGAAGTGAGTAAGTGGACTGAGGGAAAAACCATAGTTCGGGAAATTTTCATACCGAACAAACTTCTAAACATCGTCGTGAAGGATATCGGGTAATATAGAAAGCATACACTCCTCTTTCTTTCCGAAGGAGGAGTTTTACTAGATGCTATTGCTTTGAGGAGGGTACCGGCTTAGAAGGTGCTGGTATGGCATCCGGTACTTGCTGTGTTGGAGCATATATTGGAATACCACTTCCAGAATTCTCACTTCCCGTCGAAGCTTTGATAGTTGATTCTGCTTCAATTTTTTGAGTTCAAGAGTTCGATGTCGCATCTTTGGTAGCTCGGTTCTTGATTTCTGCCAAATTGAAGTTTCTTGAATCGAGCTGCTTGTCGACGATCTGACGAAGTATCTCACTATCCTTAAAGAAGGTATAAGTTGACCAGGAAATGAGTGCGAGTCCGAGAACGGTTCCTATGGCAAATAACATTCCTAGAGCGATTTGGTACGCAACGATACGCCACTTTGATTTGTGGAATTCAACAAACTCATGTTCGCGAATCAAGTTAAGTGAAGTATTGAGACTCGAAAGTTGCGAATTGAGCTCGCGAATCGTAATCATAAGCTCCTTCTGTACGATAGATGCTCATAAAAGTTCCTGTTCAATAAAACTGGATTTCATGATTTTTTTCTTTTCACTACTGATCTTTTCATCTGAAAGTCATGGAGTGTCTGGAGTGTTTACAGGATTTTTTTGTTTCATATAGCTTGATTATACGAGTATAGCGTAATTTTTAAAGTCGTGTCAAGAATTTCGCTAATTCTGGAGTTATTTGATCCACCCTTCCAAAAAATCCATCATTACCCGGCCGAGTTTTTTGGGATCGTGTCGAACATAATCATGTTCACTCGCCAAATCTCGTTCAATAAGATCGTAGCTCGAGGCATTTTTTTTGTCTTGAAGACCGAGCTTAACGGGCAATTTGTTTTCTGTGGTGAGGTATTTTTCTGCGAGTGCATCAGGAATTTCTCCGCTATTTACCAGAACAAAATCTAGAATTCCTGTACCAATGTAGCGCTCTACCACTTCAACAAAATCTCGTACTTCAAATCCGTCAGTTTCACCATGCTTCGTCATAATGTTACAGATGTAGATAATCTTTGCTTTGGATTCAGCGAGTGCTTCTCTCATGCCAATAGTGAGGAGATTCGGCACGATGCTGGTGTAGAGGTCCCCGGGTCATATCACGATAAAGTCTGCATGTAATATAGCCTCCCTGGCTCTTGGATTCAGTGCGCCACCCCCAGTAAGATATGCGTTTTTTATGCGAAGATTCCCATCATGTTTTGGCACATCAATATTGGTTTCTCCTATGATTTTCTGACCATCAACCAGCTCTACGCAGAGTTGCGTATCATCAAGGGTTACTGGAATCACTTTGCCTTGTACATCAAACATTTCTGACAGGATATCAACGGCCTCTTCAAAACTCCCCGTCATCTCGGCAAGTCACGTAAGTAGCAGGTTACCAATGGTATGCCCTTTTATTCGGCTCTTATCGAAACGGTGTTCGAACATCCTCCGAACTCGCTCGGTATCTTTTGAGAGAGCGGCAATAGCTCGTCGCGCATCACCAGGAGGAAGAATTCCAAATTCGTCTCGAAGCTCTCCCGTGCTCCCTCCGCTGTCAGAGGAGGTGACGATAGCCGCAAGGTTTGCGTGATGGAGATGCTTGAGACCAAGAAGCACATTGGTGCTTCCCGTTCCTCATCCTATGGTGATGATATTACACGGAGTGTTCGAATTTTTCATAGGACTATTTTAGTGAAAATTCTTTTTTTTGCATGAAAATATATAAAAAAGAGGCACAACTCGTGTACGCCGTGCTCAAGCTATTAGTTTTGCTTTTTCTTTCATACCATCTATTATATGCGAAATATCCTTTAATCTAGATAGTATGAACGGCATAATTATACTGATAATTGTCATTGGTCTTGCGATCCCATTTTTTATCAAAACAATCAAGCAGGGAGAGGAGGCTTTGATAATAACCTTGGGAAAGTACTCAAACACCGTGGGGCCAGGTATCGTTTTCCTGATTCCAGGAATTCAATCCATTCTCCGTGTCGACCTTCGAGAACAAGTGATCAATGTTCCAGAGCAACAAATCATCACCAAGGATAACGTTGGTGTTGCGGTTGATGGAATTGTATATGTTCAGATTATGGATTCATACAAGTCTCAGTATGCCATTACCAATGTTTTTATGGGAGTGGTGAACTTGGCACAAACCAGTCTGCGATCCGTTTTGGGAACTATGTCGCTTGATGAAACGCTTTCCAATCGAGAAGTTATCAATGCTCGACTCCTCGAAACTCTTGATCGAGAAACCGAGAAGTGGGGAGTCAAAGTTATGCGAGTTGAGATCAAGCGACTCGATCCTCCGCATGATATCATGGAGTCTATGAGTAAACAAATGAAGGCGGAACGAGAGAAGCGCGCTCAGATTCTTGAAGCAGAAGGATATAAACAGTCTTTGATTACCAAATCGGAAGGTGATAAGCAATCTCAAATTCTCAAAGCTGAATGAGACAAAGAATCACAAATCTTGCGTGCTGTCGGAGAGGCTGAAGCAAAAATAAAAATTGCAGAAGCAACCGCAAAAGCTCTTGAGCTTGAGTCCAATGCTGCGAGTGAATTTTTCAAGGGTGCTGCCGTTACCAAAGAGCAATTGAATGTTATACAGAATTCTCTCGGTGGAGGAAATACGAAGTATATTCTTGATTCTGATATTTTGACGAGTATCAGCAAAAGTTTCTGAATTAAATAATTTTATATGAGCCAATTATTGATATTTTGGATTGCAACCGGGGTGTTCTTTATAATTATAGAACTGTTCACGGTTACTCTGTATGGTTTTTGCATCAGTATTGCTGCCTTTGTGGTAGCAGCGTATGTTTGGTTTACCAAAGATGTTAGTATTACTGTACCTCAAACATTACTCTTTGTAGGTGTCAGCGTGGTACTTTCGTATTTTGTGCCGAAATATTTTAAGAGCAATACCACTAGTCGTTCAGATAATCCCCTTGAAGTTCAGCTGGGTGAAATGTTTGTACTCAAAGAATCCAAGGGTGAGTACCGAATCAATGTCGAAGGAATTAACTATCTGGTAAAAGATTCTTGTGTAACAAAAGACTTTGCTGACGGGAAAAAAGTGATTCTCAAAGCACATTCAGGAACTCAGGTCATAGTGGAAGTGGTAACTAACTAGCACGCTGTGATTGAGGAAATAGTCGATGTATTTTGACGACATCAATTGGAATTATCTCAGGACGAAGCGCAAAAGTTCTCTCAGTTTCTTGAGGCCTTCATCGCATACAATTCCCACACCAATCTTTCGGCGATTCGAGAGCCACATGCTATAATAGAAAAGCACTTTGTGGACTCACTCATGCTAGAAAAATTTTTTGATGTTTCGGAGAACCGGATACTGGATATCGGTACATGAGGTGGCTTTCCTGGCATTCCTCTTGCTATCATTCACCCTACGACACCGATCGTGCTCTTAGATTCAGTCGGAAAGAAGACGAAGGCATGCGAGCACTTCACGCAGTTACTCCAGCTCAAAAATGTGGCAGTGGTGAATGCGAGAGCAGAGCAAATACACGAGCAGCCAGAGTATTTTGAGAGCTTTACCCTAGTGGTTTCTCGTGCTACTGCTGGAATGGCTCAAATTCTCGAGTGGGCCTATCCGTTTACGGCTCAAGGGGGGAATATCGTACTCTATAAAATCGCGAGTCCCGAGGAGTTTTCCATAGGAATGAAAATCGCCAAAAAACTCAAACTCAGACTTCTTCCTGAGCGACCATATGAGTTTTTGTGACAATTACGAACTTTGTATATTTTTCAAAAATAACATGCAAAAAGAGATATAACGGAAAATCTCTTTTTTTGTTTAAAATTCTCGAAACGTCAAGATATAATTTTGGAGGTAGCTCGCGAATGTGGTATTCTTTTTTCGAGTATCCAAAGCCTATCCGTACAATATATATTGTGAAGCATTTTCAAATCGCAACCATCCCCCTCAATTCTTACGTTTTGCTCCTAGTAAAACGCGTCAGTATTACCATGCTTGTGCTGATACAATCATTTTTTGGCACAAATACCATTCATGCTCAAACAGGGGGCACCGCCTCAGACGACACAGTTGCCAAAGAAATCACCTCAAAAGACCCCGTTTCATTTGTCGGAATAAAAAAGTCAAAAACAGCAGTTATTCTCGACACTTTCAAAGAAAATCAAGAAAAGCTTTTGTTTACCAACTCCCCATTTACACCAGAAGAGGAGCGTGGACTTTTTGAAAGTCAGGGAAAAATCAAAAATCTTGAAGAATTTATTCAACGGATCGAATCTTCCAAAGACGCTCTCAAGGAACAAAAAAAAGAAGTTACGAGCAGAAAATTTACACTTCAGTCCTTGCTACGCGAGCTTAGCACAAATATCGAGAACATTACCGGAAAAATATCATATTCCGAAGAATCTATACGAGCTAAGAATCGAGAAATTGCCGATCTACTTCGTGAAATGGTGGAGTTACAAAATAGGATTGATGCAAACAAAGAAACTATCTTGAACTATCTTTCCTATATTTATTCTAAGGGTGATTTTGTATATGGTGAAGACGAATCCATAGATTTGATTCGAACGCTTGTTTTTACCGAAGGGAATGTTTCAGACGTTCTCGCCAACTACCATTTTATGTCCATCATCGAGGTGACGGGGCAAAATTTTCTAGAAGAGCGACGCACAATGCTCAAGGATTATTATGTCCGGACTCAACAAATGAAGCAAGAGAAGGCAGGAATCATCGAGCTCAAAAGACAACTCGCACTCCAAAAAAAGGAGCTTGAGGACCAAAAGGAGTACCGACAAAATCTCTTACAAAAGACGAGAGGCCAAGAAGCGCTATTCAATGAATATATATTTGATAGACAAGAAAAGCAGGCAAAAATTGAAGATCGACTTACTGTTGCCATGCAGGAATACGACGATTCTTTTGCTACGGTGGCGGATCGATCTGGATGTCGAGTGAGTCCTTCAACTGGTATTATCCCGATTTCTTCCGGCTCTATCGTGAGCTGTGCCGAGCTCAACCTTTCCTATCATAGCGAAAAAAAGCTCAGAGAGTTTGCCCTTGAGGAAGTTCCAGAAAATCCTCTTGCTTGGCCAGTAGATCCACACAATATCTCTGCATATTTCCATGATGCTGATTATTTTGAATCGGTTGGCAGTAGTCACGAAGGAATTGATATTCCCATAGAGCAAGGCACAGAAATCGTTTCTCCTATGCCTGGCTATGTGTATTTTTTGAATGAACCCACTCCAAATGGATACTGATACCTAGCCGTCAAGCATCCAAATGGTTTTGTCACCGTGTACTGACATGTAAGTGAGATTAAAGTATCGAAATTTGATTTTGTGGAAGCCGGCCAAGTTTTGGCGCTTTCTGGAGGTGCTCCAGGCACGCTTGGTGCTGGAGTCATGTCGAGTGGGCCACATCTTCACTTTGAGGTATGGCTCAATCGAGAAATTGTCGACCCTATGAGATACCTCAATCTTTCCTACTTGCGTTTTGAAACTCTTTCAAATAAATACAAATATAAGTTTATACAAGATCTTCGGCTTCGATATGGATATATGGCCAATACTTCCAAATACGAAACATTTGTCATACGTGGAGAAAACGAGATAGAACGCCAAAAATATCTTTTGAAAAATTATGCCGTTCCCGATTTCCAAGATTGGAACATATGGACCGAAGAAGCTGTTGGGGCAAAGCTCGATCCAAGTTTTCTCATGTGTATCGGTCTTGCCGAGTCAGGACTTGGTCGTAATCTCAAGACCCCGTTTAATGTTGGAAATATAGGTAACACCGATTCTGGGGGAACACAAGACTTTGCCTCTGCGCGAGATGGAGTATACTGGATGGGGAAAACGCTGAATAATAAATATCTTTGAGAATATCAACGACTGAGCGACCTTTCTCGATGGGGGAATAAAACCGGAGCCATCTACGCTTCCAGTCCGAAGAATTGGCAAGAAAACATTGTTCGTTGTCTTTCTTCTCTCAAAGGAAGATTCGTGGAAGATGGGTATCTCTTTCGGCTTACCGAGAAAGAAATGGACGCTTTTGTAGATTCATCGTCCAAGCAGGCGATTATGACTGAAACTGCTTCTGAAGTAACCCCGTAATTTTTATATTATGCTATCACACGAAACAAAAAATTCCCTTGCGAAATGTATTATTCTCAGCTGGATACTTCTCCTGCTCTGAGTAGCACTCATGCTTGGCAGGTATGCGATTTCTTTTGATGTTAATGAGTATTTTGGCTTTCAGGAAAAGCAGATTCTCCCCGAGTCTATTGTTACCGAAGCAAAACTTATTCTTCTGATGCTTTCCGTGAGCATCATGGGGGGAATTTCATTTATCATAAAGGATTTTTACCGGGCAAATAAATATGCAAATATCTATGATGTTGCCCATCAGGATTATTTGAACAAAAAGATTTCTTTTGATCAGTTCCAGGCTTTGGTAACCGTAGAAGTGTATATTTGAAGATTTAATTATACTTGGATTTTCTGGTTTCTCGTGCAACCCATTCTTTCAAGCTTTCTCGGAATCATCGCTTTCTCGATCGCAAGAAGTGGACTCGGTGTACTTCAGTGAGGGTCTATGGGACTAGAAATTACCATACAAAATGTATATCTGTATGGAGTCTTTACGTTTTTGGCTGGATTTTCTAGTCATAAATTCATTGCTTGGCTCGATCGTTTGGCAGATAAAATATTTAGTACGACATTGCCAGAAAAGACTCTGGAAAGGCGTGAAATGGTCAAAGAGGTTGCCAGTTTTGATCGATTGAATCTCAAGGAGAACATACAAGAGGAATTTGTCTGAAATACCGGGGTTGATTCTTCGCAGGAATATGACAAAATATCCGAGCAAAAGTATTCTGGTGGCTTTTCGGCAACG
>JBEICN010000030.1:0-13531 GCA_040383945.1 Candidatus Peribacteria bacterium | reverse complement strand
TCTTCCACTTTATGAGATGGCATCAGTAAAGAAAAACATAATAGGCTTTAATGAAGAATCAAGAAAACTTTATTCACTTCACGAAGTTTTGTATGAAGGGCGATTCAACTACCTCTTGGAGTTGGAAAAAATGAAAGGTCATGTGGCGCTGCTAAACCCTCACGAAGCTATGATATTCGGTCCTACTCCTCTACGAGCTGCCACGGTGTCTAGTTGGGATTTGCGGGCTGGGGCAGCTATGATTATCGCGGGTTTGATCGCAGAGGGGGATACACATATCACTAATGTTGAATACATTGATCGGGGATATGAAGATATTGTTGGAAAACTCATCACGCTCGGTGCGAGAATAGAAAAACAAAATATTTTATAAATACACTACCTATGAAATCTGTCGGAATTTTTTTTACTGGATTTGGAATAGCCGTTTTGATTTTTCCAGAATTCGTTGTCGCACTCATAGGAACGATACTCATCCTTATTGGGCTCAGCATTTTATTACCAGGAGTGCTCATGAATAAAAAATCAGACTCGAGTTTCCGCTTTGGCGATTATGAAATCATAAAAAAGAAAAAATAATGACGATTCTCCAAATACTCTTAACGATTTTTTTTGTAAGCGTTCCTATCGTAATTTGGGGATATGTGTTTTCGTATTATGATCGAGTAGCGTTTCAGTTGCATAAATTTATTTTTTGAAGCATTGCCGGGGCGGTAAGCATTGTCCCAGTAATTTACATGCAACAGATACAGGAGTATGTTGGAGTTCCGGGTTTTCTCTCCGTTTTTGCCCGATCTCAAAGTTCGGCATTTGAATTATTAGCAGCATTTCTCGCATCTTTTTGGATTCCTATCACACTTTTTTTGCTATTTCTTTGCATCTATTCATTTGCCAATTTTTTTCAACTGAAACAGACGATATTTCAAATTATTGGAATAATATTTGGTGCGAGCATCGTAATTGGTGGGATTGCCTATATCATTCCCGATTTTTGAAACGGTAATCTCACCATTCAGGGAAATGTGTTTCTTGCCCTGAGTAGTATTATCGTGGTGTATCTTTTTGTGGCATTTTTGGAAGAGTGCATGAAGCATCTCGCGCTATTTGGATCTATTGGAATAGCTTTGGAGCGGAGGGATATTCTACTTTTTGCCACATACAGTGCTCTTGGTTTCGTTTTTTTGGAAAACATTATTTACCTTTCTCATATTGGTGAGGCATCAGGATTTGGAGGGGCGTATTTTAGCACATGGTTCAGTCGATCTATTGTATCACTTTTGTTGCATATTTTTGCCTCACTTATTCTTGCGCTTGGGTTTATACAGTACACCAGGCGCGCTGGTTTCTCATCAATTTTGGCGTTTGTACAGTGATTGTTTGGGGCGGTTTTTGTGCATGCACTTTTCAATGTTTCACTGACATATGGAAAGTCCGGAATCATTCTTTTGTATATCTTTGTCGGATATTTCTTTTTTACTAAAATCTTTTTGGACGAGCGAGCTGAAAGTGATTTCTACGCTTCCAAAGATGTGCTTTCACGAGCAGAATCTCGATAAAATATCCGTATATCTCTGGTGTTGGGGTCTTCGGTTTCAGAAAGTTCGATTTCTACATCACCGGCGAAAGTTTTCTCGATAATTTCAGGCCATTCAATCAATTTGATAGCTTGTGTGTCCAAGAGGTACTCTTCCGCTCAGATATTCACAAATATGCTATAATCCTCGATGCGATACAGGTCAAAGTGATAGTATGAATTTTGTGTTTCTGGGTTGGTGTACGATTGAAAGTACGTATACGTAGGACTTTTTATTTGCCCCCTATCAATGCCATGTCGAGAGAGAATTTCTTGAACGAGCGTAGTTTTTCCAGACCCCAAATTGCCCTTTAAAAAAATTATATCCCCAGGACGGATGTCAATTTGTATTTTGGAAAGTTCTGAAACATGATATTGCATATCATTATCATATGGAGTCAAGCACAACTGCAAGTCAATATTTGCACCCGTATCAAAAAAGTGGTAACCTAAGGTTGAAATCTCGAATTAACCTAATGATTTTTCCTATGACAACTCCGGAAAATATGCCAGATTCCTCTGACGAGCAAACGATTTCTGAATCCAAAGAGCCGAAACTTCTCGACGAGCCCAAGGTCAAGTCTCCTGATGCCTTCATATATGCGACTTCTATCGTAGTAGCGTTGATGGTATTTCTTAGTACAGCCTTTTTTTACTGGGAAAATCGTCGTATGGACGCAAAAATACAAGATATTCGAAGCAAAACTCAAGAGTACCAAGAGCAGATCGAAGTACTAAAAAAAGATCCAAATGTTCGTGCCTGAGAATTATTTTTTGGTCAAAAGGACGCCATTTCTCGATCTATCAACAAGTCTAATGCAGCAAATTATATACGAGAAATGGAAAAAATTGAAAAAGATTTTGGCCTGTATTTCAATGGTTTTAGTTTCTCGCAAGATAGAATTTCTACCGGTGTCACCGTGCAGAAAGGGGTAGATACTGATGCCATTCAAAAAATCATAAAATTTATTGCGAGTTATCGTACTCCTGCGAAGTCAGGATCTACCACTGGTTCTGGAAGTCAATTTCTCCTCAATCCGGTACTGTCGGTTTCTGGTGATGAAGAAAAGCGAAACATTTCTGTAGATTTCAAAATTAAATAATATGAAAACCATACCAACTTTTCAACAAAAGAAAACGCCACTATTGCCCGTCGCCATCATTCTGGTCTCGCTATTTGTTGCATTCTACTTTACTTATGATGCTTTTCGAGAGTATCAGTCCAAATGAGAGGAATATGCCATTGCGACAGGAGAGCAAAAAAATATGCAAAAGACGCTTGATGCACTCAATCTTGTTAGAGATCAAACGCAATCTGGAAAATCAGAAATTCAAAAATATATTCAAGAATTTCGAGAAGATATCATCTATGACAAGGTATTTTCTACTGTGGGTAATGATGGTAAAATTTGAGCCATCTCCATTGATTCGGGAGAAGTCTTAACTTCCGGGTTGAGCCTTGCGAATATACAATTTACTCTCGATGTACAAGAGTTATCCAATCTTCTCGCATTTTTGGATCGTGCTACAGATGTAAACGGACAACAGAGATTTCTCATACAGTCATTGAGCTTTCCGTATTCCAGCAGTAATACTTCGCTCATATCTGCCACCATTCGACTTGGAATGTATACTATCAAATAAATTATGCAAGGAGATCTCCAGGAAGTTCCAGTCCATTTCTGGAACACGATTTCACTCAAAGAAAAGGCAGTTTTCTTTGAACATCTTGCCAATCTTTTGGATGGGGGAGTGACTCTCATAGAGGCACTACAATCGTTTTTGGAAAAAACAGAAAACCCTTTGATGTATCAAGAGGTGGTACAACTCCTTTTGCTTATAGATTCAGGAGATGTGATGAGTATTGCGATGAAAAAGCTCCCGCGGACTTTTGACGTGTCGGAGGTTTCTATTGTCGAAGCGGGGGAGCAGTCTGGTACGATGCAAAAATCTTTTGGTACTCTTGCGGAAGATCTCAGAAATCGCCAAGAGCTCCGACAAAAACTCAAGGGAGCTCTAACATATCCAGCTATCATTCTATCGTTTCTTATCACTGCTATTTTGGTAGTGATGGTGTTTGTGATACCAAAACTTTTGCCGCTCTTTGAGGTCGCAAATACAACACTACCATTTTCTACGAGATCACTGATAGCAACTTCTAGGTTTATTTCGGAACATTTCATTTTGATTATATTCATGATTGGGGTGCTCACACTTCTTGGGTTTGGATATCTTAAAACCCTCAAAGGAAAGCGAAACTTTGATGAGTTACTCATACGAATTCCACTGGTTGGCGCTGTATACAAGAACTACTTGATTGTGCGGATTTCTACAACACTCTGACTATTATTGGGTGCAGGAATTCCCATTCTCAAAACACTTCGACTCAGTGGAAATGCTACGGGAAACTCATGGTATGAAGAGGTATTTTCACAAATTGTAAAACATGTCGAGCAGGGGAATAAAATTGCCGAAAGTTTCGTCTTGGCTGACCCACAGTACCAGTTTTTTCCACGAGACTTCATTCAACTGATGGCTGCTTGAGAAAAAACTTCCACTATCAATAAAGTTTGCTCAAAAATGTCAGCACAGTACACCCGTGAGGTAGATAATTCTGTGACGACCATGATAAAATTCGTGGAACCGCTCGCAATTCTTATCTCTGGAGTCTTCGTGGTTTGGTTTGCTTTCGCTATTTTCAGCGCGGTCCTCAAAATTACAGAAACCGTGAGTTAAACAGGAAAAAGTATAACGACATTTTCGTTTTCTGGAGTCGTTTCAGGCTTTTCTTTTTTCTTTACTATACGGCCTGCTCGGATACACTACGACTTGATGAATCTCTACTCTACTCATACTGTTTTCAGACCCGATTCTACTGGCTTTACCTTGTTGGAATTGGTAGTGGTTATATCTATTATGATGATATTGCTCGTTTTTTCTATAGCACCCTACAATTATTATGCAGACAAGGCGAGAGTTCGGCTATCGGTTGAGAGGGTCGAACAAATGATGAACAAAGCAAAACTTCTCGCAGGAACCTGATACTCCTCAGGAACCACCAATGTAGATTTGGTGATTCGACTCAAAAAATGATCATCTGAAGTGAGCTTGTCTTCTATTCCTGCAAATAGTTCACCCGTATCCCTCACCAGTTCAGAGCGAAGGCCGATAGAAAAGTTTTCTCTCGAAAGTAAGATTCTCATTTCTCAGATTGGTGGGGCTGGAGGGGCTGAGAATGTAGATATCGTGTATCGTTCTCCTGCCGGAAATTCAGATATTTGGGAAAGTTCCAGCGATTTGAGTACTCCAGTTGTGAGTGCTATCTCGACCACATATTCTGGCGGCATCCTTGGTATAGATGGAAAAGAGCAGGGCACTTTATCGAAGCCATTTAGAATTATTCGTTAATTATGAAGCATTCTTCAAAAAATTATATTGACTTCATGGTCTCGAATCGGTCAGGGTTTACTCTGGTAGAGGTTCTCATTGCCATATTGATATTTGGTCTGGGATTGATTTCTGCTTTTGTACTTTCAAATACCGCAAACTCACTCTCGATGCGATCCAAACAAGAAATTATTGCCACTAATCTATTGCGTGAGCAATTGGAGTTGGTCAAAAATATCCGGGATACGAATTTTTTGGCACTTCGGGATTTTCATTCGCTTCGTGGAGTATCGCCAGCGTGTACTTGAGATGATTGTAAGATGGAATATGGGTATGCTTCCCTAGGAGTTCGGTATACTTCTACACTCCCTCCCGTGTATTTTGCCAAAAATGTGTTCAGTGGCTCAACTGGAGTTCCAGCTACAGGCCCAAATTGGAGTACGCCGAGTGGAATTCAGTCTCATAGAGCGTTAATTTCTGCAGAATCACGCAAGTCCATAGGAGCCAGTGCCGTTCGCTACTGTCAGGATACTCTCGGAAGGTATCGACTCGATTGCGATGCGAGCATGAAGCTCACTCCATACTATGGATTCGTGCTGGTTCAACCGGTTTTGACAAGGGGTGATGCGGTTTCGGAGTTTACCGTTGAAAACGCATTTAAAGTGACCGCGTATTTTGCCACTACGGAGGGATGATATCGAGAAATAGCGATGTCTACTATTATTACTGACTTTAAAAAATAGGTATGACTCTTTTTCTGCACTCCCTTCGTTCATGAAAATCAGCTCACACAGCTGGTTTTACCCTCATAGAAATTATAGTATCCATGACGATTCTTTCGATTGTTATCGTGAGCGTCTTTCAGGTGTATTCAAACATCATTCTCCTGAGCAAGCGACTCGAGCTCTCTCGTGGTCTTCAGCAAAATGCCCGAACTATCGTTGAAACTATTGCCAAAGATGTTCGTGAAGGCGGCATTGCTTTTGAGTGTTATGTTCCGAGCACCACTTCTCCAGTCGGTTGTAATGGCGGTCCTCATGCAACAGAATACCCAGGAAGCGGAGCAAGCCTACTTATAGTAAAGTGAACTTCTTCGAGTTGTCCTACTGCTACGGACTGTTATATTCAATATTTTCTCGCAAAACCGACTGCAACGATCGGAGAAGTCGCCTGTTCTGAGTCTGATGCCAAGACCCCAGGATTGTGCTATATTGCGAGAAGAATAGTCTCAGCCGGATCGCTCAATGGTAATTCCACACGACTGAGCGATGCACTTACCAATATTACTCAATTAAGATTTTTTATTAGCGGGGTAAGTGCTCAGGGTTTTTCTCAGCAGTCAGATCAAGAAGGAAAAGTCACCTTGCTCTTCAATGTGTCGCTTGCTCCTCGAAATGGTTTGGATTCAGAGACCGCAGAACGGTCGGTAATACCTATTCAGACTACTATCACTCAAAGACTCTACCAGACTTCCAACTAGAATCATCATGAAATATAATCTCTATTTTTTTCGCTTAAAAAGAGTTCGGCAAACCCAAGGATTTTCCACGATTATTGCATTGCTCCTCACGGGTTTTTTGGTGACCCTTGCTGCGGGAATACTCTTTTTGTTTCTTTCGGAAAATCGCATCAATCAGTCTCTGTTTAGCGGTACCGCCGCGTACCATGCTTCGGAAGGAGCATTAGAATATGCGCTTTTGAAAATCAAAAATCACCGTGAGGGTTTTTCTGATACTCTCGCGCTCATGTCTTCTGAGGGAGAGTTACTCAAAAATAACACCGCGAGAGAAGCGAAGATCGGATATGATATTGTTGCCACTGGCACGAGCTATTCTGGGGCTATTGCACCAGAGAGCTTCGATATCATTCCTTTATTTTATGAAAATGGAAAGGTGCTGACCGTCGAAAATGGGAAGCCTTGGAAAGATCCTAGAAATCCCATGAAAAACAGCACACCAAACGCGTTTGACGATCGAATTTCGGCATCAGATTTTGAGCTTCAGATTTTGGGAGGGGACAGGATAGTGTGGAATGTTATAGGAAATGGCGCTTCTGGGCAGACCTTTGGAATTTCTGGAATCGTATATTTCACCTTGCCAGGAACTCTTCCACAGGGAGTACCAGCTCAACAAGGGAATATTACGAGGACTTCTCTCGGTATGTTTCGAAAATACGATGGCGGGGCTACCTCTGAAACCACCAAATCCATACAATCATTTCTCGGTTCATATGTGGAAAATTATCTCGTGCTCTATAATCCAAGCTCCACGTATGTGAAGTATTCCATTGCTTCCAAAGATGCCACATCGTTCACTTTTCCCAAAACACAAATTACCGCGAGTGGGAAAGTGGGAAATTCCATCATCAATCTGCAAATGTCGGAAGATAAGTCTCGACTTTACGATATTCTAAAATACAGCTTGTTTGTTCCAGAATAGAAGAGTGGGTTTTTGAAATATATTTTCTGGCGATGTAACCTTTTTGAATTACCGCTTTAGTATTTTCCCATTTCAAAATCCCATTTTTTGGTTTTGTTATTGTAAACATAGATCACCTCGAATGCTTCACTTTGTTTTTGGTAGTCTCGGGGAAGATACTCAATATATTTTTTATCGAATAATTCTTTTGCATTTATGGCATGCTCTCAAGTATCAGCAAAGAATTGCTCATCGGCATCTTGGATATATTTGAGATTCATTTCTCGAGTGGATTTGTCGAGATAGCTCGAACAGTATGCAGAAATATCGGTTCGGTCGATTTCTTCTTGATTTTCTCCGAGTTCTTTTTTGGCGCTGACACGAATTTCTTCTATTTTTTTGAGGAACGCGGGAGTAAGCTTGGCTCATTGGGCAAATGCAGGAGCGAGAACGTTGCGTAATTCCGCGGTAGCCTTTCTGCATAGACTTTCAGGATTGGGATCCATGGTTTCTGCAAGTGATAGAAACATGATGATGGCCTTTTCTCGATCTCCGGTTTTTCCTTGCATGATAGCACTCATTAACCGTGCCCCGTTCGGTGCTGATTTGTGCATTCCTGCAACGCGGAAATACAGGGACGCCTCTTCAGGGTCATTATTGTTCCAATAGGAAACATATCCAAGATAGTATGGTATCATGGCATCTGTACAGGGCTCTGAGAGTTCCGTATTTCCAAAGAGCTCTTGGAGATTGAAAATCTTTGAAATTTTTTCTATTTTTGCCATATCACAAGTTTTTTGTACTCATTTTTTACCGAGATCAATAGCTTCCTTGATATGGAATTTTTCTTGATCACTCGTTATTCGCTCGTATCGATCATTCACATCTGGTATCAGTAACATGCCGATCTGGTACGGATAGGTAAAGTAGGGAGAGATGTCGGTTACAAGATTGAGCATCACCCCAAGATATTTCTTGTAATCGGCACTAATAGCGTTGGATCCGACATACTGGATCGCGCTCAGCCAATACAGATCAGCTACCATAGCTTCCATGCCGACGCTCGCAATCTTTACGGTTTGCGCTGAGGGTATGAATTCTGGATGATCTACCATTGATCTTCGGATGACATTGTGGGCGTCATAGTTTTTGCCCGTGGCCACCAAATAAAATACATAAAAAACTCCGATTACTATCAAGAAGGAGGTCATTGCTATAATTTTTTTTCGGATGCGAGTCGCATTATATTCCGACTCCGTCTTCGGATATACTAATGGCGTTTGATGTGGACTTGAAGACGAGGTGCAATCTGCGTTCTGATCCTTCTCCTTCGCTGTGGGCTTCGATGCCGTTAATGTTTTTGGCTCGGACATAGTCGTGGACTTTTTTCCTTTCATAACTCGTAAGTTGATTGAGAACAATGGATGTTTTGGTATTTTGAACTTCTGCTATTTTGCTATCGATATAGAGATATAGGCGTTCATCTTTTGATTTGAGATAGTCATTCACCTCGATATGTATCGTACAGCGGTTTCCTGTGGCTTTTTCTCCCATTCTGGAGAGAAGGTGTTTGATATGATCAAGAGTTTGTCCATGCACTCCAATGAGAATTTTTGAATCTGGAGTTTGAATATGAGCTTCATAAATATGAGCACTTTCATCCTGGCATTGAAATCCCACCATTTCGAATGAAATCCCCATTTTTGTAAAAAATTCCATTACGAGCGCGCGAATAACTGCTTGCATATGAAGAGTATACTCAAGTGAGAAAAAAATAAAATCAAAACTCGACTCTCTATGTCACCATTGTAGCAATTGATGTATATCATTCAATTTTTCGGAAAAACTTGAATATCGGGCATCTTTTGATATAACTTTCTCCGCACACGGAGGATTCGCATAGTGGTCGAGTGCACACCCTTGGAAAGGGTGCAGGCGAGCAATTGCCTCAAGAGTTCGAATCTCTTATCCTCCGCCATTCAACACATCTCCCCATTTGCTATCACGCGGATGGGGTTTTATAATGATACCGTTAACTATCCAATGAGGTCTTGACCTGTCCGGATGATTCGATAGGCCCAAACTCAAAAAATTCCAATTCCAATGAACAAAACGAGAAAACCAGGCAGTATATTCACACTTTCATGTCCAATAAAACAGTATCGAAATAGATCTACCATGTGGTATATGGGATTGAGATGACTGATGGTCTGCCAAATTCCACTCAAAGTATCGGTTGAATAAAAGACCCCTCATAAGTAGGTAAGTGGAGTAAGTATGAAAGTTGGAACAATGGAAACACCGTCAAAATTTTTGGCATATAACCCATTCACGAGTCCCATAAACGAGAAGGCGAGGGTGGTAAGAAAAATTACGGCAATGGCGATCAGCGGATGTGCTACGGGAATATCTACGAAAAAAAATGTGGTGCAAAAAATGATGATCGCGATCATGAGTCCTCGTATGACTCCGCCCGAGGCAAATCCGAGAGTTACTGCCCATGCCGGAACGGGTGCGACGAGCACTTCTTCGATATTTCGCTGAAATTTTGCCATGTAGGTAACTGAGGCAACATTGCTGAATGCATTGGTAATAACTCCGAGCATGATCAGTCAGGGTACAATAAATACTGCATATGGAACTCCTTGAACTTCTCCGATTTTATCCGCAAGAAATTTTCCAAATACCATGAAATAGAGTATGGTCGTAATAACAGGCGGAAGAAGTGTTTGGCTCCAGATGCGCAGAATTCTAGAGGTTTCTTTGCGAGCCATGGTGTAGATGGCAATGAGAATTTGAGAGGAGGTCATATTACTTGGTGAGTTGGACGAAGAGTTCTTCAAGACGATTCGTTTTGTTGCGAAGGCGATGAATGGACAAGCCTACTTCTTGGAGCATCTCGGTCACCTGGGCAAAACTTTCGGTATCTTCTAGGGTTATTTCGATATTTCCATCAGAATCCAGTATGGGGTGGAGTGATTTGAGTCGCTTGAGATGAGACTCGTCCGGTTTTTCTATTGTTTCGATAACATAGGATTCTTGATTGAGTGTGGCGAGAAGCGATTTCATCGTGCCGTCCTTTACGATTTTCCCATGATTAATAATGGCAACACGGTCGCAGAGCATCTCCGCCTCTTCGAGATAATGTGTGGTAAGAATGATAGTAACCCCATCTGCATTGAGTTCTCGCAAAAAATCCCACATTCCGCGTCGGAGCTCAATATCAACACCCGCAGTCGGCTCGTCGAGAATGAGAATCTTTGGTTGGTGCATAAGCGCTCGAGCAATCATGAGTCGGCGTTTCATGCCACCAGAAAGCGTTCTGGCTGGATTATTTCTTTTTTCCCAAAGACCGAGTTTTTGTAGATTTTTTTCTGCTATCGGCATCGCTTCGGAGCGAGAAATACCATAGTAACCGGCTTGCCCCAAAACAATCTCGAGCGGACTATCGAAAATTCAAAAATTAAATTCTTGAGCTACCACTCCGAGTTGTAATTTGGTTTCGACCGGATGCGTGTTTGTGTCAAAACCTCCGATAGTGATGGTTCCATGAGTGGGACGAACCAGTCCGGTAATACTTCCTATGGTAGTCGATTTGCCAGCCCCATTTGGACCAAGAAGCGCATAAAAACTCCCTTGCGGAATATCTAGGTTGATGCCATTGAGAGCGGTGCAACCGTTTTTGTAGGTTTTTGTAAGATTTCGAATCTCGATGGCTATGGTATTTTTGGGGTGAATTTTTTTCATAGAGATTCCAGGAGGTTACTATCACTTCGATTTTCTGTCATTGATTTTTTGCTACGAGCTAGGATGCTTTGGATCATGTTTTCTCGTAAAATGGCAGATTACCCAGATAGTCAGATTTTCCAATAACAATACCTGCCGCTCGCAAATTGGCATATACCATGGAAACATGAAAAAATATATTCGGTAGAGCAAACATGACGACATAATCATGTCCTGCTATAACTTTTCCAGGAAGCCAAGGAAACTCTACTTCAAGAGCTTCGATGGTTTTCTCTGAAGCAGGGGATACAGATTGTACAAATGTAAGAGTGGCATCGATGCGTGCGGTGAGTTTTTCGAAAGTAGTCTCAGTATCGGGCATGCTGGGTGCAGGTATTCCTGATATTCGTGCAGCGAGTCCTTTGGTAGTATCAGAGACAATCTGCACCTGTTTTGTGAGCGTAAACATGTCCGGGGCGAGTCTGAGTCAAAGCATGTGCCCTTCGACTTTTTGGTCTCCTCTTGCCTCTGCTTGTGCTACTTGGAGCAGATGACGAGTTTGTGTAAGGGCTCGACTTGCGAGTTCCAGTGCATCAGTATATGTAGAAGTGCTCATACGGTGTGTTATCAAAATTGCATTACTGGAATGGGCTTTTATGGTAGGGGATTTTTGGTCAAAAGCAAGGAGGAAGTTGTGCGTGATGACGTGCAAGATTACATGGTATTTTGGGACTATGGCACGATTTTTACTTCATTTTTTCCCAGTCAAGCAACCATTTTTTTGAGGGAAGTCATGCTGCAAAGCCATGTAATGCCCCGTCAGATCCAATGACTCTGTGGCAGGGGATCAAAATGTATATCGGATTTTTCCCAATCGCTGTAGCGACTGCACGAACAGCGCTCGGTCTGCCGATCATGGTGGCAACTTGAGCATAGGTGCGGGTTTCTCAGAAGGGGATGCGTCTCAATGCCTCCCACACAGATTTTTGAAAATCAGTTCCTATAATGTTGAGCGTGGGGATGTCAAACGGTTGTTTGGAAAAATACTTCTCGAGCGCGAGGCGACATGAGCGCAGGTGTGGGTTATCTCCCGTACATGCGACCAGTCCCAGCCTGCCAACAGCGTCAGACTTGGCATTTGGCCAAAGGATGCATATGAGACCGTGTACATCAGCCATGAGCGTAAGGATGCCAAGCGGGGTGGGGACGAGGGTTTGGACAAATTGACAAGAGGGCATGGAGGGGGGCATGGAGGGGCAGTATTTTTATTTTTTGACCCCATGACTCAATGCTCGATCTCCTACAAATGCCTCAGCTTCAAGTTGAGTTGATATGGTGTGGATATCTAGATTTGCAAGTCTGACTCTTGCCTCCGGACTAATGGTACCATCTGGATACATCGTCGATTCTGTCATGTTGGTGAGCTTGAGTAATGCGTTTTTGAACATTCTCACCTGTTTTTCACTGAGAGGATCCCGGTCGTTGATAGATGGGCTGGATTCGGCTTTGAGTCTTTTGTTCAGAATGTCACGCACCTTTTCGTACTTTTCTTGTCCGAGCGATCCCATTCCGAGTTGTGATAGCTTTGAGAGGTTTTCATCAACGGTTTTGTCTTGATGAGCAATTTGTTCTCGTATGATTTCTTCGGGTTTTTTGTTTTCAATCGATTTGATATTTTTTGTGAGTTGCGTTTGTAAAATGAGTGATTGGTAGATATTTTTGAGGCGTTGATCGAGGTGTTCTCTTTCTCGTCTCAGTTCAGGGTTTTCCCGAAGTTCTCGATATCACGGACTGCTGAAGAATGTAGTAAGTTGTTTTTGGAGCTCTTCAGGATTGGTAATGTCGAGCACTGGGAGTTTGAGTCGAGGAAACCTCTCCGCTACCTCTCCTTGGGTGACACGAGCCATGACTTGTGTATTGCGAGTGCGTTGCGCGAGATCTTGGCGACTTACAACGAGATTTTGGAGAAGTGAATCCACTTCGTTCAAGTGTGGTACGGGACTCGGTATACGCAAGCCGTCTTTTTCGCGATAGCGACTTCCATCGCGAGTCATCACGGTACGCTCACCTGTGATGAGGTTGGAAGTAGAAATAATTTCTCCAGTTTTTGAATTGGCATACACGAGCTGCGAAGGTGGCTCGAATCCGAGCTTGATTTTGCTATAGGCGTCTAGGTTTATCTTGGGATCCGCAAGAGCGACATGGCTTGGCGTGCGTTCTCGGAGTGATCCTGGTGGCATCATGCCCCGAAGCTCTGTGAAGTCCGCTTGTAGATCGGCAAGATCTCTCGAACTGAGTTTTTTCCCTGTGTGTGCCTCAATGCTCTTGATAATATTTGCCTGCTCGGACACGAGGAGAATTCCTTCGGCAAGCTTTGGGTTTTGACCTTGTAATGTAAGATCCTGTTTGACTTGAGCAAGTTTGCTCG
>JBEICN010000029.1:0-13730 GCA_040383945.1 Candidatus Peribacteria bacterium | reverse complement strand
TCGTATTTCAAAAATCAGAGGTAGCAAAAATTTTTGAAATCGCTCTGCTGATTCATGGTCATATTATGATTGAAGATTTCCCAGGAATTTGAAAAACTACCATTGCCAAAGCCTTTGCCAAGCTCGTTGGTTATTCGTTTTCTAGAATTCAATGAACTTCCGACAGTCTTCCTCAAGATATCTTGGGAGGAGAAATCTACGACTTTGAACGAAAAACTTTTACCATAAAGAAAGGGCCAATTTTCAATGAACTCGTGCTTATTGACGAAATTAACCGAATGCACCCAAAAACTCAAAGTGCCTTTTTGCAATGCATGGAGGAGCGCAAAATTACACTTGCAGGGGCAGAATATGAACTTCCTCAGCATCATCTCATTATTGCGACTCAAAATCCCACAGAATATGAAGGTACATTTCCTCTACCAGAAGCTCAGCGCGACCGATTTTCTTGCTTTGTAAAAATCGGATACCCCACGGATGCGGTACAGAAGAGCTTGCTTCAAAGCGGAGGCAAATCAGAACTGGAACACACCTTAGAGCATCTTCCAGCACTCATACATAAGGATGTGATCTTGGGTATTCAGCAGGAAATTCGACAAATTTTTATCAAAGATTCGATCCTAGATGGACTCATTCATTTTATCAACTGGACAAGAAATGAGGTAAGTTTCCATTTTTGAATCTCTCCTCGAGGACTTGAACATTTTGTTCAAGCTATGAAAGCACACGCATATCTCTCAGGGCGAGATTATGTGATTCCCGAGGATGGAATCAACTTGGTCATACCCTTCTTGTATCATCGAATTTCCCTAAAAAATCAGTTGGGAACTCCCGAAATGGTGAGAACCCTCTTGCTCGAAAAATACTCCGAATTTCTCGGCTAACCGCTGAGATGTATCATTTTTTCACAGCATTTTCCCGTGAATATTCCAGTTTGACTCAAAAATTTTGTTACCTACAAATGATCTCTCTCTCGAGTCGGATTCGTGCTACTTGGTATTGGAATTTTTCTCCTGCTCGTGTCATATGCAAAAGGAATACAGATTCTCATATTTATCCCAGCACTCGTACTCGCATTATTTTTATTTTCCTTCTTTGAAATATCAAAAATCCGCAAGCGTCTACGAGTTTACAGTAGCAAAAAGGACAAGCATGGATTCATTCGTATTCATGCGGATTCTGTTCGTCATTTTTCGTTTAGGTTGGGGATAGCGACGCGAAAAGGAATCACTATGCTCCAGCCTGAGGAAAATGGGATAAAATTTGTCATTCCAAAAGGCACGAGTGGTGAACTTGTTATATTTTTCACAGGCTTGTTTGATATTCTTAGATATGTGATGCCCCTCACCAACATGAGTCTGGTTGAGGATGGAGGCGAGCAACAGCAGGTTGACGGGGAAAACGAGCATTTTTTTGTGCATGTAAAGTCGTATGAGCCAGGTGATCGCACCAACCGTATGGATAGCCTCAAATCAGCCATTAAAAATACACCATTCATCAAAAACCTAGAATACTATCGGGCCTCTGATACAAACCAGATCATCGATACAAGTCGTCAAAATATTACCATAGAATCCTCGCTCATACTCGAGCGAAAAAACGACCTAAAACGAGCAGATATTATTCATTTTCTCCTCATACTACTCAATTTTACGGTAATATTTGTTCAATGGAAAAATTTGATACTCAGTGGGATCCTACTCTTGGTGATAGTGGTGGTTGAGATACTCAGAAGAACTGTAAAAATTCAAACAAAACGAATTGCATGGTATCGCAACACCACCATGATAGTGCTCTTTTTTATGATGCTTGGATTCACCTGGCTAGAATGAAATATGGGACTCCCATGAAGCGTATTTCTTACACAAATACTTGTTGTAAAAAAACTTTTTCCCGATAACAAAGAAGATGGATTTCTCTACATCTTTCTCTCGCTTTTTGTGTTTGTGGCGGTGGCGATCACATCGACCGCTCTCTGGTTCATTCTGTTTTTTCTCGTATATCTTATCCTTGCGGTACTGCTTCTATCAACGGTTACGGGTTATGGATTTGCAGAGCCAGTGAATGCATCAATAGGAACTCGAATTCAATCCTCCACATATTTTGTTACCCTATCTGTAATTCTCGTCATGACGGCAGGACTGTTCTTTCTGCTGCCTCACGGAGAAGCCATAGAACAAAATACCAATTTTATCGGGACACCTCCACAAGAAACATTGTCGGGTTTTTCCAATGAAATCAACCTCAAAAACATCGCTGAAATAAAAAAAGATCCGAGTAAAAAAATTGTAATCGAAAATATCGACAAGAATCAGGCTGATGAGTTGCGTACCTACTACTGGAAAGGAGATCGATATGTGCAATTTTTAGGAAACAAATGGGAAAAACCCTGATACGAACAGAAAAAAGATATACCCATTCCTCCTTCCTGATTTTTGGAGATCGGAAAAACGGACTTACATGGTGGAACTTCAGAATATCAAATCCCGTCTCGAGACCAAGAGTCTCCCTACGCTTTGGAAAAGTATCGGATTACCTATCACACCATCGGTGTAGGAAACTTATTTTTTCCCAAAACTCCAGAAGCCATTAACTTTTCAAATTTTCATGAAAATTTGAGCCTACAACAAGGTCGAAAAGATAGCTCTCTTTTATCAATTGCTCCCAAACTCAGCACACCAATTACACTTGATGTATATCTCAAGCGCTCCACTAATCAAAACATCCTTGTGGATTCTACAAACACCTTTGTGCCATTCAAGATACGAATACATCCGGAAACAGAAAAGCTCTTCAAAAAGTTTTGGGATGACATAGATCCAAAACTTCAAAAAAACCCCGCTGCCTTAGCGAGATATATTCGCAATCAAGCTGGCTTCAAGTACTCCATTGATGCACCTGCAGAGAATTTGGAATCATTTCTCTATGGAACTCGACAAGGGCATTGCGAATATTTTGCAACGGTGTTAACACTCACGCTTCAGCATTTTGGTTATGAGGCCACGATAGTAAACTGATTTTATGGCGGCGAATGGAATGGACTTGCTTCTGCTATGATTCTCCAGTGACAAGATGCTCATGCCTGGACGGAAGTCTATGATCAAACCAAGCGTGAGTGGACGATACTCGATGCTACGCCCATTCCACTTCAAGGTGGCGGAGGACTGAATCTCAAGGATATGGAAATTTCCCTAACAAAGATCTATGATTACCTTGATATTAGATGGTATACCTATATCGCGAATTTTAGTAGATCGGACCAGAAAGCTCTGTTTCTCGCCATATGGCAAGAAAAAAATTATCTATTTGCCAGCATCGGCATACTCTTTGCAGTCCGATGGCTGACCGTTTGGTGCAGACGCGTGTGAGAGTATGTGAGATCGGATTACGAGACCAGGCTTGTTCGGTATCTTGAAGGCAAGACAAAAATAAAATTTTTGCTGAGGAATTATGAAAAAACGCACCCTGCACTTGTAGAAAATACACGAAAATTGCTCTATGGAAACATCAAAATGACCAAATCGCAGTACCAAAAAACACTCAAAGCATGGAAATCAATCATTCGAACATAGCGCTTGCTGTCCTTGCTGAAGACTCGCATGCTGAGAGAAGAGAAATTACTTGATTGAAATACTTTATTTTTTAAAAAAAGTGCTCGATTAAAAAAAGTGCTCGATTAAAAAAAGTGCTCGATTAAAAAAAGTGCTCGATTAAAAAAGCCTCTGGCAAATACCAGAGGCTAATAGTTTTTCAATTACACGAGGTCATAGCGAGTCTCAAGCGCTGAGATACGCTTTTCGAGTGCTGGATGAGTAGAAAACCACTCCGAAGCCTTGTAAGTTGAAATTTGCATTGCAGCGAACCGGTCATCAGTTTCGACCTTTCCAACAAGTGCATCTCGAAGCGACTGAAGTTTTTTGAGCGCGGCTATCATACTTGCTTTCCCCAGCATTTTTGCGCTATCTTCATCGGCTCGATATTCTCGGTGACGAGAAAATGCAGCGAGTACGATCATCGCAAAAAATCCGAGAACTATCTGAAGTACGAGATTCACGATAGTCTCTATCCAGTAAGTATCCCCCTCCGACTTAATCATTCCAGCAATGATGTTTGATAGAATGCGAGCGACGAAAATAATTATAGTATTCAATACTCCCTGCAAAAGTGTCATAGTAACCATATCTCCATTGAGCACATGAGCCATTTCATGACCAACTACCCCTTCAATTTCAGATTGAGTCATAGTATCAAGTAGCCCTTGAGATACCGCCACAAGTGCACGATTTTTGGTAGGTCCAGTGGCGAATGCATTCGGCTCTGCGGAATCGTAGACTCCAACTTCTGGCATAGTGATGCCATTACTCTTGGCCAATCGGTCAACGGTAGCGTATACTGCTTGAACCTTCGGATCCCAATCCAACAATCTCTCTCCTTTAACAAGTTCAATGGAATACATCCATTTGGCAATCATTCGAGAAATTGCAAGGCTAATGAACGCCGAAGAAAATCCGTAGACTGCAGAATATATCGCGAGTGAAGTATATCCATCAGATAAATTAGCGGTAATTCGGATTCCAAACACTGATTCCAAAACCGCGATCAATATTCCGATACTTACCATCAATCCAATATTGATAGCAAGAAAAAAAGCGATGCGTTTAGCGAGTGCCATATGAAAAAAAGAAAAAATAAAGTTATAATTCCGAACTAGAGGGTTTCTAGTTACACCCCCCACTGGAACAAGTGCCACAACTTCCTCCGGTACTACAACCGCCCCCACCATCAGAGGACGAGGTCCCGAGAATCGACATAAACATGGACGTGAGCTCGGTTTTTTCGGGAACTATTCCCTCAAAAATCATGTCTTTAAAATCTATGGAAGATTCTTCGATACAAAGGGCGGGATTTTGGGTAATACCAAGCTCCATCTTATATGCAGGGTCTGTAGTGGATTCTACGGTTACGAGATCCATCAATCCGAGTTCTATGAGTGAAGTATTTACGAGTTCTTGGAGTTTTGTTAAGTCTACACCTTCGCCTACTAGTTTGATAATCATATTTGAAAAGAGTTAGTAACATTGCATTATATGGGAAATCAAAAAAAAGGAAGTCGAAATCGATTCCTTTTTTTAAAACACTACTAATGGCTAAGCAGCGGCTTTTTCTGCAGCTTTCAGGTCCTGCACTGTAGCCACATCAGCTACGTCTGCTTGTTGAAGCTCGTCAGAGTATTCTTTTGGAGCACCAGCACTGACGATGGCCTCTGCGCCTGGGGTAAGAATGTCCAATTTTTTGTAATTTTCAACAATATCAGAAACATGAACCACATCACCTACACGAACCAAGGCTGAGATATCAACCTCAATAAAGTCAATAAGGTCAGAAGGAAGTACTTTGACATCTAGGGCATGAAGATTTTGAATAACTTCAGCCCCTTCCACTACTGCCTGTGATTTACCAGTAAGTGTCACTGGAATTTGGACATGAATTTTTTCTTTTACATTAACTGCGAAAAAGTCGATATGCCAAAAATCTCCGCGAACGGGATCGCGTTGAGTTTCGTGGATCAAGACATTTTGTTTCTTGCCATCTACCGTGAGCTCAACCAAGTGAGTTCCACCCGCCTTTCGGAAGACCTTGAGAAACTCAGAGTTATCTACCGTAATAGCCTTTGGGGCAACACCATGCCCATATACCACAGCTGGCACCCTTTTTGAGATACGAATACTGCGGGTTTTTACAGAAACATCTCGTGCCTCTGATGATAATACAAATTTTTCCATAATTTAACTAGAATTTAGACCGCTGAATTATATAAAAGTGAGCGTTATTGGCAAATAGAAATTGCAAATCATTTTGGAAACCTATATTTTCCCATATTATAAAAGACGATATGTCCAGTCTTACCAAGCTATTTTGATCGAACTGCCGAACCAAACTCCTCGAGAAATTCTTTATCGAGCACGCTACCGGTAACGGAAAAACCGGGTTTTTTATACGCGAACTTTGCCGTGATCTTGGTGAGCAGATCAACTCGGTTCGCCGAGAGCTGATAAATTTGGAGGAACTCGGTATCTGCAAGTCCAAAGAACATGACAAGAAAAAGTTTTATATCATCAATAAGAATTGTGTCATATTCAAGGAATTGCTCGATATGTTTATGAAAACCTACGATCCCGTGGGTCCAATTGAAGATTTTTTTAAAGGAAAAAAATCCGTTGGACTCATTACGGTTTCGGGAAAAATTCGGGATCTCCTCTCGGAGCCATCAAACCAAATTGTCGATATATTCATAATTGGAGATGTAGATCGAATAGAATTCAACAACTTTCTTGAGCGAGTATTTTTTGGACGAAAAATCAAATACGCCATTATGAGCGAAGTGGACTTTTTGGACCGTTTAGAATTCAACGACAAATTGGTGCTCTCCATTCTGAGTCAAAAAAATACACTCTTTCTCAAGGATAAGCTTGGCATACAAGAAATCGTAGAGACAAGAATGAAGAAGAAGGGCGCAAAAATCGGAGAATAGTGGACCTTCAAAGAAGTTTTTCTGCGCTTTCTCGAACCATTTCGAGCAAGCTGAGCTTACTGCTAGTTATTGCATAGTACGGGGCAGGTAGAGTATTGTGTACTCTATGTGTAATATTTTTCCAAAAATTTCTTTGAATCACTCAGTCGCTTCAGCACGAGTGCATCATCCCCTACTCCGAGTGCCTTTGGGTCAACCTTAAGAGTAAAATGCCGCTTGTACCCACCTTCCTTGAGTCGAATCAGCAAAGTTTCCAATGGCATTTCCCCTTTTCCTGGTAAAAGCAGGTCTTTGGAGCTCGTCTTGTCGGAAAGAAGCACATTCACAATTGTGTTCCCCATGATCGTAAAAGTTTTGATAAGATCTACTCCGCTTTCCGAGTCAACATTGGAAATATGTAGTGCCGTTTCTCCGGTCAGTTTTTTGATACTGGTGAGTGTGGCATCTTTGTACTCAGGTATAAAAAAGAGAAAAGTTTTTGGCTCAACATTGATTACCGCAAATTGAATTGACGAGTAGCGTTTTTTGTAATCTGGAAGCACATCATTAAACCAAGTACCATCCTTATCAAGACGATGCGGAGGATAGATGTTAATAAGAGACACCTTGAGACGTATGGCGATTTGTACAATTTCTTCGAGCATCTTTGCGTCCATTTTACGCTCGTATGCTGTCAGGGAGCCAATTTTTACTCCGGTAACTTCGGAGAGATGACTAAGATATTCCGCATCAAGCGTATCAAAATCCGATGCAGAGAGAACGATATCCACTCCGTCATACTCTGATTGGGCAACAATTTCGAAAATCTTATGTAATCCGTAACCACGAAAGCTGGATGTTGAAACGAAGAGCATCTCTGTTTGGTAATAATATAATTTTAGTATATCTCATGCCCCCAATTCGAGCAAGTATTTTACCAAAACACCGCATACTCAAATTCAAACGCTTACATTCACCGCACGAAGCATGTAATGAGCCATCATCCAAAAAACTCTTATTCCCACTTTCTCCAAACACAGACTGCGCCATTATAGCGGATCCAGAGTATTTGGTGTGGTATAGATTGTTTGCATCGATTATCGTGTGCGCCGATTGATATATTTTTTGAGAAATTCAATAACTCACGGATTGTTGAAGATTTTCTGAAGTTGGTCTCGCGTACTATTTGCAGATGCCTGAATACCCTTCTGAGAAGATCCTATCCTGATAGGGCTTTCTATTGGGTTACTCTCATCTATTTTTGGATCATTCATGCTCAATGATTTCTTGTTGATGGTAATAAATTCAATCCCAGCAACAGAAAGGAGAGAATTCGTATGACCATACACAATGGTTCGTATACCATTTTGTTTGAGCACAACATAATCTTGAGGATTTTGTGAAGAAATCGCATCTGCAAACATGCTGAGTGCCAAAGGATGCCCCCTGGTTCTTCTTATCATGGCATCTTTGACATCGTTTGCGGTCTTCAAAAATATTGATGCATACATATGGTAAAGCGATTTTGCTCGTAGGTTACTTGAATTTCATAAAAGTAACGTACGCAAGGCCCATTGCCACTCACGATTTATATCTGATACCGCTTTTGCTATATCGGCAGATTTGGAAACAAGTGAAAGCATTTTTGGATTTGGAGGCGTGTGAAAATGAATCGCATCTCCAGTTATTTCCACTAATTTCATATTTGTCATTTCTTCCAAAAGTATATTCCCCGTGTCATGAAGACGCATGTTGTGAAGGATTTCATTTCTTGAGTCTCAAAACACACTTAATTCGGTCATTCATTTTGCCTTGTTGCGTCCATTTCCTATATCCATTTCTTCCAACAATAATGGAATTTCAGCCCCTCCGTGATTCACTCACTTACCAATAAGGTATCCGAGCATGAATTCTTCATGATTTCCAGCCAAAATCGTCATGTCACCCCCTTGGGCTCGGGCTTGTTCGCGAAGTCTTCTAATAAACAAAAGTATATCGAATCAATCAGTATATACATCCGCAAGTATGTCTCCGCTAAATACCACTTTTCTCGATCACCCCACCCAGTTTAACTGAGAATCAATACATCAAGTTTGGCTTAAAAGTAGAATACACATGGACATATTGCCATCCAAATCTCCTACAACAGAAAAATGCACTGGATTCAATGTCAGTGATTCTTTTTGTTTTTCTATGGCATGGATCGCACTCTTTCGATGCCCTTCTCTCACGGAATCCAAAAATTTCTTGCTGTCATTGGCTGTGCTACTCGTAGTGTTAGGCTCGTTACGATTTGAGTTTGACTGGACACTCATGTGCTACGGGTAAAAATTCGGAAATATGATTTCAACAGTTTTTTGTCTTTGGTTGCTACTTATATAGTAACGCAAAAGATGATATGGTCAAAATAACCATGTACAAAAGATTCGGGTGGCTTGAAATTGCAACAAAACACCTAAACAAGGAGTGGGTAGGGTATCAAAAAAATTGTATAATCCGTAAAACACGGGAGCCAGGAAGCTCGCGCTTTAAATTTATGGAACTTTGGCAAAAACAATGAAAAGAGAATTACCTAGCAAACACGAAACGAAGCAACAAAAAGCCGAGATCGTGTTGTCACATGTCCCCTATATCACCTCCCGACCCCCGATAAACGGCTGCAATACTTTCGGCACTCGCACCGTCATATCCTCGTTTTGAAAATTTTCAATAATTGCGATCAGGCAGCGAGAAAAAGCAATTACCGTCCCGTTGAGCGTGTGAACGAAATCACTCGATCCGTCTGGTTTTTTGTACTTTATTTCGAGTCGTCGAGATTGGAAGGTGCCGATATTGGAACAACTTGTCACCTCGCGGTACTGCTCCTGGGCTGGCATCCAAGCTTCGAGGTCAAGTTTTTTCATAGCAGGGTTCCCGAGGTCTCCGGAACAGATGTTGAGCCGTTGATACGGAATTCCAAGAGATTGCCAAATTTCTTCTTCGAGCGCCACCATTTCGTTATGAAGTTTCTGCGAATCTTCTGGTTTGCAAAAACACACCATTTCAATCTTATCAAATTGGTGTCCACGGAGGATTCCCTTCATGTCTTTACCATAGGTTCCAGCTTCTCTTCGAAAACATGGAGAATATCCTACATATTTGATGGGAGTATCGACGTTTACGGTTTCTTTGACATGATAACTCGTCAGGGAAACTTCGGATGTACCGATGAGAAACAGGTTGTCTTCTCCTGGATTGACCGAATAGATCTGCGCGCGGTCCGCTGGAAAAAATCCCGTACCGTACATGGCAGGCTCGCGCACCAAAAACGGAGGAATGACCGGCATAAATCCCTTGGATACCATGACTTGCATGACGTATTGAAGTATGGCGAATTGGAGTAATACCAAGTCCCCCTTAAGGTACCAGAACCTCGCTCCGGAAACTTCCGCCCCCTTCTCGATATCAATCCACCCGCGGGCTTCCCCAATATCATAGTGGGCTTTGGGAATAAAATCGAATTTGGTAGGCTCTCCATATCGGAATTCTACTACATTCCCCGACTCATCCGCACCAACTGCCGCCGTCGGATCAAGAAAATTTGGAATGCTATACAACATAGCATTATAGGCTTCTTCCGTAGCAACCAAGCTTGATTCAATGACGGCAATCTGATCTCCCACGGATTTCATTTCAGCAATTTTCAACTGCTTTTGTGCTGTATCCGTCATAGTGGGGATTTCCTTGGAAACACGGTTACGAAGCGCTTGGAGTTCTTCCATTTGCTGTCTTTCAGCCAATCGCAGAGTATCCAATTCCAAAAACGCATCCAAATCGAGCTTGAGATGGCGCTTGGCAATAGAATCTCGTACGCTTTGGGGATTGGAGCGGAGAATTTTGATATCAATCATAGTCGGAAAAATAGGAGAATACCACCGGATGAAAGGTGCCTGCATGAGAACAAGGCTGAATTATAAAGGAAAACCGAAATTCTCAAATTGGAATTAAAGAATCACCTTGATTCACCTTCGTCATCCCGAAAGCATGCTATGCTATTACCATTACCCCGTCATCCGGATCGGTCATAACGATGGAATATGCAATGTCGTGCGAGTCGAGATACTCGTAGAAATCCCGCATCTTATTCGCGTATTTGACGACGTCATCCACGATGATTGCCCCGTTCGAACGGATAAGTTTGCGAGCCAGGAGGAAGTGTTCCAGTGTCGCGGTCTTGAGCGCATCGATGAAAATGACGTCAAATTGCATATCACCCGCGGACCGAAGGAATTCCGTCGCGTCTGATCGCACCAGGGTGACTCGCTCCCGATACGCTTGGAGATTCGCTTTGGCCCGTTCAAAATCTTCCCGGGAAATTTCTATCGTGAGTAAGTGCCCGGTTTTGGATGCTGAGATAGCTTCGAGTAAATAGATACTCGAATACCCGTTCGCCGTCCCCAGCTCGAGCACATGAGCATATCACCGATCCCGCAGCAGGTGGTAGAGAAAACCTCCGGTGCGGTCGGACACATTGGGGGTGCCGGTAGCGACACGCTGGCGACGAAGCGAAGCGAGGAGCCCCATGGCATCCTGGGAAAACTGTGGAGGTTTGCGATCGAGGATGCTGTTGAGAAGGGGGTTGCTGTGAGAATTGGAGGAATAGAGAGTCATGCGGGTATTCTGGGGACTTTTTGGGGGAGAGTACGGGAAACTCAGATTTTATATTATTTTGTTAAGTCAGGATTGATACTAATTCAACAAATTGCGCTTGATTGCATCAAGAATAGTATTTTGATCGTCTACACCATTTATTCCGTTCGCCCTGAGCCAACCCTCTAACTGAGTTCTGATTTCTCTATTCTTCGTTGTCGTATCTGCAGGATTAAGTCATCTTCTTGCATCGTCGATTCCTTTTTGAATAGCTGTTAAACTACCAGCAGTAAACGACTTACGATTTGGAGCTAATTCAAGTGTAACAGGTGTAGAAGTTCAGTTGATGTTCAACGTAACTTGTGTCGGTCGTGCTGAATTAGTCGATTGAGCTGTTGACGCATTACTAGATGCACTAGTTCAACCCTTTGAAATAGTTTCAAATTCTTCAATAGTATCCAATGATGAATCCAGATTTTTTCCAGCAATTTCTTTGTATCTCTGCATAAAATAGAGCAATCCATCGGTAGTACCCTTATTTGCAATAATAGCGTTAATAAGCTCTTTCTTTTGATCTGGAGTAGTAGTCGTTCCAGTTTTTTCCACCATTCGAATAAGTTCCTTTTTGTAAATTTCTTGTCCTGATTGAACTACGGTCATTCATGATGTAGCAATAAATCCCTTTAACATCGGCACATTCTGTGCAGGATTCGTAGAAGGCTGTTGCGCGATTATCTTATTGCTCGCAGCTGTAAGTTTTCTACCAGCTTCCGAACTTATACCAAGAGCCTCACTCAAGGCAGATCAAGCAGCCGTTCCACGTTCTGACATTTTCGAATTTATATCACTCATAACCTTTCATGAGATATTCGGCAATGAACTCATGGACGCCATGCCATGTCAGGTCGGTATAATCGGAGCATACTTTGGTAAACTTTGTACCAATCCTGCGATTTCCCCACCGAATTTCGATATCGGTTCGGCAGCGCTTTTCGTAACTTCACTTCCTTTTAGCGCGGCCATAACAGCAAACCATAAAACGCAGAGTGCGACGATTTGCATAGCTAATTGGCCGATAAATCCACCTCCTAAGGATTTAGCATCCTTACCAAGCGTTGTCCCTACTGGCATGCCCTTTACTGTATATTTCGTACCAAAAATAGTCATTATCTGATTATCTGGAGTAGAAGAATTGTCGACTTTCATATAGGTACTCTCGGAACTGCCATCAAAAGTTGTAGTGGTTACGGCTGAAGTAAAAATCAATCCGAATGACAATGCCGCAGCTACATATACCGGAACCATGGCCAATCCTACGATACTCGAAACGGAAAGCCATGAATCGCCGAATCCTCCGAGTTTTCCATCGAAAAAGTATCGCAAAGAAAGCAACGGAGAAAAAATAGCGATTGCCCAAAAATATAATGCTCGTGAAAACAAAGCAAAAACCAGGGCTATAGTAATAAGGAAGAATGCCAGAAACATTATGAGTGCAATAATCAAATTCACAGAGAGGTTCATAGCATCTTTTATCGAACCTAGATTTTGCCCGGTAATAATTTTATAATCCTGAATATGGAATACTCCATAAGCATAGTAACTCACAACCCCAAAAGCATCGTCAGATCTGAATAGTTCACTGAATTTTTTTCATGGTCAGGTCGTCTTGCAATCCAAGAATTTTTCGCTCTTTTCCCCATCGGCATCTTTACCACTCACTGTAGCATTAAAATTAATCGTGCAATCCGATGGCATAGGAAAGTCAAATTGGGCTACTTTAGTTGGAGCTACGTCTCATGCCAATTGCACGGCGGAAGCTGTAAGGATCGAAGACAATGATACAATGGCACTTACAAAAAACCAAGTAAACGGAACACTGACGATACCCACTATAAGCTTCGGAAGCTTAGCTCGTATTGCCCAAGTGTTTCATTCAGCACCAAAAATGTTCATAAAAGCCATTGCTACAAGCAGAAAAGCAAAAATAACATAGACGATATTTGAAACCAGTATCCACATATCATGAAGCACGGGTCGCATACCAAAAATCTCACCAAAAGCCCAATCCGGAGTGAGAAGCCAACCTGCCAACATGAGCAATGGAGTTAGTAACGCATAGAGTATGTTTATTACTGCATTGACAGTTTTTACAGCACCGACCCCTTCTGTAGGTGTTGCCGCTGTAACTCCACCACCGCCTCCACCTCCACCACTCACAGCATTAGCCCACACCACCTCCCCTACCACCAGTCTTCCCATCTCGTTACTTCCTAAAGCCCCTCCCTCTCCGCTCATTGGGCCCCACGAAATCCCCATCCAACCAATAATCGCCACCAAAACCAATGCCAGAGTCCGGACGAAATTCGATTTCAAAGTTGAAACCAGCTTCGTTCCAAGCAGGTTTTTTTGGAAAAATTTCCCAGTTTCACGCAAAAAAAGTCTAGCGTGGGACAAGATATAGGCAAACATATGGGCAAATGTGCAAAGGTTCATGTTCCCATTACATCACACATTTTCTTTCAATGCAAACCTTGAATCTTGACAAATTGTGATTTGAGTACGATTGGCAGATTTTAGGCAAATGATCGGT
>JBEICN010000028.1:0-13890 GCA_040383945.1 Candidatus Peribacteria bacterium | reverse complement strand
GCGGGCAAGTCATAAATTAGATTCGAATACACTTAAAACTTCTCACCCAAGAAGACTGGATCACCGCACTCAAAGATCATAACATCACGAGCGGAGATGAGCTCCTTACGAAGGGGGTAGTATGGTTTCAAAAAATATTTGGAAAACCCGACCTCGGAAAGTTTCTCGGAAGAACCCTCGTGAATATTACCACAAAAGAACTTCGTGAACTTGCCCTAAAACTCGGATGGGATAATCAGAAATAACATTCCCACTTCTCAATCCTACCTACTATACTGAAGAATCGTTTCGACTGAGAATAATAGCAGTCTCTATGAGGTGGTAAAGTTGCATTTGGTGGTAGAATATAGGGTTAGGCGAGGGTATTTTTTCGAAGAGAATAGCCCCCTTGCTTACGCGCATCAAGAATTGCTTTAGTTAGTAAATTTTATTTTTTGAGTATTCCTCCTGCTTTTTGAGAGTATTGCTTCGCTCTCTGTATTTTGACGTATATTTAAAAATTCCCCCTCATTTCGAGGGGGACCTTCTGAGCTACATGGCATCAGAAGTAAGAGGCTCTTTGTCAGAGGCTCTCGCCGATGGCTTCCTAGCATATACGATAGCATAGGAGATTCTAGCTCGTAAATTTGCGGGAAGCCGGTGTATTTTCCTCGTGCTTTTGGCTTGCCTGAGATCTTCTCCGGTTCGTCTTTCGACTTCCGGAATGACATACCTGGCAATCAAAAAGCCCTTGATCAACTTCCTTAACTTCATAATGGCCTTCTTTCTTCGGATTACGGGTTTGCAAAACCTCTATCTTTCTTTTTGTATTTGGACATTCAATTGAACATCTTCTTTACTATAGAGAAAAATAGAGTTTTTGCAAGCAAATTTGGACATCATATCTTACTGTGACCACCTTTACCGTGGTCTTTATGAAGCCATGAGCAATGAGTTCTAGAAATTTCTAGCAATTATTACGCGTACTGTTCAGCTTTTTGTCAATGGTAAGAGTGAATCGGTAAATTGTCATTCAAATGGAATGCAGCGAGTCGTGGCCTTATATTTTTCTTTAATTTCTTTTTCAAATTCAGGATTCAAATCCCATTCATAGAGTCAGAATTTTCCTGCCTCGATGGCAGCTCCAATATCTTCCATGCTCGTGCAGGCGACCGTATTTTTTTCTAGTCTCTCTCGACTGTTAGCGAGGAGTTTGGCTTGTCATTCTGCATTCATTCGGGCAATGGTTGTGGCAACTTCTTCCAGACTTACAATTACTTTTTCTCAAGTGATTCTTGATACGACGACACACACTCCAGATGTACGATCTCGCTCGCCACACTCGATACGTATCGGGTAACCTGATAATTCCCAATCGGTAATTTTCTCTCACAAGCGAGCTTCGCGAAGATCGAGTTTTACTTTTTTCCCTTCTTGACCAACAAGAGCCCGGAAATATTCTCATTGCACCGGAACTTCACTTGCGTCTTTTCCCACTATCAGACGACCGATTTTTCGAGCGTATTCTTGTATAGAATCTGTGTTATCTTTGGTAAAAATAGGAAGAATAACCGCTTCGAACTCACTCATTTTTGGTGGAATTACCAAGCCTTTATCGTCAGAATGGCTCGATATAATTCCTCCTATACTTCTTGTGGAAAGCCCCCATGAAGTATACCATGGATGCGCCAGTTTGCCCTCTCGGTCTTGGTATTTTACGCCAAAGCCTTCCATGAATCCTTGACCAAGAAGGTGAGAAGTGCAAATTTGCAGTGCCCAACCATTACTCATCATGGGTTCAAAAGTGTAGGTGGTGTCGGCTCATGCAAATTTTTCACTCAGTGATTTTCTTCCAGCAATTCCATCGATAGCCATGATATCGCGAATGGTTTCGATGTAGACCTTCCAAAGTATATCGAGCGCAAATGTATCTGCCTGTGGTCGATTTTCATGCAAAGTGTGTCCTTCTTGCCAATAAAATTCCGCCGTTCTGAGAAAGGGGCGAGTTCGTTTTTCCCATCGAAGTACAGAAACCCATTGGTTGTAGAGAAGGGGGAGATCTCGATATGATTGGAGTTTATCTTTGAAAAAATCACAAAAAAGAAGCTCTGAAGTGGGGCGTATTGCGAGTGGTTCTTCCAGCGTTTTCCCTCCTCAGATTGTGACAACGGCGAGTTCAGGTGCAAAGCCTTCTACATGGTCTTTTTCTCGCTCAAAAAAACTCATTGGCACGAGCATGGGAAGATACAGATTTTGAACACCGAGACGGTCAAGCTTTTCTTGCATGGATTTTTGAATCCGTGTCCAGATAGTGACAGACTTTGGGAGAAATGTTATACATCCAGGAGTTGGGGAGTACTCAAAAAGGTCGCCAGCTTTTGCTACGTCGAGATACCACTCAGAATAGTCGGTGGAGCGAGGAGTAATATTCATATTTAGTTTTTTTGAAATTGTGCTGGATTATAGCCAAAATGGCTTTTCTTCAAAGGAGGAATAGTGAGAAAAACTTATACATCAGAAGAAGTTTTTTGAATGAATGCGGCCTTTGCTTTTTTTATTTTTTCTATGTCGATTTTTGCAAGTGAAGATAGGACATAGGGGGTTCGTCATTTGCGGAATATGTCTTGATTTCGATCTACAAAATCCCAGTAAAGATGTGTCATCGGACATGTTTTTTCCTTTATGCTGTAGGTGCAGTTTTGGCAGAAATTACTCATTTTTTCGATGTAGTTTCCTCATGATATATAGGGTTTTGTCGCAAGTTTGCCACCATCACTATACTGACTCATTCCAAGTACATTTGGAGATACTACCCACTCGAATGCATCGGTATACATTTCCCAAAACCAGCGATTTACTTCGTGTGGATGATATCCGCGAAGGAGGGTAAAATTACCTATCACCATGAGTCGTTCTATGTGGTGAGAGTAATGCTCTCGGTGCACTCGTTGAATCACGGTATCTACACAATTCAAACCAGTGAGATCTGGGGGGTTTTCTGGCAAGACTCCGTCGTAGTTCCACCATTTTTTTGGGATAGATTCATGATGCCCGAGAACATTATTCGCATAGAGAGAATTAGAGTAATACAGATAGAATTGCCTCATATATTCTCGCCACCCCAAAATTTGGCGAATAAATCCTTCTTTGCTCGGTAACGGCGCTTCACAACCTCGCGCGGCATCAATAACCTCTTTGGGTGTCAAGAGTCAAAAATTTATAGAGCAGGAGAGGAGCGAGTGATGAACTTTTGCATCTTCTTGATACATGGCATCCTCGAGAGCCCCAAAATTCGAGAAGTGATATTCGAGAAAGTATTGGAGTAATGACAAGGAGTCTTTGCGACTCACGGGAAGGTGAAACTCTATATTTTCGCATCAGTAGTATGTCTTTGCAAGTTTGATTTCTCATACATCTTCTGGTTTCCAATTCCAAGTCGGAAGGTGGTTTTTGTCGAAGGAGCGGTTTTCGTGGTCATAGTTCCATTTCCCCCCAAGTGGTTTTCCTGCTTCATCGAGCAGTATGTTTCTACTCGTACGCATGTATCGATAAAACGTCTCCATAACCGGAGGTGTTTTGAATTTTGCTTGAAACTCCTCTCAATCTATAAGAAATTGCCGATTTTTATATATTGTGAGTGACCCTTTTTGCAAACGGTAACCATCTATTTTTCGGGCGAGATATTCTTCACTTGATCGCATGGAAATAATCTCTGTTATACCCGTTTTCACAATGAATTGATCGAGTCCTTCGGTATAATTTTTTGCCTCAATCCAGTGAATCGAATACCCAGATTCCTGACAAGATTTGAGAAAACTCTTGGCCATAGCATATTCTGCAATCTTGCTGCGTATATTAAATTTGAGTCTGCCAACGGGTGAAGTGACGCTTTCTCCCGTGAATAGGATAAAAAGAATATCGGTTACGCCTGGCTCTATGTATGATTGATGAAATTGATCGTAGAGAATCCACTGTGCTACGGGCATGTCTATTTGAAAAGATAAAAATGAGTCTGTTACTTGAACGGGCGCTGTTGGGATTTTGTGTCACCTAAGGCCTACTTGTCTTGATTGAGAATTTTGGATTTGTTTTTTCTACAACGATCCGAGCAATAGATAACAGTGTCAAAGCTGTTTTTCCATTTTTTTCGGTTGGAAAATGCTCTATGGCATACCGGGCAAATTTTGGATTCTCGAAACTGGCCACGATCAAGGATTTTCATAAGCTTTTTCGCGTAGGTTTTGTTTGAGTATAAAGTATTCCTCTTCATAAGCAATTGATCGAAGTGTTTTTGAGAGCTCTCCCCAAAATCAGGCAACCAGAAATATTAACCAAAATCGAGGTCTGGCCATCCAGCAAATTTGCTTCTTTTTGGTTTTTGCTTACTATCTGCACGTTTTTGGGAATATTATAGGCTATTTCACGAGCTCTAAGCCCAGGTGGTGGAATGGTAGACACGCAGGTCTCAGAAGCCTGTGGGAGCAATCCTATGTGAGTTCAAGTCTCATCTTGGGCACCAAATCATTTTCAAAACAATATTAGATTTAACTTTTTTTTATGAAATTCGCAATGCAGTGCCGTGTAGGTACGGTCATCAAAATCGGAGGAGATCTCTTGCTCGTACTCAAGTTTGAACTTCACCGTGGAGGTCGGGGGGCTACAAACATTAAACTCAGACTCAAAAACCTCATACAGGGAAATTCTATCGACAAAATGTTCGACAGCGAAGACAAATTAGACGACATCACACTCGAGCGTGTAAAATTTGAATTTCTCTACGAATCAGCCGGTTCCTACGCATTTATGAACCAGGATACATTTGAACAGATCGAGCTCACCATCGATGATATTGGCGATGCAGTGAACTATCTCACCGAAGGTCTTATCGTGGATATTCAAAGTTACGAGGGGCGATTTATTGGAGTTATTCTTCCACAACGAGTAAAACTTAAGGTTATAGAGGCAGATCCTGCGGTTGCTGGAAATACGGCTGATGGGAAGGTGGATAAACTCGTAAAACTTGAAACAGGACTGGAAATGCGAGTTCCTGGGTTTATCAACAATGGCGAGTATCTTATCATAAATACAGAAACTGGAGAGTATCAGGAACGAGCAAAATAGTGGAGCTTGTTCTCATGCCCCCCGAGCAAAGGCTCGAGGGGCATTTTTAGTTGTTATGAGTTTTTTTTTGGAGGAAAGTTTCTAGGTATTCTCCCAAGTCCCGCGTCTTCAAGCTTTGCCCAATTTTTTGAAAACCTGTTCATGTGTATTGAAGTACGTCATTCACATTTTCGTCTATATGTTCTTGCTTTACGAATTCTTCTAGAGTCTTCCCCCATGGCACATATCCGTCAATAAATTTGCAAAAGTCGCTCATCTTTTCCAGATGAGCCCCATTGTCTTCTCGGTAAATATCCCATAAAAAAGGTTTTCCTGCGAGTATGGCGGAGGCAAGGGTATTTTCCCCGCGTACGATATTTGCGTCACAGAGTCAGAGAAATTTTGTATGAATTTCCAGTGTCAAAAATGGGAGCGAGACAATATTTTCTCCATGTAGTTCACTGGTATCACTTACAAAAAATACCCAATCTGGATGTTGTTTTGCGGTCTTTAGTATTTTTTTGAGAGTTTTAGGATACACAAACACACTACACCATTTTTTTTGGAGTAGTTCACTTGATAGCCCCAAATGATTGAGAAAATCCAATCGATTCAAAGGCGTAGAATATCAGGAGATCACTACTCCGCCCCCTTCAGGAAGGGGGGAAGGGACGATATGCGTCACTGGTAATCCTGCAAATTCGTAAATTGATCCGTGCAGCGAGCTGATCCCAGGATGTAACGGCCCTGACTCACTATGGAATTGCAAGTAATCGAAATTCAATATCTGTTTGGGATTTTCTTGTAACCTACATTCACTTTCTAAGAGTTTGAGTCCAAAAAAATTCCATCTTTGTTCGCTATGTTCTGCGGTTCACCATGTATGCAAAGGAAAATACGAAAGTCTATTTGGAATTTTGTCCCCAAGCATTTTTTGGAAGAGTTCGTGGTTTTCGCTATAAAATCGTATATGCAGTAGAGCGTGGCGCTCCAATAATGAGACTGCCAAAGAAAGCGCAAACCCCATATCTCCAAAATTATCGATTACCGGTACAGTAAAATCAATGAAAATGCTGCCGAAATCTTTCATCCCAGCCATAAGATTTTCTCATGTTGCAACTTCATCATTATTGCGCATCATGTCGTAAGTATATTGATTTATTATTTTCGCTCAATGAAACCGTTACCAAAGCTTCTGGATGCTAGATTACAAAATATTCTTGGAAAAGATTACGAAGGCGTGATACAGGCGTTTGCTACCAAAAAAATTTCTTCTTTTCGAGTCAATGCTCTCAAGGCTCAAGATGCTCTTGTACTACAATCCTTATCCAAGCTTGGGATTCCTGTAGAAGCGTTTCCGGGAATTCCGGGAGTATATACTCTGGATCGCATCTTTGAATATACACTCAAGGGTTCAGATCTTTTTCGAGAGGGCTATGTATATATGCAATCTCTTTCGAGTCTACTTCCTGCTATCATTCTTGATCCCCAGCCTTATGAGAAAATACTCGATGTTTGTAGTGCTCCGGGGTCCAAAACGACTCAAATTGCTGCAATGACCAAGGATACGGCGCAAATTGTAGCTTTGGAACAAAATCAGATTCGGTATGACAAAATGATGCATAATATAAAACTTCAGAATGCGAAATCTATCATAGCTCACAAGGTCGATGCGTGAAAATTTCTCAATGAAACTGAGGAAGAATTTGATGCCATTCTTCTTGATGCGCCGTGTTCAGCTGAAGGAAGAATTTTGCTCGATGATGAAAAAACTTTCGGTTTTTTTAGCATTGAGAATATCCAAAGAAAAGCAGAGTTACAAAAGGATTTGATTGCCACGGCTTTTCTTCGGCTCAAGCGGGGAGGGCGTCTTGTCTATTCCACATGCACCATCGCGCCTGAAGAAAACGAATGAGTTCTCCAAGCTTTACTTACTGCCTTCCCACCGGCAAAAATCGAAATCGTAAGATTGCCAGATATTTTAGAATTGAGAAAAGGAATGTCGGAATTCGAACAGGTGCAATTTGATCCCTCTATCGCCAATGCCATCCGTATACTTCCTTCCAAAAGATTCGAAGGCTTTTTCATAGCCCGAATCGTGAAGGTGTAGTTTTGAAAACTATTCGTATCGCAGAGCGTCAATGGGCTTCAGATTTGCTGCTTTTGAGGCAGGAAGTATGCCAAAAAATATTCATATTACCACGACCGATCCAAAGGAGAGTAAAATAGAGTTGGTGCTGATGACGGCTGAGAGAAATTGATTGACAAAAGTGACCACTCCATAGCTTATCGCAATTCCGATGAATCCTGCGATAATACTAATAAATAGAGCTTCGATGAGAAATTGTATAAGAATATCTTTTTTGAATGCTCAAAGTGCTTTTCTGATGCCAATTTCGCGAGTACGCTCGGTTACGGAGACGAGCATGATATTCATAACCCCAATTCCTCCGACGATGAGGGATATCGCCGCCACTCCTCCAAGAAACAGGGTGAGTGTCCCGGTTACGGACGAAATGGAAGATAAAATTTCAGAAAGTGTACTCAAGGAATACGACTTAGAATCTCCTGTTGTATTTGTGTAACGCATGAGTTCTTGATCGATAAAATTTTTCATGAAATCGATTTTTGTCTGGTCATCCACCGCAATATCGACAGAACTATAGTAATGTGCTCAGGAAATCTTTCCCATCACCGTGGTTATCGGTGCAAAGATTCTCCGGTTTGTTTGAGAATTTTCGGCCAGAGTTCCAATGACAGTGTAGATTCCCTTTTCGAGTTTTATTTCTTTTCCTATGCCACTTTCTTTGCCAAAGGCATCTTGGGCAATTTGATAGCCAACCACCACGACTTTTGCTCCATCTTGCACATCTGTGTCCGTAAAAAAGCTCCCGTCTGCTATCGTAAGATTCTTTAGGCTTTGGTATACTGTTTGGACTCCCACAATACTTGCACTCGTGTTGTAGGATTCATAAATAAATTGTTTGTTTGTGGTAACACTGGGGGAAACTTCTTTTACGCCGGGTATATTTTTTACAAAATCCACAAAGGCGTCATCTATAAGTTTACTACTGCTGGAAGTGCTTACCCCTCCGACTCGCGAACTGTTTGACGCTCAGGCTGAAAGGGTGATAAGATTGGCGCCCATGCTATTAAATCGTTCTACTATCGACTTGGTGGTACCTTCACCGAGTGCCATGAGAATAATAATTGCTGCCACACCGATGATAATTCCAAGCATGCTCAGGGCAGACCGAAGTTTATTGGCAATGATGGAGTTGAGGGCTCAGGAAATATGTTCGCTTAGTATCATACAGGGGTATTAGTTGATAATTTTCCCATCTCGTAAAACAATATGTCGGTTCGCGTATGCGTCTACCTCAAGTTCGTGAGTGATGAGTATGATAGTTTTTCCTTCTTGATGTAGTTCTGTCAACAGGTGCATAATTTCTATTCCGGTCTTACTGTCGAGTGCTCCAGTCGGCTCGTCGGCCAATATGATAGATGGATTTGTCACGAGCGCTCGGGCGATGGAAACTCGTTGTTGCTGACCGCCAGACATTTCGTTCGGAAAACTGTTTATTTTATCTCAAAGCCCGACCTTTTTGAGCGCCTGGAGGGCTCGCTCTGTACGCTCTTTTTTCCCAATATTTTGGTACAGAAGTGGCATAATCACCTGATCCAATGCTCGAGTTCTTGGAAGAAGATTATAGCTTTGAAAAATGAATCCGATATTTTCGCGGCGAATCAATGCCTGATCGTCATCCGTAAGTTCAGAGACATCGTTTCCATTGAAAAAGTATGCTCCAGTGCTCGGATTATCAAGCATTCCAATAATATTCATGAGCGTCGATTTACCGCTACCAGATTGCCCCATAATCGAAACAAATTCTCACTTTTCTATGGTGGTATCGATTCATTTGAGTACCGTCAGGGTTTCGGTTCAAAGTTGATAGGACTTGGTGATGTTTTGTAGTTGGATCAGGGGTGGCATCGGAATAAGTTAGGAATCAAAGATATGAGTTCTATTGTCCGCTTCGACTTCCATTAGTACTGCCTCCCGACATACGAAGTCCGCTCACTATGGAGGTGGTTCCAGTGCTGGTAGAAATTTTTCGAATCAGGGTATCTCACTCGCTTACACCACTCAAGATTTCGGTTTTGCTCGGAGTGCTGATTCCTGTTTCCACGAGCGTTTTCAATTCAGCACTTCCCACCTGTTTGATTACGGAATCCGACTCACTATTATTTCATTTTTGAAGAAAAGAAGTATTGATGATGAGGGTATTTTTTCTGCTGTCATTGATGATATTGACTTTGGCACTCATTCCGCTGAAAATAGGATACTCCCCCTTGTCCATGGTAATTTTTATCGAGTAGTTAGTTACGCCTGAAGTCACCAGGGGGGTTGAGTTTATATCGCTTACCGCTCCGGTGAAGGTAATTTTGGGAAATGAGTCAAAAACGATTTTTGATGCTTGTCATACTTTCAATTTTACTACATCTAATTGATCCACAGAGGCGCTGATTTCCACAAGATTTGGATTTTCCATGTAAAGGTACATCGGGGTAGAGCTCGATGAGGTAAGAATATTATCTCAGAGTTTGAAATCCACCTTTCGCAACACTCCATCGAATGGTGCTTCTAGCCGGTATTTTTTAATCCCTTCACGAACTTTTTGAAGTGAAATTTGCTGAGATGCGATGGCATTTTTTGCAAGTGCGATTTCTTCTTTCGTTGCTCCCGATGTGAGTAGCTGAAGACTCGCCTTGTAGAAATTCAGCAAATTTTTTGCTTCTTGGATGGAAATATCTTGCGACACGAGCTTTGCGTCGTAAGCCGACTGGGAGTAGGCCTTGTCATTTTGTAGTTTGGTAAGATCTCTTTTGAGTTGTTCCGGAGTGTCTACTGAGAGTTTTGTATAGGCAGTTTCAAGGTCGCGCACGGATTGTTGTTTGGAGCGGAGTATATTTTCACTTCCTGCTTTTTGAAGAGAGGGGTCAGCAAGTGTTTCTATACCTGCTATCGTTTCTCGAACTGAGCCCAAACTTGTTTGTGCTGTTGCCGTAATCGAAGAAAAAATACTTGCATACCCTGTGATAGTACTCTGGGGTAATACGGTAGAAACCATGCTATCGTTCATCATGTCAGTGCCACTTTTCCCAAGCGAAACGATGCGAGATTGCATTTTTGCAAGCGTTTCGAGAAGTTTTGTGGCACTCTCTGTGTCATATCCATTTTGGGGGAGACTCTCGAGGGTAGATTTTGAGTCTGCCATGAGCACATTTGCCATAGCCCAATCTTCGCTTGCTTTGGATTTAAGACTATACGAAAGATATCCCTCGTAGGCATCATTTTTGGTGCGATTCAAATCACTGATTCCGAGAATTTCGTCTGCCTTGTAGAGATTCGATTCAGCGTCTATAATTTGTTTTCTTGCATTGATAATCGCAGATTCTAAGGTTTTTTTTATATTGACCTGATCATCCGAAAGCCCTTTATCTTCTGTTTTTTCCAAGATGGCCAATTCATTTTTTGCATTTTCGAGTTGTGCTTTTTTGCTGTCTATTTCATTGGTATTGTTTTTAATTTCTGTTTGCTTGGCAAGTATCTGATTTTCAAAATCCAGCTGCTTATTGATGGCTTCTTGAGCGATATTTACACGGTCATTCACTAGGGTGGTAATTCTACTCTCGGCGCTTGTGATTGAATTTTTGGCATTCAGCAAATCTTTTTCCGTAGCCCCCTTGAGTATTTGAGCAAGTTTCAGTTGGGAATTATTCAAACTTACCTCACTCTGACGTATGTCGTTGAGCACATCGGTCGTGTCGAGCTCTGCAATGATCTGTCATTTTTTTACCTTGTCTCATTCTTTGAATAGAATTTTAGCTACTTTTCCAGGCTGGCTAAACTGCATTTTTTGTTCAAACACCAGTGCGGAGACGCCGATAACCTGCACCGCATTTTCAATATCACCTCTTTTTACGGTAGAGGTAATGGTGGTAAAACCGGTACTAGTTGAGCTTTTTTTAAAAAAATATACATATCCGCCATAGGTAGCTCCGATGAGAATAACTCATATAAGAGCTTTTTTTATCAGTGGGGATATTTTCATAAGAAAATTTTAAATAGAGAATGTTTGATTATACACCTTGTGTATTAAGACAATATTAAGATACCCGAAATGTAGGGGTGGTTGGTGAATGTTTGCTGCTGTATGTCTCATGCAAATGCGCGCAAAATGTCCCCCTGAGCATGTCTCTAGTTTTTTGAAAAATAAATTTTGACAAAAACACAACATTCTCTAAAATTCGCGCATTCTTTTCTCAATAATATGACTTTTTCACCTCCAAAAAAAGCCTCGAAGGTTCAAACCAGACAACGTCACGGTAAATGGCTCTTCGAAAAAGTTCGCAAAGTAAAAAACTCAGTAGTTCTTCAGTACGATGAGGCAGGAAATGCTACCGGACTTGCTCATTTTGCTTCACCAGTTACCGGTCAATACCGAGGTCGCCAGGTGATTAAAAAGGCAAAAACTAAGGCAGATAAGATTACCACCGTTCGAGCCTAGCAAAAAGCCAGCGGAAGCTGGCTTTTATAATTTTGATTTGTACTGCCACCCTGTTCTTTACCTTCATTTTTGGTCATGCGAAAGCTTACTCGTCGCGAAATTCGCGAGTTTCTCCTCCAATCATTGTATGCAAAATCTATTCTTTGAGATCAATACCATCCAATGGAATTCGCCACGAGCTACTACACGAGTCCGGTAGATCAAGCATTCTCAGATGCTTACTATGTTGAGGCTTTTGCTGGTATTCAAGAAGAAGAAGGCATCTTGCTACAAATTGTGGCTCACTATGCTCCAAAGTTTGACGCTGAAATCATGCCCATAATCAATCTACTGCCAATTTTTATCGCTGCATACGAGATGTTGTATCTGAAGTGTGACCAAGTTCCCGAAAAAGTATCCATCAATGAAGCGGTTGAGCTCGCGAAGCGCTTCTCTGATGATGGTGCTCGTGAATTGGTAAATGGAGTTCTGAACAAACTCAAAGATGAAAAATCGACCGTTTTGAGTACTATTTCACCACGGGAAAAAATATTTTTCTAATCATGTATCATGAAGCGCTCTCATAGCTTTGATGTAGTGGCATTTGAAGAGAAAGTAGAAATGCTTCTCATTTCTCTTGAGATTCCATACAAAAATTTATCCAACTACCATGTAGCTTTTTTCCATCGTTCTGTCCTGAACGAATTACATCTCCCAGAGAGTAATGAGCGGGTAGAATATCTTGGTGATGCGGTATTGGAGCTGATAACTACCGAATATCTGTTCAAAACTTTTCCAGATTATCAGGAAGGGAAACTTACTGATATCCGATCTGCTCTCGTACGCGGGAGAAATCTCGCTGATATCGCACTGAGACTCGGATTACAAGACATGGTTCTTCTTTCTCGTGGAGAAACCCAAGCCGGAGGTAATCAGAATCCATATATACTGGCAAATACTTTTGAGGCACTGCTGGGGGCAATATATCTCGATCTTGGGCTAGAGGTGGCACGAAAATTTGTGAACGATCATGTGATATCGACACTTTCTCATATATTTGAATGAGAATTGCATATTGATCCAAAGTCAAATCTTCAAGAAATTATTCAAGCAACGCATTTTGTCACCCCTCACTATGTTTTACTTGCCGAAACTGGAGCGGACCACGATAAAATATATACTATTTGAGCGTATCTTGGGGATAAACTCATCGGACAAGGCACCGGAACGAGTAAAAAGAAGGCCCAGTCATCAGCTGCTGAAAATGCTTTGGAACGAAAGCATGAGTGGCATGGGAAGTAGTTTTCGAGTTTTGGAAAATATACGGTGACTAAATTGAGTTCGTATGGATTCAAAAATTACCCTCTACGGGGTGTTGCTTTTAAGAATTTGCCGTCACGATTACACCCTCAGTAGTTTGCCTACCCTACGATAAAGTGGCTGATAATTGGAATGACTCCACCAAGAAAAAATCCAATCACACCAAGGCTTTGTTTGGAGTGGTGTCGTAGTTCTGGCAAAAGATCTGAAGCTCCAATATAGAGCAGGGTTCCACCCGTGAAAGCGAGAATATACGGAGCTTGAGCAGTAGGTGAAAATAGACTCAATGCAAGAGCTCCAAGTCCAAGAGAAAGAGCAAACAGAGCAAACAGACTTACGGTTTGCTTTTTGCTGAAATGTGAATGCTGTGCAATGGCAGCAAGCGATAGGGAGACGGGAATTTGATGGAGAATTACCCCAGTAGTCACCATAATTCCCAGGCCCGATGATATCGCGAACGCACTCATTATTGCTACTCCATCAAAAAAAGTATGAACGTAAAGCCCGCCAAAATTCCAAATTGATTTTTTGGAGTGTACATGAATATGAGCATCATCATGTCCTTCGTGTGGGTGAGTACACTGAAAATAGTCCAAAAGAAACACCGTGCAGAATCCCAAGAAAAACAAAATTCCTGCCATCTCGCCTACCTCACTTGTTTCTGGAAGTATGTGAGTGAGAGAAATACTGGTCATCATCCCAGCTCCCAAGCCTATAAGTATTTGAATAGATTTTTTTGAGAGGGAAGTGCGAGCAAGGGTTCATCCTGCAAGGGATGCGAGCATGGCGAGGGAAACCGCGATAAAAGTACTGAACATTGGTGCAATATATGCGGGAAGAAATATTTGTAAATTCTTTAATTTCACTTTGACTTAATCACACTTATCCCTATCATTCTCGCATTCTTTTTTTAGTATATGATTGGAAAATTCAAAAAGCG
>JBEICN010000027.1:0-14002 GCA_040383945.1 Candidatus Peribacteria bacterium | reverse complement strand
GTCAGACGAGAAAGAAAAATCCCAAAACATCACTCAGCTTGTAACAGCACTTTCGAAAGGCGATCCAAAAGACCTTCGTATTACCCAGCAAGTCTCAAAACTCGCTCAAACAGAAATTCAAAAAGCACTTTCAGATGCAAGTCTCAATAAGGATGCTCTCAAACTTCTTGCTCTACCACTCGGAGATCGTCAAAAAAACACCGCCTTTCAGCAGGCTATCGGCATGAATTGAACGCATGATGGATATATAGGTCGTGAAACGATCAATGCTCTCATGGAAAAAATTGGCTCCAAATACCAAGTTCCGCCAAATCCATATTCTCCATCAAAAAAATAAGACTTGTTTCTCACGATAGCCCCTAAGCCTGGTACTCACACCAGGTTTTTTGTTTTTGATTTTATACCCCTTGTGAAATGGTAACATGAGTATGAGATACATATTTTTTTAAAAAGTACCCTACAACCACAAGAAACCCTCGATAATACGGAAGGCGATAAGGGGGGTATTCTCTATAATTAACTTGAGATTTTGTTGCCCAAATTTTTTATAAAACTCAAATTTTACAAATCGAAAAAAGTATGCACAACAATTATTGTATATCCCGTTGATTTAATACTACTGCGAGGTATAATAACGCCGCTTTGAGACAAATAATACACATTCAAATTCTCATTACAAAGGCAAAAAACTTGAACAAATAAATTATTCAATAAGAATTATTACTCATGAATACTGGCGAAATTATCGCTGCGATAGATATCGGGAGCTCAAAAATAAAAACGCTGGTCGGTGTCTTCTCTGAAGAAAAAAAACTTCGCATTCTCGGAGTGGGATTGAGTCCTTCTACCGGAGTTCGAAAGGGAAACATTCTCGATATGGATGAGTTTCGAAAAAACATCGACACCTCCTTGCTTGAGGCAGAAAAAATGTTGGGTCAACATGTGAATTCTGTGTATCTCTCACTTTCTGGTGTTACCATTGAAAGCGTGGTTAACTCTGGAGTGGTTGCAGTGTCACATGGTGAAGTCTCCGAAGATGATGTGAACCGAGCTTTGGATATGTCGCAGAATGGTGTAGATATGACCAATCGTACCCTACTCAAAGTAGTACCAGAGAGTTTTACCATTGATGGTACAGCTGGCATCAAAAACCCGATCGGTATGGGCGCCAAAAAATTGGAAGTTCGATCTCACATTATTTCCATAGCAGAAAATGTGCTTTCAAATGTACGTAAGGGGATTCTTGATGTTGGTGTCGACATTGTGGATGTTTTTGCTAATGTACTTTCTGCACCCGAAGCGGTTCTTTCTCGACGACAAAAAGAGCTTGGCGTGGTGTGTATTGATATAGGTGCTAGCACAACTGATGTGGCGGTCTTTGAAGAAGGAGTACTGATATTTAGTGGAGTTATTGCACTCGGAGGAGAACATGTGACTTCCGATATTGCCCTCGGGCTTCGAATCTCTATTGACCTTGCGGAAAAGCTCAAACTGGAGCACGGCGATGTGAACTTTTGCAAGGATGACTCACAAAAGGACGAAGAAATAGACCTTTCTAAATACTCAAAAACCGAAACAACAACCATCTCAAAAAAATATCTTTCCGAAATCATTCGAGCGAGATATTCTGAATTTTTCTACTTCATAAATTCTGAACTCAAAAGAATCGGGAAAGATGGAATGCTCCCAGAAGGGGCTGTCCTTACTGGTGGTGCTGCCAAAATGCGCGGACTGGTTGACCTTTCCAAAGAAATTCTACGGTTACCAACTACCATTGGAGTTCCAGATGACGGGGATCATATTTCAGGTACATCCCTTGGAGATCCCCAGTATGCAGGTATTGTTGGTACCATACTTCTTTCTCAAAAATATGCTCCGACCCGATCACGCTTCAAGTTCAATTTTTCCCCTAACGGAATCTTTGCATCTCTGAAACAAATATTTCACAAAATCCTTCCGTAATTTTTTTCTTTAATATTTCTTTTTTACTTTTTGTATATGGCTATCAAAAAATCTGACGATAAACTCAAAAATCTTCTCCGAGGTGATTCTCGTTCTACTGTAGAAGAAATTAATGGATCTGATTACATTTCCCCAGTTGCTACTATTAAAGTAGTTGGAGTTGGAGGGGGTGGAGTAAATGCCGTCAACCGAATGATTCAAGCGGGTTTGGAGGGGGTGGATTTCATTGCGGTAAATACCGATGCACAAGCGTTGTTCACTTCAAATGCACCAACTCGCATTAATATTGGAAGAGCTACCACTCGTGGCCTCTGAGCTGGAGCAAATCCTCAAATAGGACAAAAAGCTGCTGAAGAGTCCAGTGAAGAACTCAAGCAGGTGCTTGCAGGAGCTGACATGGTATTTATCACTTGTGGACTTGGTGGAGGAACAGGTACTGGCGCAGCTCCGGTTATTGCCGAGATAGCTAAGGGGCTTGGAGCTCTCGTAATCGCCGTGGTAACAAAGCCATTTGAGTTTGAGGGGCAACGACGTTCCATCCAAGCTATCGACGGGTATGAGCGACTCAAGGAAAAAGTGGACACACTTATCACGATCCCCACCGATAAAATTCGTACGAGTATTGATAAAAAAACTCCACTTCTCGAAGCATTTAACATTGTTGATGAAGTGCTCAATCAGGGTGTTCAAGGTGTTTCCGACCTTATTACGCTTCCAGGACTGATCAACGTAGACTTTGCCGATGTAAAATCAGTTATGGAAAATGCGGGTTCAGCACTCATGGGAATTGGGTATGGTTCTGGTGAAAATCGAGCCATCGAGGCCGCTCGTTCCGCTGTGGATTCTCCTTTATTGGAGCTTTCCATTGCAGGTGCACGAGGTCTGCTTTTCAATATCACCGGAGGTACCGATCTCTCTATGTTTGAAGTGGACGAGGCCGCTCGAATTATTACAGAATCATGTGATCCAGAGGCAAACATTATTTTTGGTGCTACGATCAATGAGAATTATACGGGTGAAATCAAGATCACTGTGGTGGCTACAGGATTCAGTGATGAAACGAACCAGCGTCACCAAGAAACTTCCAGATCTACGATACAGACAGGTTTTGGAAAGAAGTCCATCAACAATAATATATTCGGGCACATAGCTCAAGCGCCAAAGCCAGAGCCTGCAAGTGATTTGGATGTTCCGGCTTTTCTCCGCAATAAAATGAAATAAGGAGAGAAACTTCTCAAGAAAAACACAAGATAACTCCACAAAAACACAAGAATTCCAGGCTTGTGTTTTTTTCTGATTTTTTTCTTTGGGTATTCTTTTGGAAATCGCTACAATCGAAAACATGGCTTTTATTGTACTTGACCTTGAGACCACAGGGCTGAATCCCCAGTCTGATTCTATTATCGAAGTGGCACTCTTAAAAATTGATGAAAATTGAAATCAAATTGATAGTTGGAATACCCTGGTTAACCCAGGGTTCGTTATCCATGAAGATATTACCTTTCTTACGAGCATTACCCCCGAGGAGCTTCACCAGGCTCCAAAGTTTGCGGAAATCAGTAGTAAAATCACGGAGTTTATTGGAAAAGATCCAATCATGGGCCATAATGTCGGATTTGATATAGCCTTTCTTTCGGCTTCTGGAATTCGTTTTGATACCGAGAAAATTGTGGATACCTTCAAGATAGCAGAATTTCTCTTTCACTCCAGCAAAAGCTTAAATCTTTCGAGTCTCACAGAAGAGTTATGATTTACGCATGAAAATGCCCATCGAGCTTATTCCGATGTGCTGGCAACGGCATTTCTTTGGTCAAAAATCGTAGAAAGAGTTGGGCAGTTTTCTGTATTGGAAAAAGATGTACTTCGCTCTATCAGCCAAAAAACATACGGTAACTGGGCACTTGGATATCTGGACGGACTCTCGGATGCCATGGAGTCTCCCGGGCTCAAGTCACATACGATGGAGCGTCTGGGAAAGGGGGTAGTCCACGATTTTCGACTCCCTCAGGAAATCCCTACTTGGCAGCAGGTTATACACAGCGCAACGACTATCGAAGAGCGACCCGAGCAGCAGAAGATGATGACTTCAGTAGAAAAAGCCTTTGAAACAAAAACTCACCTCTGCGTTGAGGCTCCGACTGGTATTGGCAAAACCTTCGCGTATCTCATTCCAGGTTTACTCGCAGCTTCCGCCAAGGGCAAGCAACTATTTGTCTCGACCAACACCAAAACCCTTCAAGATCAGATCGAGACCAAAGATATTCCTCAACTTCGAGCCCTACTGGAGTCACATGGGGTATCTGGTTTTCGTGTACAAAAACTCAAGTGACGCAGTAACTACCTGAGTCTTCTCAAATTTTTTGAGTGGTATGACAAGGAATCATTCACGCCAGATGAGGCAATTTTTACGCTCAAAGTTGCCTATTGGCTAACGCAGACGAGCACCTGAGAACTCGATGAATTTAGTCTATACAACGGCGAGTACGGTTTTATTGAAGAAATTCATGCTGGTGATGTGCGCGTGCTTTCCCCAGATAACCACTACCGAGATTATGAATTTGTAGTGAGAGCACGCGATGGGGTTAAGGAGGCGCAAATCGTCATCCTCAATCATGCGCTTCTACTCGGCGAGTATCTAGATGATGTAAATGGGGCTATCTTACCAAAAATAGAGTACTTGATTTTGGACGAAGTTCACAACCTCGAAGCGGTTGCTACCGAGTCGCTCAAGAAAAAGTCGGATTTGGAAGGACAGAGTAATCGTCTTCAAAATCTCGAGAAAATCATAAAGCGCTACAACAAATCTCATCTCATGGATCCATTCATATATCCAGAACTTCAGCGAGATATTGATGGAGTCGTCTTAAGTGTGGGCTTGTTTTTTGAGTCTTGTGAAAATCATTTTGAGTCGTCTATGTTTCAAAAGCGAGATCAATACTCCGCAAATCGCCCCCAGGACCTACTTGTAGAATCCGATTTTTTCACTTCCGGCACTTTTGAGGAACTCACGCAATTGTTTGAAGGTATTTCCACTCGAATACATGGAATCGAACAAATGCTGTTTCAGGCGCCAAAAATACTCGCGGAAGAATGAGAAACAGAACGACTGTTTATCGTAGGATTTTTGGATCATCTCAAGGAATTTCTCTATGAAAGAAATACTCCACTGATTCGTATTTTTTCCAAGAAGGAAAATTTTGGCGCTAAACTCATTTCTACACCACTCGAAATTGGCTCGATTCTCAAAAAACGACTGTGGGACGCAATACCGTCCATTGTGGTCACCAGCGCTACTTTGACCATAAACTCAGAGTTTGGTTACATTTCCAAAATACTTGCTTTGCAAGATTTTGAATTTGAAAAATTACAGACGGATTTTAACTATGCAAAGCAAGCACTGTTATACATACCCGCTGAACTTGGTGATGTGCGAAAGTATGAACAAAAACGAGCTTATGATCAATTTTTGGCAAAACTTCTCAAAATTGTTGGAGGCAGAACTCTCATGTTATTTACCTCATTTGCCAGCATAAAAGAAACCACACTCGCACTCGCTCCAGAACTCAAAGGCTCGGGCATTCAGCTTTTGACTCAAGGAATGAGTGGAGGAAAGCACAAGCTCATTTATGAATTTCGTAAATATGCAGATACCAGTGTTTTGCTCGGAACCGATAGCTTCTGGGAAGGAGTAGATTTCCCATGAAATACTCTCGAAACGCTCGTGATTCATAAGTTCCCTTTTTCTGTTCCCACCGATCCTGTTTTTGTGGCACGATCTCGACTTTTTAACGACTCATTCATGGAGTATTCACTCCCCGTCATGATACTCAAGCTCAAACAGGGGATTGGTCGTTTGATTCGCACCAAAACAGACACTGGAATTATTGTGCTTCTAGATAAACGAATTACCACCGAGTGGGGTGATATCATTCGCAATAGTTTGCCCGAAGGATTGCCAGTAAAAATGTCGAGTACTGAGTCTTTTCTACAAATTTTATCACAGTCAAGGTCAAAAGTTGCATCAGCGAAGAGTTAGTGGTAGGATGTTTGAGTAATTACTCATTTATGGAACCTAGCTCACAAGAAAACCAATTTATCCCCAAAAAAGAAGAAGCAGGAGTCAATGCTTTTTTTGAAGAACTTGGCAGTGAACTCGATCACGGAGAGATACAATCCCTCAAAAACGACGCCCAAGTTCAAAAAAAGCACCCCATCGAATACCTGTCGATAGGAGTGGGTATTTTGTATAAAATTGCGCTTCTCGTAGTGGTGGTCACCGGTATCGATGTCACATTGAGAAATGCGAATTCGAGCGATTTTGCAAGAAACTTTCCAGTGTGTTCCTATTTGAGTACAGGAGTTAACGACTATCCCAATACTGAGTGTATGACATATTCAGAAATATTGTCGAAACTGAGCACTGATCGTGCTAGCCTAGAAAAAGAGCTCTGAAATAATCTCGCCGTACTAATTCCAAAAAAACTCCAGATTCAAAACACCATGAAATCTCCAGAATTACAGTATATTCTTGCAAAAACCTCCACCAATCGAGTATCTATTCAAGAAATGCTCAACAAATTTTCTGAATTTCGTACTACAGCAACGGTGTATAAGGGTGATGATATTGAATGCTCCAGTTTTTCCTTAAATGAAAAAGGCGAAATGACGGTGACTTGCGAGTTTTTCGGATTCTCAATCTCTGGATCTGCTGACAAAGTTACTACATCTCGATCTACCGCTCTCACATTTTTGGAAAAATTACGCTCACCGTACTCTGGGTTCAAAGTTCTCAATGAACCAAAAACTCTAGAGATTCAGCCTTATACCAGCGCTGACTTTGGAATCAAAGGAACATTTACCACAAAAACTACTTTAAATCTCAAACTCCGATATACCTCACCTAACCGTATTTAATATGGAAAATTTAGAAAAAAGAAAGCAACAAGCGCTCGTTCGATCCATCGTACTCAATGTTCTTGGACTTACCATTCTTGCTGTCATTGCATTTTTGTATATTGTTCCAACTTACACGGTAATAGGTAGTAAGATTGCTGATATAAATGCAGTACATGTGGATTATAAGAATAAAAGCAATAATTGACTCGAGGTAACTGAATTCTTCTCGCTCGCAAGTCAACATGCAAAACTAACCTTCAACGAAGAAGAACGGAAAAATAGTAAGGATATCGCGCTAGTCCTAAAAAAATCCGACCCATCCCTTACATATTCTGATTGGGTTAAAAAAGAATTAGCAAAAAAAGACGAATACAGTACCTTGGCTGAAATGAACGATAAGATTATTTCCGGCATCATCCCCACATATTCTGAACTCATTACCGATAATTCTTTCTTTGAAAAAAATCGAATTACTTTGCCTGACTTAGTATTTTTTGTAGAAAATGACTTGTTGAAGAAATTCAATCTCACGAGTTTTTCTCCTGTCGGATTTAACAACCTATCATTTGCAAAACAAAAATCAGCCGTCATCAATATCGGAACTTATAAAATTCCACTAGAACTTTCTGGAACCAATAGAAATCTTTTAGACTTTATCACACACGTGCAGAATTCTGGTAAAATTACGATTGAAGATGGGAAAATTGTACCACCCAAAAATATTGACACACAAGGCTTTTCCAACCTTCTCATGACCATAGATCAGATTTCATTTCTAGATTCCTTTGAGAAGCCAGAAAAGGAGAATAATCTGAGTGTTACACTGGTATTGTATGCGCGTGCAAAAAGTTATTCCGATCTTCTCAAAATTCGTGCCAGTCTTGCTGATAGCTCAAAAAAGCTTTCCGAAGGTGTTAAAACTTATGCGGAGCTCTGTACGAATTTGGTAGATGCGATTTGTAAAAACGAAAACTCACTCAAGGGAATTCAAGCTATACGCTCTATTGCCGACGATGTAAAACAATTGGATACTCAATTGCAAGCTTCCCTAAAGGCTACCACCGTAGATGATGTCGGAGGGGAGTTCAATAAGTTGGTAACAGCTACAACAGCACTGAACTCCCTTAATGTTACTTTTGAAAAAAACAAAGCCATAATTGACGCTTCTAAAAAAGCAACTACCTCCAAATAAATACATATGGTAATTACCAATCCGTCTATTGAAAATCTCAAGAATGAAGTTTACAAAGGTGATAACGCACAGCTCATCTGTAATCTCATCATTGGTGGCGCTGTATCAACCAAGGCTTCAGATATTCATATCGAGCCACTCTCGAATTTTGTACGAGTACGATATCGTATGGACGGAGTGTTGTCTGAAATAGTTGAATATCAACAATTTCTACACCCTCAAATTGTGGCGAGATTTAAAATATTGGCAAACTTGAAAATCGATGAATCTCGAATGCCACAAGATGGGCGCATTTCGACCACCATCGACGAGAAGGCTCTGGACCTGCGTGTTTCTACGCTACCTACGGTTAATGGAGAAAAAATCGTAATGCGTATTGTTGATAAATCAAAAAAAGTACCAGATCTTGATGTGCTTGGGATAGAAGGGGAGAATGGGAGGCGTCTCATGAAGGCGATTGCATTGCCGAACGGTATCATTCTTACTTCTGGGCCTACGGGTTCTGGAAAATCCACAACCTTATATTCTTGTCTTTCTCGACTCAATAAACCGGATGTGAATATTATGACACTTGAGGATCCAGTGGAAAATACTATTGATGGTGTTTCTCAAAGTCAGGTTTTCCCTGATATTGGGTATACCTTTGCCGGTGGGCTTCGTACTGCGTTACGACAAGATCCAGACATCATTATGGTAGGGGAGATACGAGATAAAGAGACGATCAATATCGCGATAGAGGCCTCACTCACCGGACATTTGGTACTTTCTACCATACATACCAACAGTGCTGCGGAAACCTTGACTCGAATTCTCAACATGGGCATACCCGCGTATCTTTTGCCTGCTGCGATAAATGCAATTATTGCGCAGCGACTTATTCGCAGGCTTTGTCCACATTGCAAAAAACCAGTTCCCGCAAGAGATTTACCACCAGATATTCTTGAAAAAGTAAGTAAAGCAATTAAACGAACTGCTAAGTCAGAACTGGAAGAGCGAGTAGGAAAGGAAATTTTGGACAATCCGGTATTTTACGAGCCGGGTGAATGTGAAAAATGTGGAATGACTGGATATGCGGGTCGAGTTGGTATTTATGAAATTATGGAGATAATAGCCTCCATTAAGGAAGCTATAATTCATGGAGAATCAAGTGTTGCTATCAATGAAATCGCGATTAACAGCGGAATGATTTCCTTGGAGCAAGACGGAATCATTAAGGCATTGAAGTGACTTACTTCACTTGAGGAAGTTTACGCAGCTGCTAAAGAAAATTAATCATGGAAGAACTCATCATCAAAGACACTCCCCAGGAGGTCGCCCAACAACACAAAAAAGTTGCCTTCTCTTTGGAGGCATTGGATGCGTGGCTTATCAAGCAACAAAAGATTTCTACCAAACAAAAGGTGGTGTTCTTTCGCTTACTTGCGACGATGGTAAATGCGGGACTGCCTATGTTAAAGTCCTTAGCAATTCTTCAAAAACAAGAACAGAATCCTATCCTACAAAATATTTATACTCAAGTTATTGATCAAATTAAGGGTGGAAAGAATCTCTCCAATGCCTTGCGAGGATTTGACGGAATGTTCTCTGATGCCGAGGCTTCCATTATTGAATCTGGAGAAAAAACATGACGCCTTAATTCTGCGCTTATTCAACTCGCCGACCAAGTGGAAAAAGTGTCGAGTATCAGCAACAAAATCAAGGGGGCTTTGATTTATCCGACTGCTATCATTTTTGTTATGTTTGCATCGATCACAGTACTCATGACCTTGGTAGTACCAAAGTTGGTAGAAATGTTCGGGGACAAGTCAAAGCTTCCGCCATTGACCCAGTTTTTGATGAATGTCAGTGATTTTTTCGTAGGATACTGGTGGCTCATGATTATCATTATCATCACTGTTATAGTAGCCATTACGCTTTGGAAGCAGACGGAAACCTGACGATATCGATTTGACGGCATTCTCTTGAAGCTGCCGATATTTGGTCCACTACTACGAAAAGTAATCCTATCAAAATTTTCCCGAATTTTATCAAACCTTATCAGTAGTGGTATTTCGATTGTAGAGTCGCTCCGAATCGTATCTGAGATCGTTGGAAATGATGTGTATCGACAACGAATTCTAGTGTTGAGGGAGGATGTGAAGCGTGGAGTCAAAATCGGAGAGAGTCTTGAGGATGATAGCCTATTTCCAGAGATGCTGATACAAATGATAAAGGTGGGTGAAGAAACGGCCAAACTCGACTCGATTATCTTGAAGATTGCCGATTATTATGATGAGGAAGTTGATACCAGTATCAATGCGATCAACAAGAGTTTGGAGCCAATTATTATCGTCTTCATGGCGGTGGTGGTCGGTTTCATTGCGGTCGGTATTATGCAGCCGATCATGAATCTCTCTGAAACTATCGAGAATTCATAAAGAGTTTTTGAGACTCTTGATGGAAGGATTCTACTTTGAGATTTTGTTTAAGAAATTGCGTTGGAAAGGGTCGGCATGTGAATGTTGAGTCAAAAAAAGAACGGGTTATCCGTTCTTTTTTTGTGGTGCACTATCAGTTTTTTGGCGTTCATCCAACATATCACTCGAGATTTGCTTTAGCTTCACCTGCTTCTGCCGTCCTGTTTGCTGCCTCTGCATTGGCGAGCTGATTCTTGCGCTCCAGTATCTTTTGTTCATTTGCTTCAGCCAGCATTTTACGCATAAGTCCTGTAAGTCTCTCTTGCTCATTGAGGGCTATCTGCTTTTGCTGCATATCTTTCTGAGCATCCATCGCATTTTTTTGAGCTCCCGGAGCATTTACAATACCGTTTGCTTCTTGAGCAACCCGCACAAGCTCATTTTCGAATTGTTCTTTTGCCTTATTGAGTTCATCTTGAAACTTTTTCGGATCTTCGATATTTTTTGGATCATTTTGAAGGTCACGGATTTTTTTCTCGACGGCTTCTGCAGAGTTGCGATACAACTCGTAGATTTTTTTTTCAGATTCTGGAGAAATTCCACTGTTCTTGCCTTGCTCCATGATATCTTTATAGCTTGTTTCAGCTGCGGCAATACCAACATATACGAGATTGTTTGCTTCACGGGAATAGCTCTCGCCGTTAGGTTGTACCACTGGAGCTGGTGCTTCTGAGAGATATTTTCCCCAAGCTTGCTCGATTTGAGCGAGCTTTCCCTTATCTTTATTTTGTGGATCTTCCGGGTTGTTTTTTGAAGGGTCTAGTTTATTTACAGAAGGGTCTAGTTTATTTACAGGGGTTTCTGTACGAGGGTTTTCTTGTAGCATATGAAAAAAAGTTATTTACCCTATTCTTCCATATTTTTTCTGCAATTACAAATATTAGAAGCACACGACAAATTCGCCCTTTTTTTCGTAAGGAATCTTTCCAGAATTGATCTCTCCCAAAGTCCCGCGTAGGAATTGTTCGAATTTTTTGGTGAGTTCACGACCAACTACTACGGAGTGTTCCCCTCCAAATACGAGCTCCAGATCTTTGAGCGTTCGCTCGATCCGATGTACAGATTCGTAGATGATTACCGTATGTTCTTTGGTTTTTAGGCTTTCCAAAAGTGTTTTCCTTCCTTTTTTTACGGGTAAAAATCCCAAATAGGTAAAGTGGTGGGTTGGCAGTCCTGTGCCAACCAAAGCCGTAAGCAATGCAGATGCTCAAGGTATTGGAGTAATCTTGATACCTGCTTCTATGGCCTGATGTACCAAACTATACGCAGGGTCAGAAATTCCGGGAGTTCCTGCGTCACTTACCAAGGCAATGTTTTGCCCGGATAGTAGAAGCTCGATAATATAGTTTTGTCGATTATTGGTGGAGTAGGAGTGATACGAAAGGAGTTTTTTCGGAGGAATTTCGTAATGTTTGAGCAACATTCCCGTATTTCTCGTGTCTTCGCATGCAATAATATCAACCTCTCGGAAAACTCGAAGTGCCCGCATGGTAATATCCTCCAAGTTTCCTATTGGTGTTGAAACAATGAAAAGTTCGCCAATTGAGGCAGATGTTTGAGAAGCGACCGATTGCTTTTTAGAGTCCGAGTTTATCGCGGATGACGTTCACTTCATAATAGAGATTTTGGTCTTTTTTGAGAATAGATTCTAATTTTCGGCAAGAGTAGAGTACGGCAGAATGATTTCTGCCAGAAAAAATATTACCAATCCGCTCGTAGGTGTAGTTCATCTTATTTTTGAGAAGGTACATGGCCACCTGCCGTGGAATCATATATTCTTTTTGACGATCTTCTCCCAGTATGTATTTTTTATCGATACCAAAATGGTCGCTCACCGCACTTACGAGTTCATCGTAGCTCGTCGTAGAGTTCCGCTTGCTTTTGTTCAATGTTATGCCGTTTGTAAGTCAGAGACGATTCATTCGGGCGGATACATTTTCTAGGGTTGGAGGTGTTTCGTGAAGCTCGTATTCCGCTATAATTTGATTGAGTATTCCTTCCAGCTCTCGCACATTGGAATGGGCGTTATAGGCAATGTACTCTGATACTTCCTGAGAAATGATAAACTCACGGTTTCGAGATTTTTCTTGCAGAATGGCGAGACGGGTTTCAAAGTCTGGCACCCCGATGTCTACGATAATACCCCATTCAAAACGGCTTTTGAGGCGTGGTTCTAGCTCTGCGAGTTCACGAGGCGAGCGATCACCAGAGAGGATAATTTGTCGTCCCGACTCGTACATGATATTAAAAATGTTGTAGAGCATTTCTTGAGTTTGGGTCTTGTTTGCCAAAAACTGCACATCGTCAATGATGAGAACATCGATGGTGCTATATTTTTCTTTGAGCTTGTCGACGGTGCGTTTTTTGACGGAGGTTACATAGTCTGAGAGAAATCTATCTGCGGTTGTGTAGATAATTTTTTTATCCTTGAATCGAGCCTTGATGGCATTTCAAGTTCCTTGCAACAGATGTGTTTTCCCAAGCCCCACATCACCGTAAATATAGAGGGGATTATATGCGGCACCCGGTCGTCGTGCTACTGCTTCACAAGCAGCAAAGGCAAGCTGATTGGATGGACCTACGATAAAATTGTCCAGGCGATACTTGTCGTTGATAATGCGAGCATTGATGCCTCCAACTTCATCTTCTAGAGAAACCTCTTCGTCTTTTCCTTTTTTTGAGAGGTCCTTGTATTCCTTTATACAATCGATTACCAGCGTGTTACTTGGGTTTTCGATATTTTTGTCTACTTGGAATTCAATACTTACCACTTCTGGTAAATATTGCTTAACCGCTTCGAATACTTCTTTGCTGAATTTGTGAGTGAGATTATCGCGCATGAAGGCTGAAACAACTCACAAAACTATTACCCCCTCGACTTCGCCAAGATATGAGATTTTTTTGAAATAGGTCAAAAAGTCCTGTTTTCGGATACTTTGAGCGAGTTGCTTTACGATATTTCGAAGAATCTGATGTTCCATTACTTTGTTACCGGAATGATATGCTTATAGGTTTATTCTTTTATAGGCATATGTCAAAAATTAAAACCGCTTCCAAGGGAATTCTTGAGCAAATATTTTGTTCACTATACCGATACGCACTGCAGTCGGAAAAGAAGAACGCATTGTCAAAAACTCAATAGGTTGTTTTTTGACAAGTATATCACATAAAAAATCCATTTGAGTATTGGAATTTTGGATGGGAAAGCGGGAAATTTCAAGTGAGCTTTTGGCTGATTTTTCGGTTGATCCGTAGAGTGGGGTTATCCTATGGAAAATCCTTTTCGTTGCAAAAGTTTTTTTCAAAAAAAATGAAGTAATCTTTGCAGGGTAATTTGAGGGCTTATCTATTGACTTTTTTTTCACTTGAGTAGCATCAAAGTATGTTTTCTCCTCTTCTCAATTTTGTCCTTCGCGGTCTCACGGTAACTCGGTGGAGTAATTTTCCACGAATCGAGCGTCCGAATGCTCTTGATCATATTGCATTCTCACTACAT
>JBEICN010000026.1:0-14563 GCA_040383945.1 Candidatus Peribacteria bacterium | reverse complement strand
CCTTACCTCACACACCAGAAGATGAAGGCTTCTTGAGAGAGTGCCGTTTGGGACTTGAGATCCTTTGGGCGATACAAATTGTTAATGGAGATAGTCCATCCGCACGTTCTCGTACGGATACCTTGTTACGACTTAAGCCCAGTCAGTGATTTTACCATGAACCCCAATATTACTTCGGGGGCTTCCAGTAGAACCACCTCCCATGCTTTGACGGGCGGTGAGTACAAGACCCAGGAACGGATTCACCGTGACATAGCTGATTCACGATTACTAGCAATTCCAACTTCATGGAGTCGAGTTGCAGACTCCAATCTGGACTGAGATCGGCTTTATGAGATTGGCTTACCCTCGCGGGTTTGCGACTCTTTGTACCGACCATTGTATCATGTTTGTAGCCCCAGGCATAAGGGCCATGCTGATTTGACGTCATCCACACCTTCCTCCTGATTAACTCAGGCAGTCTCGTTAGACATAGTAACTAACGATATGGGTTGCGCTCGTTAACGGACTTAACCGAACACCTCAAGGCACGAGCTGACGACAACCATGCAGCACCTGTCTTCGGGTCCCTTGCGGGTACTCCCCCGTTTCTGGGGGATTCCTTCGATGTCAAGCCTGGGTGAGGTTTCTCGTTTATTGTCGAATTAAACAACATGATCCACTGCTTGTGTGGGTCCCCGTCTATTCATTTGAGTTTTAATCTTGCGACCGTACTTCTCAGGCGGGATGCTTAATGCGTTAGCTTAAAGCACCGGGTTACCCCGACACTTAGCATCCATCGTTTAGGGCGTGGACTACAAGGGTATCTAATCCTTTTCGCTCCCCACGCTTTCGTTCCTCAGCGTCAATATAGTTCCAGTAAGCTGCCTTCGCTTTTGGTATTCTTGTATGTATCAACGGATTGCACCCCTACTCATACAGTTCTGCTTACCTCTCCCTAATTCTAGGGAAACAGTTTCGGATGCAAGTAATGGGTTGAGCCCATACATTTCACATCTGACTTGTTTCTCCGCCTACGAACTCTTTACGCCCAGTAATTCCGGATAACGCTTGGGGCCTATGTATTACCGCGGCTGCTGGCACATAGTTTGCCGCCCCTTATTCCTGTGGTACCGTCATTATCTTCCCACAGAAAAGAAGTTTACACCAATAAAGGCTTCATCCTTCACGCGGTGTCGCTCCATCAGGCTTGCGCCCATTGTGGAAGATTCCTCACTGCTGCCTCCCGTAGGAGTATGGACCGTGTCTCAGTTCCATTGTGGCTGGTCGATCTCTCAATCCAGCTATCCGTCATTGCCTTGGTGAGCCATTACCTCACCAACTAGCTGATAGAAAGCATGCCCCTCCCAGAGCGCCTTGCGGCTTTACCCTTGCGGGACTATGCGGTATTAACCTAACTTTCGATAGGGTATCCCTCACTCTGGGGTAGGTACAAACTCGTTACTCACCCGTCTGCCACTCAATTACCCATGACACGGGTTCGGCAAGAAGTCCTTTGTGGTAGCCTTGGTGCTTGTGGGAATATCTTGGGAAAGGTATTCGGTTTGGCATTTGGGGCTTCTAAAGGATTCTTGTAGAATCGGTGTCATGGATAATTCCGTTCGACTTGCATGTGTTAGGCGCACCGCTAGCGTTCATCCTGAGCTATGATCAAACTCTTTAAAACGATAGCATGAAATCCCTTGCGGGAAATCGTGACCTTGGGTTCTCTTGTAGCGTCTGCACCTCCGGAATGGAGTGCTTCTGGTAACAAGAGGGGGACCAAGGATTTCTTCTTTGTTTTTTGTACTTGGTTGTATCTTTTGTTCTCTCAAGAAGATGTTCATCTTCTTGTGTATGGGTTAAGGAGCAAGCAACTTTGGTCAAAACCAGTGCTTCTTTCAAAAAAGAGCTCGCGTATCGTATGAGAATAACTCGCTTTGTCAAAAGAAAATTATTAGATCCCTAGTTTTCAAAAACAAAATATCTCTACTCCAAAGAATCTCCTCTATTCCTCACTCGGCACCGCCACTGGCTCAACTACCACCCAATCTTTGGCAGGCGCATAAAAATCGAGTTCTTTGGGGTCAATTTGCGAAATCACTTTATCGAGCAACTCGTCAATTTTGACTTCAACTTGAGTACCATGGAGCATATCTTTGAGTTGGCAAACTCATTTCTTCGCCTCCATGATGCCAACAATCGCAACAAAACGCGCTTTGAGCCGATTGGCTTTTTTCATTTGAATTTTAAGGGATGGAGTTCCGAGAGAAAGTAGTGAATTGAGACCCCGATTTCTTGCTTCAATGGAAAGAGGAAGCATAATCTTTTTTGCTTCATCTCCGAGTTGAATAAAACAAAGGTGTATACCATCTTTATTGCGCAAAGTAACTCCAGCGTCCATAACCGCTTCGATAAGTCGTTCTGCCCCCAGAGCAAACCCAACAGCTGGTATTTCTTCTTTATGACCGAGCGCTTTGGCAAGTCCGTCATATCTCCCACCGCCACCGAATGCGTCTTGAGTTCGACCTGATCCATCGACCCATTCCCAAACCGTATGAGAGTAATAATCCAGTCCACGAACTAGCGTATGATCTTCTACATATGGAACCCCGAGGATATCAAGATACTCCTTCACCTTGGTATAAAATTCTGCTGATTCCTTCTTGAGAAAATCGACCATTTTTGGTGCTACCTTGAGTAATTCTTTCACGTCCTCATTCTTTGAATCCAAAAGTCGAAGTGGGTTGGTTGCTAGTCGAGCCTGATCCACCTCATCGAGAAGATGTTTGCGTGCTTCAAAAAAACTTTGTAGTTCCATGATGTACTTTTCGCGCTCTCGAGCAACGCCGAGAGTGTTTATTTTTACAACATATTTTCCCTTGAGACCCAGACCATCAAGAATGGAACACCCAACATAGATCATATTGGCATCCAATATCGGATCTACTTCCCCGATAATTTCTCCTCAGACCTGGTGAAACTGACGATACCTCCCTTTTTGTGGTCGATCATATCGGAAATGATGTTCAATATAGTACCAGTAGACCGGCTGTGGCTCTTCTTGTAGGTTATTTTCAACATAGGCGCGCAGTACTCCGGGAGTAGATTCCGGCTTGAGAACGAGTTCTCGACCTTTTTTGTCCACGAGCTCGTACATTTCCTTTGACACCACATCGGAGCCTATTCCTGCAGACCGAACAATCAGATCTTTTGTTTCGACCACTGGTGTAGAAATTCGCGTAAATCCGCTTTTTCGGAATTCATGGCGAACCACTTTTTTTACAAAATTAAAGTATCTCTGGTACTCTCCAAAGAGATCTTGCATGCCACGAACGCGTTGCGGAAATTCTGCCATAATATTCTGGATAGTAAATCGATAGCTTTCTCTGAGAAAAAGAGAAGAAAAACAGCGCTATAAGCGCTGCGAGTGTTCTTTGAGTGTATAAGAAGCAGGGCGAAAAGCAAGGAAAAAAACCATGAGAGAGCAAAAAAGAAACAAAAAACTTTTGGCATAAAAGACCAGAACGCTTGAGAGCGCTTATCTAACTCTCTCCAAGCGTAAGCTCAACAAGATCGAGCTGACTTGCTGTTTTTTTAAATACCTTAAGCGCAATCGTGTCTCCTGGCAATTTTTCAGCTAGAGCATCGCGAAGTCAGAATGAGGAGGATAATTTTTTGCCATCAACTTCCACGATAACATCACCTTCTTTTAATCCCGCCTTCTCTCATGGAGATCCTGGAATTACCGCTGGATTATTTCCACTAGAGCCAATAAGTGCGCCTTCTGAAAATGAGAGGCCGAGTGATTCTGCCATCGTTTGATTTAAGACAGAATACCGAATCCCGATGAAGGAACGCTTTATTTGAGCATATTTAACAACAGACTTAATCATAGAATCGACCACTCGTGCAGAAAGCGGAATACTAAATCAAATACCATTTGCTCCAGCAGAAATAGCCGTATTGATACCGACAACTTTTCCTTGAAGATTGACCAGTGGTCCACCAGAATTTCCAGGGTTTATGGCAGTATCCGTCTGAATAAGACCAGAGAGTAGCTCTGATCCAGAAGCACCACCTGATGCCTCAATTTGTCTTCCCAAACCTGATACTACTCAGAATGTTACTGTATTCTGAAATTCTGATAACGCATTTCCAACGGCAATCACAAATGAGCCGATTTCCACCTGACTCTGAGAATCCACAAAACTCAATGCTGTCGCATTGCTATATGGAGTTTTGAGGTCTACAAAAGCACGCATGACCGCAAGATCTGTAGTCGGGTCATACGCAAGAACTCTTCCGATAAGTTCCCGGCCATCAGCAAGAATAATGGTGTACTCTGCCTTTGGGTCACTCACCACATGTTTGTTTGTGAGAACATAGCCATCTTTGGAGACAAAAAAACCAGTACCTCACCCCACTTTCTTTTTGATAGTTCCTGCTGGTTCAAAGAAAAATCCATATGGATCAGTGCGGTAAGTCTGAACTTCCTTGGTAATTACAATAGAAACCACCGATGGACTCACTTGGCTTGCAATAGACTTTACACCGGATTCGAGCCCGGCAAGATCCACGTTGGTAGTTACAGAAGGAAGTGCTGGAGCTGGTGCTTCTTTTTGAGCAAGCTGATTATCTTGATTGGTATCTACAACACTCATCAAAAATTTAATCATGACATATGCGGATATGGAGGACATAACGATACAAATGCATACCGTAGCAAGAAAAAGACGAGCGAATTTCATGAAAAAAATTAAAAACTTATTTTATGTCACCTGAGCGAAAATTCAAGTCTGAGTCCAGAATAAAACACAAAAAAACAGCCCGTCATACCGACGGGCTTGGACGCTCAGAGTGAGCTATACGATTGGCAGGCGTCCGCCAATCATTCTTCTGGCACGATCATCGGAATCTTTCCGAGATTGTGCCGTGAGTTTTGCATGGTACACAGGATCAACATCCTGGGTACGACGACATGGCTTGCCGTGGTCATTGAATCGCTGTTGCGACCCCTCTTCTGCAAGTACCTCATTGGCGATTTTCGCCACATACTTAACCAGATTTGGGGGAATATACAATTGCATGTGGGATTCCTTTTTGTGTTTGTGATAGCCCAACTTCGGACCGTATTGGTATTTGTCCGACTTCGGACTTGACAAGTCTACAAAAAAAATATTTAATTCAAGACATTTTCAAAAAAACTTAAGAAGTCGCCTCGAGAATTCGAATTTTTTGAATGTGAACACACTTTCCAGACTCAATTTCGGCCACTAAACCACACACTACTCATGGTCCCATTTCGGTGGCTCTTTTGGGAGAAAAATGTCAGGTTCCACTGATAAAATTTGGTAGCCAACCGGCGAATTCTTGTCCTATAGAGGAGTTGAGCGCTCCGGTCATACCAACATCGGTCATGGCTCAGGTTCATGATGGAAGAATGCGATCATCATTGGTTTGAACATGGGTATGAGTCCCATACTGAAGGCTTACTCTGCCAGACAACCACTCTGCCATGCAATAGCTTTCGGCAGTGCTTTCACGATGAAAGTCTACAATAATCCCATCATATGCACTCAGCGGATGTTCGCGCAATATCTCATCAACTTTGAGAAATGGATTATACACATCATCCTTAAGAAAATTGCCAGATATAAGATTGATGACAAGAAGTCGTTTATTGTTTTTTTCAAAAATCCCGACTCACCTGCCCGGCAAGCGAAAATGATCGGATTCATAAAAATTTGCAGGACGAAGCTGTGGAGAATTTGGGGCATTCATGTACTCGGCTATGAATTCCATGTTGGAAAAGCTATGATTACCTCCCGTAAAAATATCTACTCCGCACTTTTGCATTTCTTCGAGATGTTGCGGAATCGGTCATTTTCCGTTGGTAAGATTTTCTGAATTTACCATCACAAAATCGGGTGCATGTTCATCACGCAATCACGGTAAATAGCGCTCAAGAAGCTCTCGCCCTTTTCTGCCATATATATCTCCAAATATGAGAAGTTTCATACTAATACGGTCGCGTTAAAGAATTTCTCGAAGTACTTTTTCTGCATGTCATTTGGCGCGCACATTTCTCCACTCTTGAAGTATATCTCCATTTGAGTTCACCAGAAAGGTGGATCGTAACAGGCCAAAAACTATTTTTCCATACATATTTTTTTCTCCCATAACGCCAAACTTGGCAGCAAGAGAGCCATCGTCCGTGATGAGAGAAAGACGAATTCCGCAATTTTCCTGAAAGCTCTTATGAGAACTCGGGCCATCCATGGAAACACCAATTATCTTGATATTTTTTTGAGCAAAATCAGGAAGGAGTCGAGTGAAATCTTGGCCTTCCAAAGTGCACCCAGGAGTTTGGTCTTTTGGGTAAAAATACAAAAGCGTGCGCGGGCTTTCCCTGAGAATAGCATCGAGTGTTGTGGTAGCAGAAGTTCCATCAGAACTTGAAACGACATAGGCGCTCATGGCGGGGTTTGGATGAAAAAATTTTAACTATATTCTATTTCAAGTCGGTGAAAATCCAACCGCAAATACTTCCAACCACACACGCATCACCTAGCTTGCCATCAAATACGGAATTTGAGAGACTATAAGCGGAAGAAAGATGCAATTTTGAGCGGGAGGGTATGCAGCATGGTTTTAATGCCGACCTTGTCACGAAAAGCAATGTACAAACGCGCCAGCAGGGCACCTATGATAATTCCGACAAACACGTCACCAAAGTAATGCACTCCTGCAATCACTCGACAAACGAGCATGATAACACCAAGTATCGCGAATCCGGTAGAAATAGGCATGCTGAGAAAATAGCCTATAGCCACTACCGACGCGCCCGCAAAAATTGCATGTCCGGACGGAAAAGAGTTATCAGGTAAGTGATTGATGAGTGGTGGCAAGGCTGTGATAGTCTCAGGCCTCGGACGCATCGGGAGTCCAAATTGCAAAATCCAATATACCGCAAAGGCAAAAAGTATGGCATATAAAATATCAAGTGCAATAATTTTGTAACCGACGTCTTTCTTCATGACAGCATATAACCATAAAACCACCAAGAATACTGCCACAGCAATGACCGCGAAATCCGAAAAAAAACTCACATACGGAGCCAAAAAGTCCCCCGCAGTAACACGTTCGCGGAAAAAGAGGGAAACAGCAATATCAAGTTGCTCAATACTATTCAGCATGGGAATCGTAGTTATGAGAGATACGAGTAGAATTATGGTGAGGAGACAAACTCTCTTGGGCTCACAGAGTCTTGGATGAGGCATGTGAGCAGGAATGCTTGCCTACTTCATGAACCGGAGGAACCGGGTCAAAGCCTCATTTTGACCAAGGATTACAGGAGAGTATTCGGCAGAGTATATACCATCCACCATATATGACTCCGTGTTTTTGGAGTGATTCCAGTGCGTAGGAACTACAGCTTGGAAAATGTTTACAATAGGGCGGACGATCCAGCGCTCTTGCCCAAAAAGAATGATCCGGAGAAAGTACAAAACGGTATCAGTGGATGACTGAGATCAGCATGAATCTTGGCATAGACCAGATAGCATTTCATACTCAGCGAAGCACACTCAAAGCACTCGAACAAGTTATAGCTGATCGTAGTTTCTCAAAATATCCCTTTCAATGGCGTGCAAAGATTAACATAGGAAGTCGTGTTCCAAAAAAATCCTCCTTGCGGAGGAAATCTTTATTTTACGAATGCGACTACTTTTGCAAAAACTTCCGGATGACTGATGGCAAGGTTGGAGAGAGCCTTTCGATCAATCTTGACATTCTTAGTGGTCAAAAGGTTGATAAAAGAAGAGTAGGTCAATCCAAGGGCTCGAACTGCCGTGTTGATTCGAACATTCCAAAGTCTTCGGAAAGTTCGCTTTTTTGCTCGTCGGTCGATGTAGGCGTTGGTACCAGCCTTGGCAACAGCATTCTTTACTCGAGAGAATACGTTTCCATTCATTAACTTATATCCTTTTGCCTTGGCAATAAGATTTTTGTGTCGCTTGTGGGAGGCAACTCCTCGCTTAACTCGTGTCATATAATTAAACTAAAAAAATGAGATATTATAGGCTATTTGGCATGCACTGTCGAAGTGCTCGTGCATTTGCTGGAGTGGCAACCATACCATACTTGTTTCGTCCCTTGGCCTTTTTGGATTTGTTGGCGAGGAGATGTCGCTTGCAAGATTTTGGAAGAATGAATTTTCCAGTTCCAGAAATCTTAACGCGCTTCTTGGCGCTTGAGTGAGTCTTTTGCTTCATAGTGACTATTTTTTAGGATAAATGAGAGTGCTAAAATTGTTTCCTGCTTTTACGAGTTTTACCTCTGTTATTTTGTAGTAATCTCCGAGACTTTGAACGAATTCATTCATTTTTGCTTCTGCTAGAGCTACAAAGTTATTTTCTCTTCATCGGAGCGTGAGCATGATTTTGAGAGGGTGTCCATCTTTTGCAAATTTTTCTGCCTGCTTCCGTCGTATATCGAGATCGTGATCTCCTATTTTATAAGTAATTTTCAGCGTCTTTACATCTGCTTTCTTTGAGCTCTGTCGTCCATGTGATTGGTTTTTCTGTTGCTTAAACAAGAATTTACCAAAGTCCATAATTTTGCAGAGGACGACTCCATTTTGAATTCAGATTTCTACGAGGTCCATCTCATATTGTTCTGCTTTGGCGAGAGCTTCATCAATCGGAAGTATTCCGAGAGACTCGCCAGTCTCGTTGATGACCGCTACTTGAGTTTCGCGGATTTGTGCGTTGATTCTTTTCTGCTTTGCAGCCATTATTTTGTCTTCTTAGCAGGTGCCTTTTTCGCAGCGGCAGGGGCTTTTGCTTTCGCAGGAGCCTTTTCTGTAGTGGTAGACTTTTTTGGAGCAGCTGCCTTCTTTGCTGGTGTAGCTCGAGCAGATTTTGGCATAGCTACTGGAGCAAGAGCACTTCCTGCCTTGGCAAGCGCCTTGGCGTGAGCTGACTTCTTGCGGGCAGCAGTATTTTTGTGAAGAATATTTTTCTTTACGAGCGTATCAATATCACTTTGAAGGTGAGAAAGAATTTGTCCAGCATCGGCAGATCCAGTTGCGATTGCCTTTTCAAACTTTTTGAGCGTTTCTTTGTAGAGCGCGACAAAATGTTTGTTTCGAGACCGCTTGGTAAGGCTTTGTCGATGCGCTTTTATAGCAGATTGTGTTACTGGCATGAATAAATAAAAATAAAAGGTTTGGAGCCTATTCGCGGAAACTACAAAAGGCTCTTTGAATGAAAAGTAAGGGCATTCTATGAAATACCCGCAGAGAGTCAAACTTTTGTGAAGGAATAAAAAAAGGGGGGAAGACCCCCCCTAAGATGTCTCGAGAAACTACTTGAGAAGCTTCCGGCGGCTCATCCCAAAACCAACGAGAAGCGCCAAAGCTGCAAACATGAGCAGTTGACCAGGCCCAGTCTGAACTGTGGTAGAAGGAGAGAAATTTGCAGATTCCGTAGCATCCGAACACACTGCCTTGATAGCAAAATCATCATAGCGAACCTCGCCAGAAGCAACATGTATCGTGTAAGAGTTTGTAGTAGCAGACTCAATAAATACAAATTGACCGGCTGAATTCTTTTTGTACACATTATACTTTACTGCTTCAGGAATATTATCCCATGTGAGCGTGTTGATTTCATTTTTTGAAGTCACCTTAACACCACTTACATTGTTTATCATACATTTTCCAGCAGCCGACAACGAGAGATCCACATCAATCGGGTCGGAATTCGTGTTAGAAATACTCGCCCCCTTGGCGTCTACTGCAGAAATTACAAAGGCGTATTTTGCAATCGAAAGTCCTGGAACATACCAACTATACTGTCCAGCTTCATTCTTGATTTTGGAAGCCTCAGATGTCAGTATTTTGGTTTCCGCACCACTACCAGTTGAATACGCAATTTGAAACTTTGTAAGCTCAGTAGGGGCATTTTCTACCTCAAATGTGAAGGTGGTTTTACCATCACTATTTTGCACTTTCATATTCTTGTACGTCATCTTTGGAGTTTGTACATTAAGCGTTTCAGCTGCGGTTTTGACGGTTTGCTTTCCGAGTTCGTTTTTGAGAGTTACATCTACAGAGATGGATCCGGATTTGGTAGGAGCAACGAGATCACCTGCGTATGTTCCTGGTATATTCCCCTCCTTAAGAGTTACTGATGCATCAGCCGCAGTAACCGTAACAGATTTGAGACCTGGGGTTGCACCAACCGTAACACCGATTTTTGTGCCTGGACCCACATCTTTCTGGGTAAGCTTAATACTCTCAAATTGAGGACCCTCGCTTCCTGCAGTCACATTGATCTTGGAAGATTCTCCGATAACTTTGTTCGATCCGTCGAGGACGGTTACGGAAATTATATTCTTTGCCTGGTCAACTTTTTTGACATCAAATACAAAACTCCCCTTATCATCAGTTTGAGTTTCAAGCGCTTTTGCACCGTTTACAAAAAGCTGTACTCGCGAATTTTTTTTGGTGGTACCTACTACGGAAAAATTAGGATTTCCCATGATAGAATTATCATCGGGTGAAGTTATCGTAACCAGCTCTGTCCCGGTATTTGGTGAAGTCGAACTTCCCGCACTTACTTTCACCTTGGTGGATCCTTCAATTTTTGCCTTATCAAAATCAGAAACTACTACCTTAAATGTACCTTCTTTGGTAAAGGAAAGTCCTTTGGAGAAGGTCTTTTTTCCTGAATCACCGGCTACAAAAGTATACCCTTCTGCATATGGTACCGTTGCTTTGTTGTCATTTTCAACAATGACAAAGATAGTCCCAGCGTAATTCTTCACGGTTTCCCCTGATTTGGAAAGAGCGGTTACGGTGAGATCTATAGGTTCACCGATATTTGCAGTAGAAGCTGCGGTCACCTCAAGTCGGTCCACCTCAAGAATCTCTGCAGCATGAACCACATAAGCTGGAATGAGTGAGGTGAGAATCGCAACCAACGAAAGATAAGAGAAAATTCGTTTCATAGACAAGTGTAAAAATATGAATCTTTCTTTCATCATACAATAAAACAGCTACTCTGGGAAGTATTTACTATTGACATTGGTGTAAATTGTATTCTTTTATAAAAAATACTACGAATCTTCCTAGAATTGGATCGTAGTAATGGCTCGTGAAGCAAAAAAATGCTCCGGAAGTCGATGTCCTGACATAAAAAACACCCGCTCATCAAAGGATTGCGCAATATGAGAAAGGTGGCTTGCATCAAGCTCTGAAGCAATATCATCGAGCAAAAGCAGGGCACGACTACCCGAATGGCGCTCGATGTATCCGATTCACATGAGCTTGAGCAAGAGTAGGAGGGTTTTGTTTTCTCCGCGAGAAAGAAACTCAGAACTGAGTGGCTTGGTCACAGTGGTTTCCACGACAAAAGAAAAATCATCCAAATGTGGTCCAATACAAGTGTGGCCCACGAGGATATCTTTTTCACGATGAGACACTAGATATGAGCGGATGTGCGCTCCGATAACTTCTACGGATTCAAAGATGGGAACTTTGGTGTCATAGTTAAGTGTCAGTTCAAGTCCTACTCTCACTTTTTGAGCAATTTGAGGCAAATTTTCTTGAATCACTTCCAAAAGTTTTTTCCGATATTCGTAATAGTTTTTGGCCTTGAGAACGAACAGCGCGTCCCAAGCATCGAGATCATGCGGAGAATTTTTCCCATCAGAAATGCGCTTGAGGAGAGCATTTCGCGAACGCAATGCTGCCATATAATCTCGGCGTATTTTGAGAAATTCTCCATGTGACAACAACAGTATTTCGTCCAAAAAGTCTCTTCGTAGTGAAGGTCAGAGATAGAGTATATTCATCTCAATCGGGGTGAATAAGACCGCTCGGAGCTCGTGTTTTTGAAGATACTTTTGCCGTGTTACCGGTGATCCTTGGATGCGAAAACCGATTTTTGCGGGAGTGCGAGCGAGAGTAATCGTGAACTCCGGAGCCAAACCGTTTTCCAGCAAGATGGAAGAACGCACAAAAGCCGAATCGGCAGCATCATGTAGGCATTGCTCTATCGTTCTACCCGGAGGTAATATTCCATTGATGAGCACATACAGCGACTCCAAAAAATTCGACTTCCCTGCCCCGTTTGCTCCAAGCACCAGGCACGCATTCCCGACAGAAACGCGACAATCACGATGATTTTTGAATTGATACAAGGTTACATCCCGCAAAAGCGTGGTCTCCATTATCCCATGATATTAGGTAGGGCGATGGCTCCAGCTATTTTCTTTTGCGCCGAAACCGAAAGCACTTGATCACGCGTAAGCTCAGAAGTGTGAACCACATCTTCTCGGAGTGGCAATATCCGCATGGGAGCATTGGCCACTTTGGCAAGAGAATCAGCCGGAACCGACTGGAGAATATCCATATATTCCACTATGGAATCGAGATGGTGACGGTAATGTTCGAGCTGTTCCTCAGTGAGAGAAAGTCGAGATAATCGAGCGATGTGTTTGATTTGGTCTTGTGTGAGTGCCATTTTGTTTTATACTCAAAGAAAATTACCTCGAAGCATACAAAAATTATGCAAAATAGCAACGATAAAACTATGGAAAAAACCCAAGAAACTATCTCCAACGAAGAACTCGAACGGGTAAACCGACGGCTCGATGTCAGCAAAGGATTTTTTGTGTGGGTAGTTGCTGGATATTTTCTCACGACACTCATTACGGTAGGAGGCGATGGGAATATGATGTTGCCCGCAGTGTCCAAGTGACTGCTCATACTCTTGGTATTCGGATGTGGTGGACTACTCTACTCGGCTTACTCCTACTGGGCTATTTTACGGGGAGGTGTCATGTACGCTTTGAGATTCGTCGTCATGTTTGTGCTGATCGGCATCTTCGTCACGGCGCTTCTGAAAAATTTTGGGATAATTTAATCTTGCGCTCTTCAGATTTTTTGATTAACTGGAGTCATTTACTTTTGCTACTTATGAAAACACTTTTCATCACTCTTGGACTTGCCTTCCTTCTCACCAGCTGTTTTGGATCCAGCACCTGAGATAATGTGAACCTGACGAATTTTTCTGGATCAGGCTTTAGTATGCAAGTCCCAAAATCATGGACCTCAGTCAGCGAAAAAGATTTGCCAAAACCAAAAACCGGAAGCATGGTCGGAGCTTTCACTTCGTCTGAAATCACGAGCGGATTTGCCAACAATCTTCTCATCCTCAAGGATACTCTCTCAACGGAATCAGACCCAACAATGAACTCCCGAAAATACGCCGTAGTCAACCAAGCTCTTACCACTGGAGAATATCTTGAGTATACCAAACTTTCAGACGCCAAGATCGTATTTTCTGATGCAGACGAAAGCATCGTTACCACCTTTGAAGCTCGATACAACAAAGATACTCCAAAGCAAAAATTCCTGCAGACGGCAAAAATCTGCGGAAAAAATGTGTATCTTCTGACAATTGGCCTCAATCTATCAAGCAATTCCACGGATAAGTACACAGAAATATTCAAAACCTTCACCTGCAAATAGGTCATGCAATCCAAAAACCGTGAAAACTACGAGCATCGTATCTCGCCTGTTTCATTGATGGATTACTTCCAATCCAGACATGCTATCGAGTCGAGTTTGCTTATGAAAAGGCAATATCAGGCAAATTGGTTCATCTACACGATAGATGAACTCGTCGAAAAAATCACCTGTATAAAAATTTGATCCATTCCGGATATCCAAGACTTGGTAGCTCTCTTTGTACAACAGTACTACACGAGGTATTTCCATTATTCCAAAAATAGCATGTCCCTTGCTGAATACCATGCCTCGTATCGAAATGAGACGATAGCCGAAATTCGGTCCATGATTGCGCAATACCGAGATGAGATCAAATGACGCGCTCGAATGGTTGCTGAGTATTTCTCTACGCTGGCCGATGTGCAAAACCCTCCTGTAAGTGCGACTCAAAATATGGGAACAGGTCAAGAAGAAGTACCAGGGGCGCAAGAGGAGGTGGCGCGAAACTCACGGAGGGCGCTACATGAAGAAAAATCACAAAAAATTGTAAGAAAGATTGAATGTGTTGGAGACAGTCTCGTCACACTTGAACAGAGTATCGATGCGATGTTTGCGTATATAGAAGAAGAGATGTATCCGAAAAACTTGAGTAGTCGGGTGAGGAAAATCGTGCGCGAGTTACTACAGCTTGATAGACATGCGCCAAACACTTCAACAAACACGAACACATCTATTGCGACCTAGTCAGAAAGGGGTATTTGGATGCGCAAATGCTTGGAGGGTTTTGGGAATTTTGGTTGCAAAATTATAAAATTATCTATAATACCCGAGCTCTGAAACAAAACATGGCGTCTTGGTAGAGCGGTCATACAGCAGCCTGCAAAGCTGTGGAGATGGGTTCGACTCCCATAGATGCCTCCAATCGAATAAAATAACTCCCCCTTGTGGGGAGTTTTTAAGTCGATGTGAATCCTATGGGAGTCGAATAGAGGGTCAAGCGAGCCATGGATATAGGTGATTTTTGATACGGGGGTTTTGGCGAGCGAAGAGGACGTGCCTAGT
>JBEICN010000025.1:0-14778 GCA_040383945.1 Candidatus Peribacteria bacterium | reverse complement strand
GGGTGGACTTTGCGTTTGAACCTCCAGTATCTCGCCCAAGGAACTTTCGCGCGTCCCAACGAGCATTCGGTTCGCACTCAAATTTCATCCAAACTCTTGATTTTTTTTGGTGAGACCATGGGTGGACTTTGGGTTTGAACCTCCAGTATCCTCCATCCAGTAGTTCCGCCTGTTCATTACATAACTTTGAGCAACCTTTTGGCATCGAAACATATTTTTTTCCCAGAAAAATCAAGATACTCCGTATTCAAGAAAACATCGATGTGATATTTTTGGATATCTTTTTTGGAGAGTTTTTTTCCAAAAATTCCATGTTTTTTTCCAAGTGAAAGATGGACTCCGAGGGCTCGTTCGTAGGCATTGACATCGCTTAGGGGATTCTTGATACTTATTTCTGGGTTCAGACCAATTCCAAGCTCTCGTACCATTACTTCACCATCTTCGGATTCTCGTATCATATTCATAAGAGAAGTGAAATCCTTGGGATGGCGGTCATCATGAAGTATTCGACCCTTTTCTACTCGTACTTCGAATGGCTCACAAAAAACCACTTGAAAGTTACTGTCAGGGTAGCCATACAATGTGAAAGCACCGTGGACTGATTCTAGATCAATAGCTTCGCTAAAGGCTTCACCTACGGGATAGGTACCTCATTTTGCGGTATTTTCACTATATTCTCCCGTGTTTCATCGAAATTTCTCAAGCGGTCAGAAGTGAAGCTTGAGTCCAGATCTGTCGACAAGATCTAGGCTTGAACTTTCTTGAGAAACTGCTTGAAGCAGGTCCGCACTTTTTACATATTCAGGAGTTCTATACGCGAGCGATCGACAGTAGGTTGGATACTGCGTTTCTGGCAGGTATCATAGATGATTGTGTTCTATACAATGGATCCCATGCTGAGATAACTCTACTCGGACACGAAAATCTGTAATCCTAAAATTGGTTGATTGCACCATGACCACAAGAGATCACGGTGGAAGTCCGATGAGCATATCTCGAAAATTGAGACTATTTTGCTCTAGTGTATCGAAGTTATAGTGTAGACATTCTTGTCATAAGGCATGTTTGTAGGCTTCCGTTAAAATTTTGGAGAGACCACACTGCTCATCATATATAAGCACTTTCTTCTCTGGCTTTCCTCCAATGTTTTTGGAAATAATATCGTTAATTGCTGTTTGAAGCGGGGACATAATGTCATATTTAAGTATTGTTTGGTGCTCTTGTTTTTGAGAATAACGAGAGAAGCATTTGAATTTCGTCGTTATTTCACTCAACTTTATTCTATTTTCAACTCTCACTTCGTTTTTTTGGATTTTATCTGAAGTATTGACTGGACAATCGCAAAAATCTTGCATTCCTATCGATTTACATATACTTTTTTCAAACATTTTCGACACATAATATATGACTTCTCCCAGCACCGAATACGATTCCAATAGTATCCAAGTCCTAGAGGGCCTCGAGCCCGTACGCAAGCGACCTGGTATGTATATCGGGGAAACCAATGAATTAGGGCTTCACCATCTTGTTTGGGAAATCGTTGACAACTCTATTGACGAGGCTATGGCCGGTCATGCTCACTTTATTGAGGTCATGCTGCATTCCGATAATTCTGTTTCAGTGTCTGATGATGGACGAGGAATTCCTGTAGATATCCACCCAAAAACTGGAAAATCCTCTTTGGAGACAGTTATGACGGTTTTGCATGCTGGAGGAAAATTTGGTGGAGACTCGAGTGGTTACAAGGTCTCTGGTGGTTTGCATGGAGTCGGAGCATCTGTCGTAAATGCGCTTTCCGAAAAAATGGAAGTTCATGTTCACAAAAACGGTAGCATCTATCGACAATCCTATCAGCGAGGTATTCCAGATGGACAAGTTGCTCCGACTGGAGAGAAGACGAATGTTACAGGTACGATTGTGCGATTTTGGCCCGATGCTACAATTTTTAGTGTCACCGTATTTGATTATCATACGATTGTAACCCGCATGCGACAGCAGGCGTACCTTACCAAGTGAATTACTCTTACTATTCGCGATGAGCGCACGGGTGAAAACTACCGATTTTTCTTTGAAGGAGGAGTGAAATCCTACATTAGCCACATTGCCAAAGGTTCTGAACTTATCGGCGATGAAATTTTTTATCTTGATAAAGAACTCGATGGTGCGAGCCTGGAAATTGCGCTTCAATATCGAAAGGATGACTATTCCACAAAGATTATCGCTTTCACGAACAACGTTATCAACAATGACGGAGGAACCCATGTTGCCGGATTTCAAACAGCCTTAACTCGAACCATCAATAAATACTGACGAGCGCAGGAATACCTCAAAGAAAAAGATGAAAATTTGACGAGTGAAGACATGCTTGAGGGTCTCATTGCGGTAATATCCGTCAAGGTTCCGGAGCCACGATTTAGTTCTCAAACCAAGGAAAAATTGGTAAATCCTGAGATAAAGGGGATTGTTGATCGTGGATTTGGAGAGAGATTGGCAGAATGGTTGGATGAAAATCCAAAGTCAGCACGAGCTGTTTTTGAGAAATGTTTACTGGCTGCCCGAGCTCGAGCCGCTGCTCGATCTGCACGAGACACCATTATCCGTAAGTGAGCTCTTGAGGGTATGACACTGCCGGGTAAGCTCGCAGATTGTTCATCCAAAGATCCTTCAAAATCTGAGCTCTATATTGTAGAGGGAGATTCTGCCGGAGGTTCTGCCAAACAGGGGCGCAATCGAGAGTTTCAGGCAATTCTTCCACTTCGAGGAAAGATTCTCAATACCGAACAAGCCCGACTTGATAAAATTTTTGCAAATCAAGAAATCAAGAATCTCATCATTGCCCTCGGAACTTCCATTGGTGATACTTTTGATATCAGCAAACTGAGATATCACCGAATCATCATCATGACCGACGCGGACGTGGATGGGGCTCATATCCGTACTCTACTCTTAACATTTCTTTACCGATACCTTCGGCCACTTATCGCAAATGGTCATGTATTTATAGCAAATCCTCCGCTATACAAGCTTTCCAAAGGAAAGGATACTTGGTATGTGTATTCCGACGAAGAAAAAATCAGACATATGGAAGAGCACGATGTCTCTACTGAAGGAATTCAGCGATACAAGGGTCTTGGAGAGATGAACCCCGAACAACTTTGGGAAACTACTATGGACCCAGAACAGAGAAAAATGTTTCGAGTTCGAGTGGAAGATGCTGATATAGCGGATCAAATATTCCGAACACTTATGGGAGAAGATGTTCCTCCACGACGAAGATTTATCCAGAGTCGAGCTAAACATGTCTCCAACTTAGACATTTAAACCGTTTTCGAATTCTTATGTCGTACACGAACACTCGCGATGAAGCTGCGCTTATCCTTGAAGTATCGACCAGGACTTTGGATCGGTATGTGAAGAGTGGCAAAATCAGAGCCAAACGAAAGGGTAAAATGGTATACGTTCATGATGAGGATCTTATGATGCTTCGTAATGGTGAGCCTGAGCTGGTGCGACCTACAGATGCTTCACATAAAAGTTCCGTAGTGAGTGATGCTTCGGAGATTGTATTTTTTGATGAAACCAGCAGCACCTCATGATTTTCTCGTAAGCCCACCATGGTAGATTATCGGGATTTGTACGAAGAGACGCTACGAAAAATTGAGGAAAAAGATCGCATCATTCAAGATCTCAGTTATCGTACGGGACAGGCGGAATCTGAACTCAAAAACTCAGTATCTATGATCGAATACAAGAAGCAGACTTTTCTGCTTGAGTCTGCCAAAGCAAAGACCGATGATGATATCAAAATCGCAGAAGAGAAAGTTTTGAAGTTGCGAGAAGAAATCATGCAATCGAGATTTGTTCTCTATATTCTCATTATTCTTGTTGCCATTATGATGGTTGTGAGCTCGTTTCTCATGTATTTCTTCATTTAGTTTTGATGGTATATCCTGCAGAGGAATTGCTCAAGTTAGGCTCATCATCACTTTTGAGTGAAGAATTATACTAATACATTCCTAAAATTTTTTCTATGCCACACATTCCGTTCATTCAGAAATCTCAACGATTCCTACTCAAACTTTCTGGGGAAGCTTTACAAGGAAAGCGAGACCATGGCATAGATGTAGAATTTCTTATTGAACTCGCGGGAAAAGTAGTAAAACTTGCAAAGTCGGGAAAACAGATCATTGTGGTGATTGGTTGAGGAAATATATTTCGATGAGTGTCAGGAGCAGCAAGTGGACTTGATCGATCCAGTGCTGACTACATGGGGATGCTCGCAACGGTTATGAACGGCATAGCTTTGGGTGACGCAATACAAAAGCAAGGGCAGGAAGTTCGTATTATGTCCGCTCTAGAAATCAATCGTGTGTCAGAACTTTTTATACGAAATCGCGCCATGAAGCACTTGGAGAAAAAACGCGTTATCATTGCCGTTGCTGGTTCTGGGAATCCATTTTTTACGACGGATTCTGCGGCGGTCCTTCGGGCCCTTGAACTTGGCTGTGATGTCATAGTCAAGGGAACTAAGGTGGACGGTGTCTACGATAAGGATCCAGCTAAGTTTCCCGATGCAAAACGATTTGAAACACTTGCACTACAAGAGGCACTGGAGAAAAATTTGCGAGTTATGGACCAGAGTGCGCTCGCGTTGGCAAAGGATGAAAAAATCCCTTTGTTTGTCTGTAAGATTGAGGATATAGACAAGCTTGGAAGTGATGAAATTATCGGTACTTTATTGACTCCATAGTCAATTTTGGAAATGCCTATTGCGCTACAAAATTCTAGTAGTGAGAGACTAGGGTAGAATAAGATTGGAACAATTTTGCTACCCACTAGAGAATATTTGGGTTACTTCAAGGTGCTTATTTCTTCTTGCTATCAGATCGAATGGTCTGATAGATATTCTCTTAAGCCACTAATAGTCGTATGGATCAGCATCTCTCTCGTTTTTGAAGAGAGGCGTGTCACCAAAATATTTTTGAAACATACTTTCCGTTCCATTTTCCATATCAGATCATCATTTGGGTCGAGTATACTTGTCTCGATCTTTTTGGAGTTCCTTGAGAAATTCTACTGAATTTTTGAGAGTTTTTTCATCTTCTAGACTCAATCCTGATCCGCTGGTACTTCCAGAAAACCCTTCAGAGAATGTACCCGTATTGGTGTACCCTAAAACTCAGGACCGATCTTGATTTGGTCATGTGGATGTATTTGAGCTCGATTCGTTTGTGCGACCCTCGGGCTTTGTGTCATTTTTTTTGGAGTCAGCACGAGGCGAGTTCTGATCTGTGGTATTTTTGTCAGGATTGCGAGATTCGGAGCCTCAAGCCCCACCTTTATCACCACTTTTGCTCTCATCTTTGCCCGTGCTTCCACTCTCACTTTTGCTCTCACCTTTACTTCCACCTTCACTCGCGTCACTTCATTGGTCGTCACTTTTGTTATTTTCATTTTGAGCATTGTCCTGCTCCTCCTCTTGGATTTTGTTTCGTTCAGATTCCTCATTTTTCAGTAGTTTAAGATTTTTCTGAGCTGCTTCCAAATTTGCGCGAGCCTCTGGCGTTTCTCGGATATTGAGACTCTCAAGATACCAATCTATGGCGGAATCAAGCTTTTGAATACTTCATGTCAAACTGGTATCTTTTTCTTGAAGAGATGCTTCAAACTGCGTATTGGCTCGGTTAAAATATACCCAACTTCGAGCAAGCGGATGGTCTATATATCGAAGCCATGTATTCATATAGGGGTCATTCTCTGGTAGTAGCAAGAGAACAAATAGCTTCCAAAATACCAATGATAGTGAAAATATCAGGAGTAAACTGAGGAGGATATTGCGTACTTTCAGGTTCATATGCTATGTGATTATGCGTTTTCGGTAGGGGAGGAGGAGGCCTACAAGTATCAAGATTGAGCCAAGCGTCATGAGAAAATTTGACCAAATATTCTGTGTTTTTGAAAATTCTCACAATTTTTCTAGTTTTAATGATTCTATGTTTGGGACGGGTTGATACTTTCCTCAATTGATGGCGATTTTTTGGAGTAGTTCTTCGGAGAGTTTGCTGACCACAGGTGCACCATTTACCTGTTTGAAGACTGGATTTCAGAAAATATCTTTTCCCATTGGAATATTGCCGCCCTCAATAGTTCCGACTCCAAAGGTCCAAATAGAGATGTTTTGTGGAACTGATAATGCGGTATTTTTCATTTGAGTCCTATTACCCACTACCTCACCATCAGATATCAAAAAAATCGTACCAGCTTCATCGCCACTGCTTGTGAGTAGGGAGCGAAGTGAACCAACGATGTCGCTACCTCCAGTGAGATTTGCTTGGGGTATACTTTCAAGATTTTGCAAAAGTGTTTCAGTATCGTAGCTTGAGGGGGTGATGGTGGTAAGATCTCCTCAAAACAGTAGTATTCGTATCGGACTACCGGCGTATGTTTTGATAATTTCTTTTGCAATTTCTTTTGCAAGATCAAATCTCGATCCATTCGTATCTTCTACGAGCATGCTTTTGGATCCATCTATCATGATGGAAATACTACCAAGAGGAGACGCATAGTGATAACGAATAGCTCAGACTCCAAGAACGAGCACTCCCAGTGTCAGCAGTATGCGTTTGCTCCAAACTGCTACTGGCACTAGCCTATAATTGGTACTTTCTCATGTAAGTGAGATACCAGAAAAGCGCGATACATGAAATGCTCCCGTTACAGAAAACAGTTCCAAACACAACCAAATTACCAACAAAAAAATCACGGCATAGCTCACATAGGGGGCGAAGGATCGGATTATGGTTTCCGGTGGTAGGGTGTAGGTTACGCCGTAGAGTGCATCAAGGTTTTCGATGGCTTTTTGGAGTTCTGCGAGAGAAGCTGCATTGGCGTATACACCTCCATTATCTGCTGCGATTTTTTTGAGGAGAGGCTCGTCGATGTTGGCGCGTATTGGCACCCCTCAGGCGTCCATAAAATATTGTTTTTTCCCAAATGCGTCCGTGACATATAGGAGCGTTCCAGCAGGATCACCTATCCCAATGGTATGAATAACGACCCCAGTTTTCTTCATAAATTCATTCACTATTTTGGGGTCTATTCCGATATTGGCTTCACCATCGGTAAGTAAAATAATCACTTTCTTGCGCTCTGGATTGGACTTGATCGCATCACTTGCCAGCAGTAAGGCATCTCCAATAGCGGTACCACTAAAACCTGGAATCTCTTGTTTGATAGAGTCTACGGAAATATCAGAGACGATGGAGAGAAGTCATGTATGGTCAAACGTGAGTGGGCTGAAGACAAATGGTTTTCCAGAAAATCCAATCAGTCAAATTCTATCTTGGGATCTTTTTTGTATGAACGTGCTTAGGACTCTTTTCCCGGCATTGATACGGTTGGACGCAATATCTTCTGCTAGCATGCTCTTGGACAAATCGAGTACAAACAAAATATCCAACCCAGTTTTTAGTGGATTTTGAACATACTCTGTGCGGATAGGATTTGCTGTTATCACCGCTAATCAAACGATACAGCAAGATACCAAAATGGTTCGAAGCCAGATGAGTTGTTGAGATTGGATTTTTTGAAATTTTGACGAAAGATACACCGTGTAGCGCCGATTCAATAAGGCGGTTACTATAAACGGAATTATTCCCAATAACAAAAGCCATAAGGCTTGTGGTTCACTAAATTGCATGAGTATCTATAAGTGCTAGGATATGAGACTGAATGCTTGAGCAAGCCTGAGAATGCCGGCCCTTTGGGGCATATCGAATGTTTCGGATCTGAATAAAAATATCACCCAATACCACGGGGAGCTCCTTTTGTAGTTGCTCTGCTGTGAGCATGGGGGAGAGGTGGATGTTTGAGCTCGTGGCGAGATACTGCCGTAATATATCTGCCATGTCATCACCAAACTGTGGTGAATCTGGTGAGAGTGCTAGAATGTTATTTTTGAACTGTTCCCGCGCGTCTTCAGGTGAAGGCAGAGTTTCGGGGTCTATTTTTTTAGTCTCATCATGTTCCATTTGCTTCCATTTTTGGTAGGTAAAATAAATTACCAGAAGCATCAAAAGACTGAGTGAAAGCACGAATTCATGTTCGAATATCCCCAGTGGCAACGGCATTTTGGGATTTGGAAGACTAATAAGGAGGGATTCCATATATTTTTATTAGATTTTTTTTGCACTGATCACTCGGCTTACATACAAAAATTTTTCATACGACACGCGCGTCAATATAGGTGTTTTCAGGATTGGTCAGCATTCAAGTGGTTTGCTCTAGGCTCAGCTTGAGCGTGAGGAGCTGTTTTTCCAAAGAACCATCCAAAACGAATAGTATACGAATCCCGTTTTCGAGTAGTATATGGAACTCATTTTCCGTCGCATAGTATACCTGAGAGGTGACTACCGATGAGGCGAAATCTATCGAAAATACTTTTGAAATAGTATGAATTTTTTCCATGGCTTGCGGACGGATAGCTTCTTTGTAGTCAAGAAAAGAAGACTCGTTAAGTTCCGGAAAATATATCTGAAGTCTCGGAAAATGAGTTTCCTTGTTGCGATTGGGGATCAAAATTCCGTTTTCCGAAAGCAGGTAACTACGCCCCGCGCCAGGGAATTCAACCGAATATTTTGGAGGCGAAGAGGTGATGATGATTTTGAGGGAATTCGGAAGCAAATAGCTCACTTCCACTTTTTCTATATTTTTTTCAAGTCATTGAATCAAGTTTTTGATTTCTTGGTTATCCAATGTCCAAAGAGAACTTCCATATATTGGCTCTATCGCTTTGTAGGCAATATTTACATCAGAATACATATCGCTTCGCTCGATAATTACTCGATTGGGGGAGATTTCAAAATAGGGTGAAGCCAACAGAATGTAGGCACTTGAGCCTATAAGTGTGAGACCTATGATGGCAAAAGAAAGCTTGAAACTGACTTTATTATTCGTATATGCTGAATATATCGGCCGGTAATACGCTCATCGGCGCGCCTTCTTATAAAAGTGAAGCCAGCTCGTGCTTTTGGCCTCATTTTGATAGAGATAAGTTTTTGTTCTATCGTTTTTTAATTTTTTCGAAAAAGACCGATTTTGAAAGTAAGAAATCAGCTTATCAAATTTTGCAAGTATTCCGTTACGAGAGGTCATATTTTGCTCGTAAATCATCAAGTATATCTATTACCGATTCGGTATGAGTGCTTCCAGGATCAACTCGAAATCGTACTTTTGGCATTCGGGAAAGTACCTTGGCATTTGCGATAATTCTTTGTATATCAGGAGCATGGTGGCTCAGCTGTTTGACAAGTTCTTTGGGCTCAGTGGAACGCTGAACATAGAGATCAAGATAGACCCCATCCGGAGTGATTCGGCACTTGGTAAAACTCGGCCTGCCCTCATCATTCAATTCTTCTGAAAAAATCTGAAGTAATCTTGGCGCAATGAGGGAATAGAGTGCGTGGCTTCGGTGTTCTTTTTTTGACATGTTTCTATTATATGAAGAGTTTTTTCAATCAAAGTCTGAATTTAATTTTTTTATTGTCCATCATTCCGATCAGGTCTTCATTCCGATGCTCTGCTTTTTGGCGAGTAGTGATATGGTCTGTTTTCTGGTTTTCGCCTTGGAGGCCCATGAGTGTCCGGCTTATCCTTTTGCCAAAGCCCAATCTTTGCCAGCATGTACATCTACCTTGAGAGAGATTCCCCCAATCGAAAGAATGGATTCCATAACTTCGGTCATTTGTTCCATAACTTCGGTCACATGTTCATCGGCTACCTCAAGCACCAATTCGTCGTGCACCTGCATGATGAGATTCGCCGGAAGCTCCCCGGATTGTATTTTTTTGTGGAGCTCTATCATGGCAAGCTTTACGATATCCGCAGCCGTACCTTGGACTGGCATATTGATAGCTTCACGCTCAGCTGCTGCCCGCATCATCGAATTGGCATCTTTGAGTCCTTTGATATATCGACGCCTTCCGTAATACGTTTCTACATATCCAGTTGTTTTGGCTTTGGCAATCACGGTATCATAGTAGGCTCGCACCTGTGGATACTGCGCAAAAAATGTGTCGATGTACATCGAAGCGTCCCGTGCTGAAGTCTTAATCATTTTGGAAAGACCAAATCCGGTAATCCCATAAATGACTCAAAAATTGACTGACTTTGCAATCCTTCGCTCGTCGCTTGATATTGTTTTTGCCTCAGGGAACAAGAATCTTGCCGTTCTTGCGTGAATGTCTTCATTATTTTTGAAGGCCTCGAGGAGATTGGAGTCTCCCGACAACATCGCAAGTACTCGAATTTCGACTTGTGAATAGTCAGCCACAACATAACTCATTCCTGGCTTCTGTGGTCGAAATGCTGACTTTATACGGGAGGCATATCCACTTCCTGCTGGGATATTTTGGAGGTTGGGGTTTTCACTCGATAGCCTTCCTGTGGTGGTAAATGTCTGTTTGTAATTGGTGTGAACCCGACCAGTGTCGGGGTGTATATGTTCGATGAGGCCTTCACAGTAGGTGCTTCTGAGTTTTTCGTATCCACGGTAGTCAAGGATCATTCCCGCAATTGCGTAATCTTTGGAAATCTCTGCAAGCGTTTCAGAATCTACCGAGAATCAAGTTTTGATTTTCTTTCCTTTGGGAATTCCCAACCGTTCGTAGAGAATATGTTGTACCTGCTTGGCGGATAGGGGATTGAAGTCTTCTCCGACCAAGTCTTTCATTTCTGCAAGGAGAAGTCGTGATTTTTCCAGCAGTTCAGCGCTGATTTCTCGCAGCGTATCCCGGTCTACATATACACCGAGGATTTCCATGTCTGATAGCACCTGGATCAATTCATGTTCCATGTGAAGTATTTGTTCCAGTTCAACATCAGTCACAGGAGCTTCTGAGCGTTTTGAAGCAAAATATGCACGCTCGAGAGCTTCTGTTTGTGGATCCAAAGATGACTGATATTCAAAATCTGATTCCACCCAATCGGCAAAGGACTGATTTTTGAAATTCGGTTTTCCTACGTAGTCGAGAATTTTGGCATCGGTATATTTTGGCATGTCAAAAGTATAGAGGAAATGCTCAGGGTTTCAAAATAAAATCCCCGATCTAGAACCTTATTTTATGTTTTTGTGAATCCACCAAAAACCTAGAAGCGCCGGAACTCCAAAAGCTAGAGAGCTTACACTCAAATCTACCGCAATAGAGAGCCACCTGAGGTACTCGTGGATTCCCAAATTTCAAAGGATGCTCATCCAACCCCCATGCGATCATACGAGTATATTCACTCCTACGAGAATTCCAGAAGCCATAGCGAGTATTGCGATCACGCTCACCGTCATCTTGGGATAAAAATTAAATCGAAGCACATCTCGACTGGCAACTGCCGTACAGGCGACGAGCAAAATCTGAGAAATCACCGTTGCCCATGCGGATCCCACAAAAGAATAGTGGGGAATAAGAATCCAATTTCCCACGATGTTGAGAAGAGCGATACTTCCGTTGATCCAAAGCAAGCGACCTTGTTTACCACTCGCGATAAGGAGATAGTTAAACAGAGAGCTCGTAAAGAAAAGAAAAAACACGAAACTCACGATTTGCAGAGCATCTATCGAGCTGTATTCACCGATTGGTACGAGGTATTTTTCGCTTGCGATCAGTCGGAGCATCATTTCGCTTTTGAGTGCCAAAAACAACGCGGTTGCACCACCAAAAAACAAGAGTATTCCATATGATTTTCGTACGAGTTTTCCAAGTTTTTCCGAGTCTTGTATCGATTGTGTGAAGAGTGGAAGCATAGAATTCAAAAATACGGTTCCAAACATCATTCCCACTTCGACAATTTTCATCGGCAGACTATATAATGCCACAATACCGTCAGCTACCTCCGGAGCCTCAAGCAGTGAAAGCATAACCACATCAACCTTAAAAAACAATACATTAAAAAATAGCGCAAGCCCGTAGGGAAGAGATTCCCAAACCAATTTTTTGACATATGCACCATCCCAAAAAAATTGAATAGGGAGAATTCGACGAGAATAGGCATACAGAAGCACGGTCATGACGATATTTCCGAGCACTCCGGTTGCAAGTATCGCAAGAAAGGCTGCGTCATGCGTTTCAAATATCCCGATATTTCCCTGATGTGGCTTTGGGATTATCATCCAAACCACTGCGAGCACTGCCAAGAAATTCACTACTTTCCCTATCGTGACAGAAACAAAGGAGAACTCTGTTTTCAGGTACGCTTGCAGGACGGAGAGGATCGCGCTATTCATGAGCCCGAAGAGCGTGAAGATACCAGCTATGAGAACTCCAATAAGTGCCACAAGACTATTGTATCCAGGTAGGAACACCGCAATTCCAAGAGAAACCAGTATGATCATTACTCCAAGCAGGGTTCTCAAGGTGAGCAGTATTCCTGCGATTTTGGCAACTTTTTTGGGATCATCAGTGTGCTTGCTCATCTCTCGCACGCTGAGCGTGTAGAGACCAAGATCCGCAATTACAGAAAATATCGAGAGGTAGTTGTAGATTTTTGCATACAGCCCGTATCCCTCCACATCGAGATAATTAGTAAGAATTTTGATGAGAAAAATCGAGATGAGCGCGGTGGCGACTTTGCCCGCGATTTGTGCTATGGTATTGCTGTAGACGGATTTGGTAGCCATGCGTTATTTGATATTGAGCATTTGTCGATCACCATTGATTTTTTGTATACCATAGGTTCCGTCCCAGTAGAGCATACTTACGTCAGTTACCTCAACGGGTAGCACTTTTGGAGATCCAGCACGGGAAATATCCAAGAGTGTGTCACCTGACTGACTTTCGAGATTGAAACGCTGTCTTTTTTGACTACTAGTTGAGCGTATTAGGGCGATGATACTCCCGTTTGGACTCGCTTCGATGTCGTCGTAAAATTTGATTTCCTCGAGTGAGCCCGTATCCAAATTGGATAGGTAGGCGCTATTTTTGGTATAAAGAACAAACGACTTTCCATTGGCGAGTCGTTTTATGTGGGTGGGAAGTTCTTCAAGATTCCAACTGATCAGTCGGGTCTTTTGGGTAGCAAGCTCATAGGTAGTAATGGTCATGTTCGGGTCGAACATAAGAAAGTAACCATTTGGCATGGAGTCGAGCGAATACCCAACTGCGCTTGCGGAGCTCGTAAGCACCAACCCATCTTGCGTTGTATCGATAAGTCGTATTGGATTTGTCAGTACTTCGTACCTAGTATCTGAACTTTCTTTTATGGTTTCACGCACTTGGACATCCAGTCTTCATTCGAGAGTTTCTGTCACTACTTGATTGCGTAATATTTGCACACTGTTACTTATCGGCAGTCGCCCTGAAGCTGTTGCCACAAACTGATATGTCCCAGCAGGAATCTGCTCAAAGGAGCATGATACGGCACAATCGATTTGGCTTACTTCCACATTGGCACGCTTGAGGACTACGGTGTACTTTGTCTCATCGACAATTTTGAAACGGAGGGTTCCGACATTTAAAAAAAATACATAGCGAATTCCCCAGTAGGCCATGACTATAATAAGTCCGAGCAAGAAAAATGCGATCGTGCGATTTGATAGAGTTGGAATTTGCATAGGAATTTTTTCCGATACAATATCCACCTTATCCAAAAAATACAACTCAAATGGCGATTGAGCGATATATTGAAACGATCATGTCAGGCACAGTTCCGCTGCCTTTGGTGTTGAGTCAGTCCGACATTGCTCGCGTGGTGAGTGTTCGGTTCGGTATTTCGGTCGATTATTCACAATTGCTGGAATTTGCGAACACAGATTTTTTGTTTTTTTCGGGTATCAAGGAATCTATTGGCGTGGAAGAAGTGCGCTCGTTTATTTCACGCATTCACTATGTTACAGCAGCAGGAAATACCATGATCGTGGTTATTGATCGATTTGACCTTATGACGGAGGAGTCTGCCAACGCCATGCTCAAAACCTTGGAAGACGGAATACCGGGGGTAGTTTTTTTGTTGCAGGCAGAATCTTTTGCGGGCCTTCTTGAGACGATATTGTCGCGCGTGGTATGCGTATCGGCAGATGATGTCAGACTCACCGTGCAGCCATCGGACATAGAATTTGCCCGATGAGTGGTAAGTTTTGAACTAGAAAGTCTGAAGCGTTATACCGCATCAAGCTGGAATAACCGATCTGAAGCACTTATTTTTTTAGAAGCTCTTGAGCGTGTCCTTTCTGATGCTGGTATCGGTGGAAAAATATATGAAGATCTACTCGAAGCATACCGAGGCATAGATACGACTAATGCTTCCCCGAAGTACTTGTTGGATGGTGTACTGATGCACCTGGCAAGGCTGCCGAGGGGGTAAGGGAATGGCACCAATTTGGTCGAATTTTTCATGCTTGAGTTTTCCAAATTAAACTTGCGTTCGAAACCTTTTTCGATATATTCCCCGCACATTCGGATCTGTAGCTCAGTTGGTTAGAGCGGAAGACTCTTAATCTTTAGGTCGTGGGTTCGAGTCCCACCAGGTCCACCAGAGAAAACCAAAAAACCACCCCGCTCGGGGTGGTTTTGTTTTCTCTTGGACTTCTGGGTGTGGGACTCGAAACCGCAGCCACACGGCCGAGGCACGAGACCGGGAGAAAGCCACCGAAGTGGCTTTCGTGGCCAGGCGTTTTTCGAAGCGAGCACTGATGGTATATCAGTGCGACACTGAGAAAAAAGAGTCCCACCAGGTCCACCATGTTAAATTAGTAAACGTAAAAATCACTCTGCTCAGCCGAAAGGATGATAG
>JBEICN010000024.1:0-15643 GCA_040383945.1 Candidatus Peribacteria bacterium | reverse complement strand
CTTAGCTTTGAAAGTCTACACAAATTTCTACTGATTCTTGCTTTTTGCAAAAAACAACTCCCAGATGGAGGCGGAGATGGAGTTATTTATCAAGAATTGACTTCACTCATTCGATTATCCGAAAATCAAAATCCAGAACACCTACTGTTTCTTGGAGAAGCACGACTGCTCTCGCTTTTCCAAAACTGGCCAGAAAGTATAGAGCATAACACTCTTAAAAAAATAAGAGAACTCTCGGTGCATAATAACATAAAAGAACTTGCGAACATCACCGGAATTCCCAAAGAACTTTACGAAATCACACATCTCTACTTTCTACAATCTCAAGTATGAACGAACTTATCTATATAGCTATCGGTACTCTCGGGGCCATTCTCGGAAGCTTCGCCTCAGCAGTAATTCCACGCATCAAAGAAAAACAAGACTTCGTACGAGCTCGAAGCGAATGTCCTGCTTGTCATCATGAACTCGGAACATTGGATCTCTTTCCAATACTCTCGTATATTTTCCTACTTGGTAAATGTCGGTACTGCAAAGCCAAAATTCCACCATATCATTTTTTACTCGAGCTCAGTATGACCGGAGGATTTCTCTTGGTTGTCACACAGCTGGTAGATGTTTCAGCTATTGCTGCTTTTGATATGGCAGAAATCTGCACCTTGATATTTCTACTGATATCTATGTTTGTTACGATTGTATTTTCTGCCTATGATTTGCTCTATTGGGAAATTCCTGACGAATTCATGATACCCTTCCTCATTGTCACATTTTTTCTACTTGCTTGAGCCCAATTTTTGCCGAAGGACACTTTTGAGTACTTCATACCATTTCAAAATTCATTTCTGAACATCCCACTCCATCAAGCAATGCTCGGAGCTTTGCCAATATTCCTATTTTTTCTCTTTCAATTCGTCATTTCCAATGGAACTTGGCTCGGTTGATGAGATCTAAGAATCGCCCTGTTTATGGGTTTTGTTGCTGGTGCAAAAATTGCCTGGCTCGGACTTTTTCTCTCGTATATCGTGGGAAGTATCGTTGGAGTGGTTTTGATAATTTTACAAAGAAAAAAAGGAATGATGATTCCATTTTGACCATTTCTAGCGGTATGACTTTGGGCAGCATTACTCTGGCACGAGCCTATATTGAATTGGTACTCAAACTTATTGATAACATAGAATAAAGTATTGTCAATATATATGAAACCGACAAGCAAAAAAAAGAGCATATACTCATGCTAACTTCAAACAAAAATTATGTATGACTCAAAAAAAATAGCAGCTATTCGAGATCTCATCGAAAGTGCTCAAAAATCCATCACCACCGCTCGAAAAATTCTTTCTACGATGGAAGAAGAAGGTTGAGAAATTCATGAAGAGATGGACATGACTTGACTTCAGAGCTACAAGAGTGGTCCCAATAAAATTGTGGAGGGAGTTTTTACTGGAGAAGCCATGCTTGGATCAGACGGAAACATGTACCCAGTGCCACAAAATTACGCATCAAAATCTCACTTAGTACAAGGAAGTAAACTCAAAGCAACGATTGGGTCAGATGGGAAGATTACCTATAAGATCATCGAAGAAATTCCTTTTGAAACCCAGGTAGGTCTCATCACGATGAATCGAGACAAATACCAAGTAGTCTCGGAAGGAAAGACCTACAATGTACTCACTGCAAGTATTACCTTTCTCAAAGCCAACATTGGAGACAGCGTTTCCCTTCGACTACCTCAAGGAAAAGAAGCTACTTATGCCACACTGGAAGCTATAATCCCAAAAACAATCTAATTTTCACCTCCTAACTATCATATATATGCGACGCGGTTGAAGCAATAGAACAAGTCCGATATCTCTGGCACTCCCCATCATTATAGCGGTGATTATATTTGTAATCATCGTAAAAGCATTGATGAATCTCGGGAACTCCTCGAGTTCTTCAGATGGGGCAAAAAATGCCGTAGGCACGGCATCAGTCAACATCTTGCCCGCAAAGGATTCCAAAGTAAGCATCTATATGTCTTCCGATGCCCAAAACGAGATTACTTGACCCACAAAAATGTTTCCCACCGACAAAATGGTTCGGGTAACGAGTGGAGAAAGTGAGGTAGAAATCGAAGGATCTACCGCAAAAGTTTCGATTGAATCTCTCAGTGAGCTTGCGTATAAATGAAAAATTGCAGATCAGCATACCTTTGAACTCCTCAATGGATATGCCTGGTTGGACACACCCAACGGAGACATGGCTCTTGATATGAAGTTTTTTAGTGGTAAATTCGCTCCAGGCTCAATAGTCATTGCCAGCCAAAACACTCGAGCGAGCAATCTTTACGTGATCAAGTGAGAAGTGGAAATCAAAACCGAAGGTGGATCGGCTCGAGTTGCCAGCGGACAAATGATATCCTTGCTTCAGTCGGAGACCAAAAATGGAAACATCGGGGACAAACTCATGCCCTTGGATGATTTTGTAAAACAATCCAGCATATTCAAACGAAAAGATGGAGCATCATTGCTGGCATCTTCCGACTTGTCCAGTATGAGCGGATCCAGTACTGCCAGTTGAACGGTTGATTTGGCTAACACCCCAAACAAAGTGGTTTCGATCACGTATCCGGAAGATCAAATGACGGTAGATAGCGATAAGGTTACTATTGAAGGGAAAATACTAAGTCCGAACATCAAAAAGATTACCATTGGAAAACAAGAAGCAAAAATACTTGCTGAGCAGGCGACCTTTACTCTCAAGGATTATACATTAATCGATGACATCAACTTCATAAACTATCGAGCCTTCGATGAGGCTGGTGTAGTCATCGAAACCGGTGTGGTAACCGTAAATCTCAACCCCAAAAAGGTGACACAGAAGAAGCCAGATGTCATCAGTTACCCAGTTTCCAGCAAGGACTTCAAAATTCAGTTCCCGAGTGAAAACCCTTACAAAACCACTGATTCGGCAGTAAAAATTCGTGGCTCTTTTGCGCCTGATGTGGTTAAATACATTAAGGTAAATAACTATCAACTGCAACAGTTTCGACAATTTGGAACCAATTGGACATATAATGCGAGTATCGATAATGGTAACATGGAAGAGGGTGTCAACGAGTACCTCATTACCTATTACGGAACCAACGATGACATCCTATATACGAGTAAAATATACATCGTCAAAGAACAGGTTCCGGTAGTACCAATTTTGTGATCTGACCGATCTCCGACCACTTCTTCCCCTGCTCCACTACCACCATCCAACACCACTTCCAGTAGCACTGGCTCCAATCTCTAATGCTCCCGTATGCAAGAACCGGTCTATAACTTTTTGAAATGAGTTTTTGATAAGCAAGGAAACTCGATAATCGAAGTTATGGTAGCAATTACCGTAATCACCCTTGGGGTAGTCGGCGCCTATCAGATCGTGTTCAAGGGGGTGACTTTGGCGGCTACCAGCGAAAACCGCATCAAAGCTATCAATATAGCGAGAGAGTGACTTGAGGTCGTCGAAAACATACGAGACACGAATTGGATAAAACTCTCGAGTGACTACAAGTCTTGCTTTGATGTTCTCGATTATGGTGTAAATTGTATTGGAAGCGCTACAGGAGTGGTTACGGGTATTAATCGGATGTATAGCGGTTCTTACATACCTAGCATAGGTGCGAATAGCACTTGGACTCTCACCAGGATCGCAAGTCCATCTCCAATTCGAACCAACTACGTCAATCAGTTTCCGGTATACCTTGATGCAAATAGTCTTATAACTCAAACGGGAGCTTTTACTCAATTATGTACTCCTACCAGAATAAATAATTGCAAGACTCGGTTTACTCGAGAAATTATTATTACCCGACCAAGCGATTTTTCTACCATCAATATAGAGTCTGTGGTTACCTGGGTAGAGCCAGGGATTGAGAGACCTTACGAAATTCGAATTCCCTATACGCTCTACAACTGGAAGTACCAATTCTATCGTGATGATCTCTAGCGCCAACTTTACCTCATCAGATGATGAAACCTGATCAAACTGGTCAGGTTGTTAAAATACTTGCTGAACACTTTTGCTCTCAAAATACGCATAGCCCATGAGCCACACTCGCCCGATACAATACTGGGGGTAAGCTATGATATCCAAACGAAAATTCGAGAGAAATTACTCATCAGTGACAACAAAGTCTACTTCCGCATTTCGTATAGTTCCGTCCGCATAACTTGCTGAAATTTTTACCGTATAGTTCCCAGATTTTTCAAATACATGTGTTGGATTCGTCTCTTGCACTGCAGGTGATCCGTCTCCAAAATCCCAAGTCGAAGATGCCACCTGACCTACAGTTCCAGTAATCATAAAGTCTACTGGCTTCCCAACAATTCCCTGAGATACCGAGCTTCAAATTTCTAGTTTTTTTGGTAATTCTTTGATAACAAGTGTTCGAGAAATCGACTGTTCGCCACCATCAGTTTTTACCACAGTTAATTTTATCGTATAATTTCCAGGAATGGCATAACGGTAAGTCTTAACTGCCTCTCCTACGGAAGGTGGCTTACCTTCACCAAAATCAAAAATGAATTGTGAAATTTTGCCCGTCTTCACCTTAGATGCTGAGGCATCGAACTTTACATCTACTTCAGCAAATAGACCATCGAGCGAGTCATTCCCAAGCGAACTGATTTGGAGCGAGGGAACTATTTCTTGAGTTCTGCCTTCAATGATAATCTTTTCTGGAACTCGAACTTCATTCGTGGTGCCGGGTTTTACAAAAACATAGGTAACCGCGACCTCATATCGCTTTTCTTCTACAAAGTTTACATCAATTTTCAATCCTTTTCGCTCTTCAGTATCAATTTTCCATAGCACTTCCTTCAGTTCATATCCTTCATTTTTGACACGAACATCTGTCGCATCAAACGTAAGTGTTTGAGGTAGAGATAATCAAGAGATTCGGTACGCATCTAGTTCACGATCAAAGGTATCGCTTATAACGGATGAGCGAGATTCATCCTCGACTTTCAAAAGTGAAACATATCCTTTTTTTGTGAGTTGCAGGGGTCGCTCAATTACAATTCGCTCAGATAAAGTCACAGAATTTTTCTTGTTGTCTTGTATTACAGCAGATATTTTATACGTACCATACGAGTTAAAATTCAATTCTAGATAATCGTCCTTACCCCGTGAGGTCGTGCTATCTCAGAGATACCAATTAATTTGATCTATTTCTGCACCGTTTCTTGTGGAAAGATTTTCTAGCTTAAAACTATATTTGGTTGGCTCGACCAGGTCTTGCTTGTAGGTGATTTTTCCTTGTATGACACTTTCTATTTTTGAGGCTATGGTAAATATCCTGCTGCAAGAGTTCGATCCCCTCTTGCTGGTTTGAAGCTCAAGACAGAGGTATTGCTCAATATCTTGAATTTTTACACTGTACTTTGGGTCTTCCGAAGGCGCGGTATCAAAATTTGGCCCAATGTACCATTTCACATTTCCGACATTTTTCAACTCTGTAGCATCGAACACCATCGTCTGTTGAACTTTTTGAATATCAACCAGACCGACAACCTTGATCTCATCCAAAGCCATCTCGACGCGTTTTGGCTCGCGAGTTACACGATCACTTCCCCGATAATATCCTGTAGGTGCATAATTTCCTGGGCTCGAATATTTACAGATAATGCTCGCATCCGTAGCAGGACTGGATCCTTCATGAGTCTGATTCTCGTTATTACAATCGATAAAATATCATTCAATATTAAGGGTTTTCGAAGCATACAATACATCGGAAGAAAGATCATACTTAATGGAAATAGGGCCTACGAGACTGCTGAGGTCAGTAAGTTCCGCCTGATCTCGAAATTCTTTGGAGAGCCAAAGATCGTTGTCATACACAATAACACCTCCGGTAGGTCGTACGAAATCCTGTGCTCAAATCTGCCCAAAAAGATATGCCCAAAAGCCAATATTTGAGAATAGAAGTACTCCAAAAGACACCGCAGAAACGGTGAAAATTGCCCGCTTTTTTGGTGCTCCCTTGGAAAGATACGCCTTGAAAAGGGTATAAATAAACAGTGTACTGAGTACGAAAGACAGCGCACCGAATATACCATTGACTAGACTGGAGAGGAGCGATGCTACATCGGCAGGATTTATGCCAAAGTTAATAAAGAACTTGGCCTGACCTGGATTGAAGACAATGTATGCGAGGAATGATCCAAAGAACACCAGAGAGACAAAAAACAGCGCTCCTATCATGCGAAGAATTTGACCGGGTGTAACGATCTTTTTTTGTGGAAGTGCAGCGACAGCAGGAGGAGTTTCTGGCTGATTGGGAGGAGTGCTTGCACTCGATGCTATCACCTGATCCAGCATATTCAAAGGTTGCGTGCTGTCAGTTGGAACTGCAGGTGGTGGTATCTCAGACACAACTGTTTGAAGTGTATCCGGTGAACTTTTGGAAGATGCGGGAAGCGTACTCACACCTGCCACAGGAGTAGGTGAAGCTACTGCTGGTTCGGAGCGCTGAGAAGGTATAATTGGGTCAACCGAAACCGGGGCACTAGAAGCACTTACCGGAGCCGTGTCCGATGTCGAACTTGAGAGTATCTCATCCAAAAAACTTGGTCTTCCCGGATTTTCATCCGAAGTTTCTGGAGTGGTATTTTCGGTATTCATACGTGATATTTAAATTCTTTGAATAATCAGTTTATTTGAGCCAATCTGGAAGATCATCAGTTTTTGCTGTAGGTTGAATTTCCGGCATGGGAGTGGAAGTCTTTTGCTTCTTCGGCTTGGGAGTTTTTGGGGCTTTTGGCTTTTCCTCAGCAACTGTAGCTCAAGGCGAAGTAGGCTCAGGAATACCAAATGTTTTTTCGATTTCTGCATCTCAAAATACATCCTCTTCCATAGTTGAGGTTGGCTTTGAAGCAGAGCTCTCCGAAGTAACGGGAGCAAAGTTTTTGAGCCAATCTGGAAGATCGTCATTTGCTGGTGTTGGCGCTACTTCTGGTACCGGTGCCGGAGCTGGCTCGAGTTCTGATGCAAGCGCTGGTTCTCGCTCAGATACTTGAGTTATCTCAGTTTCTGGTGCTAGATCTACCACTTCTGGCACGAGTGAAGTATCCAAAGTTGGGAAAGCACTTTCTCAAGCAGGTTTCTCGGTCCATGTACTTTCTCCAGCAGGCACGCTAGCCCATATATTTTCTGCAGTGGACTCCCCTACTGACACAGCCTCATCCCGTTCTGGAGTAAGTTCCTCTGGAATTGGCAATATTTCATCAGATGACAGTGTAGAACGCTCCAAAATTTCCTGAGGCGTTACTCTCGCATCTGTTGGTGCAAGAGCAGCCGAATCCTCCTCAATGCTAGACCCGACAAGCCAACTTGGAAGCTCAGGAGAAGCAGACGATGACGCTTCGGAAGTCGATTGAGGAACTTCTGCAGAAGCTGATGTTTCAGAAGAAGCAATTTCTGAAGCCTCTTGAGTCGGAAGTGTCTCAGGGGTACTGGTAAGCCGATCGGTAGTATCCTTAAGCCAACTTGGAATTTCTCGAGCCACTTGAGGTTCTGACACTGGTTCTGCTGCACTACTACTCGCAGGAGTCACAATAGGAGTAAGCACCGGTCTCGGCGTTTCTTGACCATGTGATACTTGCTCTTGAGACATCGCCCCCAAAATGTCAGTATTTGCCAAAGGAGCACTCACAGAAGCACTGGCTGACGGCACTACCGGGGCTTCGTTTTTGACGGGTGGAACAGAGGGCTTTCCTTTTCCGAAGACTTTCTCAATTATAAAATCTTGAAATCCGAGACTTTCATTCTTGTTTGTAAGCTTAAATAGCAAGAAAAGAAGAAGTAAACATCCAAACACTATTCCAACAAACCAGGCAAAAACAACGGCAATGTTCTTTATAATATCGAGTATTTGAGAGTTCCCAGTAGGGGTAGAAGGAGTAGTTGCCATCTGATCTGCGGGAATATTCTTGCTTCCACCATAAATGATAACTCGAAGTTGCTCCTTGAGAATGAGCTTATCAGCATCAGAAATTTCAGTATCATCCTTGATATACGTGAGAATTTTTTCTCAAATTCCGCGATTAAGATCGAGATTTGTTGGGTGAGAAAGAATTTCTGCGATTAGACCTCCCTTTCCATCTTTTCCAAAAATCTCTTCGTACTTAGCGTTGCTCGTTGGGATTAGCTTCTTCAGTACACTGGTAGCAAGTGCTACGTCATCTTTGGTCTCAGAATCTGTAAGCAAGAAACTATCGAGAATCGTCAAGAATTCATTTTTCTGGTCTTCCGAAATGGCAAGTTCCGAAATAGCGAGTTGGAAATCTATGATCGCCTTGGTTTTTTCTCGATCATCAGACCAATTCTCTTGGACTTGAGTCAAGAGCTTCATAAATGTTACCCGCTGTCATTCTGGTACTTTGGTACGGATGAGATCTTTGAGTGTCTCGAGCCCCACTTTCTCGGTATTCGTGATGGAGTTTGGCAATTTTGTTTCCATATTTTCTGCAGAAACTTTTTCATCGACGTAGCTCAAAATGATTTTTATATCACGAGACCCTAGCTGCTTCCCTGCTGCATCAAAAATCGAAACCCGAACGGTGCGTTCTTTTTTGCTATCAAAATTCTTTATAAGAAACGGTGCACCAGTAGTGAATGAATCAGTACCCTTGTTGTCAGCATCATCAGATGCATCTCCATTGAGATTGCTATCTTCTTTTATATCAGCATCGATACTATATTTCGACACGCCTTCGTTTGCTCCAAGATAGAGATAGACTCCGGCAGTTTTATTTTCGACCATAATGGCATCCCCCGTAATTTCTGGGTAAGAAAATACATTGATAGAATCTTTTGAAGTCTTGAGACGATTTGCATTGATAACATCTTTTCTCAGCGGTACTGTCGTAGTTTTGGTGCTATTTCCATCGCCAACTTCCAGAGTGACTTTTCGCTCCTCCATATCGTCAGGGAGAGTTACCACAAAACTATCTCGGTTTTCGGAAGTCGCATCTCCAATAGTCCATTTTACATTGGAAAACATCCCAGTGGTCGTGTTGAGAAATACATAATCATTTCCAATGGCAAAATATTCAAGGTTTGGGATAATTTCGTTTTTAACGGTAATTTGTTGGTATTTGGTATTAGAAATACCACGGTATGCCGCTTTTACTTTCATATTATAGCTCCCTGGCATGGCGTAGACGTGTTTTACCATGGGGGTAGTGGTAGTCTGATCAAAGAATCCATCTCCATCAAAGTCCCACTTGAACTCAGACTTTTCCGTCAAGTCTTGACCTATAACATTTTTAACCGTAGCCTGAAAAGTGACCTCATTATCAACCTGAACTTGAGAGCTGGAAACTTTGAGTTGAATGAGTGGAGTATTTATATTATCGCTTGCAAGCGTTACAGAATACCGCTCATCCCGAGCTTCCTCAGAATTTACTTTGGCGCCGTTGGAATCCTCCATGGTCACGGCAAAGAAATATTTACCGTTAATTCTTGGCACCACAAACGCTGTTTTTGGAGTTTTAGTGATGCGGAAGTCTTGTGGTTCAGGATCGCTATCAGTGTAGTAATACCACAGATAGGACACAATGACTCCATCTGGATCACTCGCGTTATTCAAGGTGACATTTACTACGACTGGATCTGATCCAGGCTTGTCTACAGAGACTCCAAGGGAAGCAAAGGTAGGAAGCGCATTTTCCGACTTTACCAGCACGGATGATGAGTGAGTTTTACCAGTTTTCTTTGAGCGAACCGTAAGAGAAACCGGAAAACATCCAAGTTCATCGAACTTATATGAGAATTCTTTTTGAGTAGAAGTTTTTCCTTGATACTTCCAAATGTATTCCAGTTCGTTATTGGATCCATCTGTGTTCACACTTTCTGCTCCTGAGATGGTAATAGCATCAATTCGATTGGTAACAAACGCTTCTCACGCAGGACAAGCATTAGGGAGAGGTTGTAAAAAATCGGAGCCTTGTTTTACTCCAATACTTGCAAAAGGAGCGTCAGCATCAGTAATATACACTCTTCGAAGAATAGAATTTGAAGCACCAGCATCCGCACTTCCTCGAACGAGCAATCGAACATCATAGGTACCGGATTTTTTGTATTCATGAAATACTCTTGACTCACCCGTATTTATGGTTTCTCCATCTCCAAAATCCCACTCGAACACGGTAGCTTCTTTTGACTCGGCCACAAAGGCGACACTATTGCCAAGTTGTGAAATCTTTGGAGTAGTCACCAGCTTAACGGCGAGAAGCGAATCGATTTGTATATCTTTTTTGGCTTGTGTGGTCTTCCCTTGTTCATTGGTAAGATCAAGTAAAATCGTGTGATTTCCCTTGGTGGAGAAGGTGTATTGACCGATCGCTCCGCCTCGGCTCGGATTGTCGAGATCCACGCGTTCACCATCAATAGTCCAGTTAAACTGGAGCTTGCTAGAATCAAGACTATCTGGATCAAAACTTTTGGTCGCATCAAGCACTATGGTATTCGGTGTTTCAGAGTTAATTGGTTTTGCATCAAAATTTGCGATTGGATTTTTGGAATCAATTTGAATTCTGAGATTATCCGTATCTTCCTTGCCTCCTGCAGAAGTGGTCTTGAGTCGTACCACAAAATCCCCCATTCTTGGAAATTTGTAGTTGAACGATTGGTTCTTGGAAGTAAAAAGTGTTTTTCCTCCATCAGACTCCAAGACACTCCATTCATAGCTCAAAAGTGCGTTGGAAAGATTGCTGGTAGCATTGAACTTGAAATCGTCTCCGGCAAATCCAACCGTCTTGTCAGCACGAATAGAGGCAATAGGATCTTGAGAAACCAATCGGAGCTCTTTCACGATACCAACTGGGTTTTCATTGGTGGTGATTTTGAGTTTGATACTATAAATTCACTCCTGTGAGTACACTTGACGCTCCAATCTTGGAGCTCCGTTATAAGATACGAGATTCCCATTTCCAAAATCCCATTCTGTTTTCATAATGGTAGCTCCGGCAGCTGGAGTACTCGAAGAGGCGTCAATCACCATACCAGCACGTCCTTGATTGGGGGTTATTTTGAAGGTATCGACATTACTCGCGTTTGCACCATTAATAAACAAAAGGATATTTGCCAGCTTTGGCAAAACCTTAACTTCTTGAGTGCCATTGAATGGCATAACATCTACTTTACCTTTGGAATTCCGACTCGCAGAAGTGATCTCCAAATTTACGGTATACACTGCCTCCGATGAAAATTTATATCCAATGGACGGCCCCTTTCCAAGAATGGTACGAGTGTTTCCAGCTCATCGAATCCACCAAACGTAGTTGGAATCTGGAATAGTCACTCCCGAAGGATCGACCGCCTCCACGGCTCGAAGCGTGGTGGTAAGCGGTGCATTTCATGCAGAAGGAGTGGCGGTAATTTTTGCAGTAATCGTACCGACTCGAACTTTTGTAAGATAATCCTTGAGCGATACGGCGAGTCTTTCTACATAAATATCAGAATCTGGATATTTTTGCACCAAAGCGATCTGATTGAGAACATTGTTCGCAAGGTCGGTATTAAATATACGACTGGCTTCAGGGAAAGTATCCATGGATTCTTTGATGGTATTTTGAAGATTTTGGGAATTAATTGCCTTAATTTTCCCATCTACTTCAAAATCTCTACTCATTGCCTGGGCAATAACCTCGATTCTGGAACGATAATAATCAAATCCTCGAGCATCATTACTTGCAGCATATGCAGTATTCATGGTAAACAGATGGCCAAATGGTTCCATCATGTTGGATGACGCATTGATAAGCCCTTTGTTTTTCCCATCAGAACTTCCCAGAAGAAAGGTGGTGATGCTCCATGCTAGGAAAATAACCAATAGCCCAATCGCCGCTGTGACGATAATTTTCTTGGCATTTTTGACCTTTTCCTCATCTCAGGCAGCGGTCAGAATAGAAAATCCTGCCCAGAGTATCAAAATAACTACAATAAGCGTGAGGAAGCCAAGAATATAGGCAATTACCCCTTGGACATAGTCTGAAAAACGAACATCCGTACGAATATTATTTATATTATCTTTGACAATAGCCGTACCCGAATCGAGTGAACAGTTATCACCTATATTACAGTAAGGAACTCTGGAATTATCATCGCAATCCTTTCACAAACACCAAGCTGAGGCAGCAGGTAGAGGATTGAGGAGGGAATCATTTCAAGCAAGAAATGGGAAGGTCATGAGGACCAACATGATGATGAATCGTACCAAACGAAGCATGTTCATGAAGTTTATGAAGTAGTGAGCAGAAATGCCTTAAGATGACACTATCATATACCGTATTGGAATGCAAAAAATGCTAGTTTTCACATGAAATTTCAAAACCTGTCCGATCGATAAGCTGCTTTTTTCGGCATGCGACTTGTTTTTGTACAGAATCAAGAATCACTTTTGCATCCTGATCGGCACGGTCGAGCGCAAGACCAAATGACTGCTCAAACTCCGAGGTAAGCCCACGGTCAAAATTCACAAGCATAATATCTTGTCCAGGGAGAAAACTATCATGCTGTACCCAAGGGAAGGTCTTGTTCATCACTCGCTTTTCCTCTCTCAAAGTCTCGAGCACATCATTTCTTGCCGGTACATATTGAGGGAATGCCTCTGAGTATAAATTTCCTGCAGTGCTACTTGATAAATATCCTACAAATTCAGCAGCGGCATCGATATTTTGAGAATACTTAGAAACTGAGAAGTAGTGATACCTCGCAAGATTTATTTTTTTGCCAGACTGCTTTTGTGGAACAGGAGCTGAACGAAGATCGCGTTTTTCCAGTGCGGCATTGTTTCATGCTCGCTTGATAGAATATTCGATTTCTCGAAGCAGTGAAGGATAGCCAAAAATAACACTCATTTTACCCTCAGCAAAAAGGTCAGTTGCCGTACGATTTTCTTGATCCATAGTGGATTTTAGAGAAGTTATTCCAGTGGAGTCTCCTGAGCTTTTTGCATATTTCAAGTAGTCCTCGAGCCCCTGCTTTGCCATATTTTCTCCGATTCTATCGATAGATTCGATGTTATTTTGGACAAAAAACAAACTCGCGATGCTCGGAGATTGTGTAATATATCTTGATCCTAGACCGAGTGCCACGGGGATATTTTCCGAATTATCCAAAAATGCTGATTCAAATTCCTCCCAAGTTGCTGGCACAGAGCTATCGAGGACAGAGCGATTGTAGAAGGCTCACATAGTCTCATATCCGAGTGGAGCTCCTTTGAGTTTCATAATCTGAATATCAGCTCACTTATCGGATTTTGCAGGGGTAATCTGTAGTAGAGAATCAAAAAGGCGATTGAGGTTTTTGGAAAGATCCTGTCCATCAAAGTACGCATCGGAAATTGGTTCAATCTTGGACTCGAGTAGCCCTGCCCCGGTCGACGGAACTACGAAAACATCGGGAGAATTACCATCGGCTATCACATTGATGAGAGAGCGCTCATAATCTTGATAGCTCGCAAACTTCGTAAAAATGATATTGGTATCTTGGTAGGCGGTCTTTTGTTTCTTAAAATCTGCTATTATTGGCTCAAATCCAACCGTATCATCACCAACTACCCACACGGTGAGCTTCTCCGGACCCCTCGGTCACTTTTCGGTTTTGGTATTCTGAGAAATTACCAGGAAGGTGATGACGAGTCCAGCAACTATCAATCCGACTACGACAAAGAAGATAAGTTTTTTTGGTGACATTTGAATTTACAATAAATAATGGTTATCGATCCAGATGGGCAAGAAGCAGCTTTTGAGCATGCTCTAATTCTTTGGGGCTCGCTTGCGGCGACTTGATCTGGAAGTCTATCTCGCCCATAGCATTCGCTGGGATAACATGAAGATGTGCATGGGGTACATCAAAACCAAGCACATGATAGGTAGCGCGTGTGGCACCAAAGGCAAGTTTTCCCGCTTTTGCTATTTTTTGAGCAACATGGAATACTTCACTGTAAAAGGGCTCTTCGAGCTCATCCATGGCATCTACAGCAATCTTTGGAACCACGAGTGTATGGCCGGGTTGAAGCGGGTGAATATCGAGAAACGCAAAGACATACGGTGTTTCGTAAATCTTATAAGAAGGAATTTCTCCTTCTATAATCTTGGTAAAAATAGTTTTGGACATGGTGAGAGTATATGCGGAATGGGCGAGCTTTTCAAATTTACAAACGACGACTTTTCTTTACAATCTCTTCTTTGTATGAATACGAGCTTTATCAACCCAAAAACTACCTTTTACATCAAGACCTTCGGATGTCAGATGAATTACGCGGATTCAGAAAAGATTCACCGTGTTTTAATGCAGTCCTGATGCATAAAAGTGCTTGATCCAACACTGGCAGACATAGTGATCATCAACACCTGCTCTGTGCGTCAAAAGGGAGAAGACAAAGTCTTTGGATATATTCAACAAATTCGTAAATTTGCCAAAAAATCAGAAAAAACACCGATAATCGGAATTACCGGATGCATGACTCGTAAAACAGGAATTGCCAAGAGATATCTTGAAAATACCGACCGAGATCAAGTCTATTCGATCACACTACTTGGAAAAGAGGGGAACTTTTGGAATTGGGATGACCCTCTCTTGTTACGATCAAATGATATAGATCTGGTATTTCGCATAGAGGAAACATGATATCTTACCAAAATGCTGAGTGTGATTTTGGATCGTGATTTTGGAAATGATGAGAAATGGGAAGAGTACCTGAAAATAACTCAAATACGCGCTGAAGGAAACTCCGCAAATGTCATTATTCAGACGGGGTGTGATAATTACTGTACATTTTGCATTGTCCCCTATACCCGAGGTCGGGAAATTTCTCGACCAATTCCAGAAATAGTGGAGGAAGTTAAAAATCTTGTCAAAGAGGGAGTTACAGAAGTAACTTTGCTCGGACAGAATGTCAATAGCTACGGGAAGCTTACCCGAAAAAAACTTTGGAATCCAGAAGCGCTTACCTGGGGGAAAAACGATATCACAACTCCGTTCCGAGAGTTACTCAATGAGCTTGGAAACATCGACTGACTGGATCGAATACGATTTACATCGAGCAATCCGCATGATATGACTCCTGATATTCTCAATGCACATTTCGAAGTTTCAGGACTTTGTCCATATTTACACATGGCGCTCCAATCCTGATCTGATGACATTCTCAAAAGAATGAATCGGAAACATCTGTATCAAGATTTTAAGGCGCAAGTGGAATATCTTCGATCACAAGATCCGCTCTTTGCGATTTCTACGGATATTATTGTTGGATTTCCCTGAGAGACTCTGGAGGAATTCGAACTTACTGCAAAAGCGATGCAAGAGTGTGAATTTGACTACGCCTTTATCGCTCGATACAACACTCGTAACGGCACCGTCGCGTCGAAGTGGGAAGACGATGTGCCAGCACGAGAAAAAGCAAGAAGATGGTCAATTTTGAACGATATACTACAAAAAACCGCTCACGCACGCAACACGCGAATGATTGGTAGAAAAGAAGAAATTCTCATCACTTCCGGAACAGATGACTCATGGACGGGTCGTACGAGAAATTTTAAAGAAGTATATATTCCCAAAGATCCAGCGATTTCTATTGGCGCTACGGTTCTCGTCAAAATTACTT